>JBHHWO010000038.1:0-32723 GCA_046756565.1 Thermoanaerobaculia bacterium | reverse complement strand
GCCTGCATGTGCAAAAGGCGATCATGGTCGAGCTGATGAGCCGGTGACCGTCTAGGGACAGACCCCGGTTTCTTCGCTAGACTCTCCCGGCTCGGCTCCGGGCGCCTTCCCGATGCGCATCTTCCCTATTCGAAGCTTCGCTGCCGCCGGTGTGCTCGCGGCTTTCGGCTTGAACGCCGCTTGCGGCCCTCCCGATCTCGGACCGGTGCCGGAGAACACCTCGCACCTGTGGGGATCGGAGGGCGAGCGTTGGGATCCGGCCGGAAGGTTGCCAGACTTCTCCTATGCCGGCTATCGCGCGGGCAACGAGCCGATCCCCAGGGTTCCCGTCCGCGCCAACGTCAGAGATTTCGGCGCGGTCGGTGACGGCGTGACCGACGACAGCCTGGCGTTTCTCGACGCGATCGCGCAGACGGAGCGGGGAGCGATCTTGATCCCGGCGGGCAGGTACCTGATCACCCGGCCGCTCTTCATCAAAAAGAGCCACATCGTCCTGCGCGGCGAAAGCCGGGACTCGACCGTGTTGTTCTTTCCGAAGACGCTCACCGAGGCCTTGGGACACGGGAAGGACGGAAGACCCAGCAGCTGGTCGTGGGGCGGCGGTTGGATCTGGGCCAACCCCGAGCTCGAGCGCGGCGACTCGAACGCGCCGGTCTGGGACGAAGGCAAGCGCCTGGCGGAGGTGACTCGACGCGCGCCCAGGGGGCAGACCTGGATTCGGGTTTCCGACACCGCTGGCCTCGAGCCCGGCCAGATGGTCCGTCTGATCCAGCATGAAAGCGATGGCTCGCTCACCATGGCGATGCACGCCGGCCATCCACTCGGAGGCAAGTGCATCATCGACGTACCCGGCTTCCAGATCATCAACTGGCTGCTCGAGATCAAGCGGGTAGAAGGCAACAAGGTCCACTTTGACCGGCCGCTACGCCTCGACGTCAAGCCCGAATGGAAAGCCGAGCTTCACGAGGCCGTGATCGAGGTGGAGGAGGTCGGCATCGAGCGCATGACGATCGAGTTCGCGCTGACCCCGTACGCAGGCCATCACAACGAGCCGGGACACAACGCCATCAGCTTGGGTCAGACCTACAACAGCTGGGTTCGCGACGTGGCGATTTTGAACGCCGACAACGGCATCTTCTTCTGGTACGCGCGCTACGCGACCGCGGAGAACATCGTCATCGCCGGCCGCGGCGGCCACTACGGCTTCAACCTGGGCGGCGCGCAAGACAGTCTCGTGACTCGCTTTCGCATTGAGAACCGCAACTTGCATGACACGTCGTTCTCGAACATGGCGAACGGTAACGTCTACTCTTGGGGCAAAGGACGCAACATCAACTTCGACCATCACCGCGGTGCGTCGTTCCAGAACCTGAGCTCGCGCATCGACGTCGGGATTCCGAATCGCCAGTGGGTGTCGAGCGGGACGCGCTCCGGCCACTACACTGCTGCGCACGAGACCTACTGGAACATCCGGCCGCGGGCCGAAACGCGGAGGCTCGACACCTGGCCGGCGCAGAACATCATCGGCCGGGTCAAAGAGTCGAAGCGGTCGACCTCGGATTGGTTCGACCTCTATTTCGAGCACGTGGACGAGCTGGAGCCGACCGACCTGCACCTGGCGCAGTGGCATCGCCGAACCGGCCTCGAGATGCCCAAGCGTCCGCGATGGCCGAAGAGACTGCCGGAGGGACGGGTCGTCAACACGGGGGTCGGACCCGGCAGGTTTCCCGAGGATCTCGTCCAGCGATGAACCGCCGGAGGCAGTCGGCGGCGCTCGGAGTCGCCATCGCTCTGGCTCTGGGTCTCGTCCAGGCCTGCGCCGGACCGCCTACGGTCCTGCCCGACTTCTCGGAGGACGGAGGCCTCCCTCGGCCGAACGTCCTGGTGGTGCTGATCGACGCTCTTCGCCGCGATCATCTCGGCGCCTATGGCTACGAGCTTCCCACCAGTCCGAACATCGATGCCTTCGCCGCGGAGAGCGTCGTCTTCAACCGGGCCTACAGTCACTCGAGCTGGACCAAGCCCTCGGTGGCGACTCTCTTCACCTCGTTGTATCCGGATCAGCACGGGCTCGGCCGGGTCGGCTTCGAGGGAGATGCCGGTTTTGAGACCGATGTCCTACCCAAGCCGATCGTGACGATGGCGGAGCGTTTCCGCCAGTCCGGATACCGGACCGGTTCGATCGGCACCAACGTCCACATTCTGAAGAAGACCGGGTTCGCTCAGGGCTTCGATCACTTCTTCAACAAGCGGCTGGTGACCGCCTACCGGGTCAACCGACTCTTGCGCCAATGGGTCGAGTCGGGCGACGCGGACAAGCCGTTCTTCGCCTACGCCCACTATATGGACGTTCATTTTCCCTACAACCGCAAACTGCCCGACGAGACCGGCAGATTCGGCAACAGCAGCACCCGCCCCCGGGCACCCGAACATTGGACGAGAGTTCCGGAGTGGGCGGCCAAGCACATGAACCCTCGAAACCTCGCGGCATTCATCGCCAGCTATGACGAGGAAGTCGCGTACACGGACGGCGCCTTCGGCGAGCTCATCGCGTGGCTGCGCGAATCCGGCCTGATCGACGACACCGTGGTCGTGTTGGTAGCGGATCACGGAGAGGGCTTCAACGAGCACGACGAGCTCCAGCACGGCTATGCGCCGTACGAGGAGGTGACCAGTATTCCGATGATGGTGCGGCTGCCTCCGGTCTACGGCCTGGCGCCGCGAACCGTTGACGATGTCGTCGGGCTGGTCGACGTCATGCCAACGGTGCTGGATCTCGTCGGAATCGATCTACCGCGATCGGCTCGAGGGCGTAGCCTGTCGCCACTGCTTCTTGGACAGCCGCTTCGGGTGCGCCCGGTCTACGTCGAGGGTCCGGGGGTTCGCGGGCTCCGCGGCGTCACCCACACCGTATTCGTGAGAGAGGACGGTGGCTCGAGTTGCTTCGACAACCTGAACGACCCGGGCGAGAGCGCGCCGCTTACGGAGCCTCTGCCCGAAATCTGCAGCCGCATGGCTCGAGCTCTCGAGGGACTGGTCGCGCAGTTCGCACTTGTCGCAGACGGCGACGAGGCGACGGTGGAACTGGACGCCGAAGAGGTGGAAGCTCTCAGGGCTCTCGGCTATTTGGACTAGGCCGGGGAGCCGTAGGTGGGGGACCTGTGTCACCTGTTCTTCCTCGAGAATCCTCGACGTACTTCAGAGTACGCCTCCGGTTCTCTCGGTCGACAGGCCACACATCTCCCTCCACCTACGACGCCCCGACAAGTCAAGGTGCTTCAGGCGCTCGGCCTGCATTCGCCAGGTTTCCTCCAAAACTTGAGGTACTTTGGGTACGCCTCGGCTAGCCCAGGCGCTCGAGGAGCGCGCGCCAGGCGCGCCCTCGGTGGCCGACTTCGTCTTTTTTTTGGTCGCCCAGCTCGGCGTAGGTCCGTTCCTCGCCCTCGGGTCGGAACACCGAGTCCCAGCCGAAACCGTGCTCGCCCCGCGGGGGCAGGACGAGCTCGCCGTCCGTGCGACCCTCCCCCGCGAAGTACTCAGCGCCGTCGTGGTACGCGACGATGCAAACCGCGCGGGCACGAGCATCCTCCAGGCCGGCAGCCGTCCGGGCGATCCCGACAGGGCCGATTGCTTCCAGCATCCACTTGACCAGGGGTCCCGGGAACCCGTTCATCGACGCCAGCTCGAGGCCGGTCTCTTCGACGATTACCGGCCGTTCGAGGCGGTGCCATGCCTCGGCGGCTTTCTCGCGAGTGACCTCGGCCAAGCTCGCCGACTGGATCTCCGGGAGGTCGGCCTCGACGTGGCGGATCGGAAATCCACAGATCCGCTCGGCCTCGAGCACCTTGTTCTCGTTGCCGGTCACCAGGACAGCGCCGTCGACGCGCCGCCGGGCGGCGCCTGCGGGCTGGCGGGTCACGGCGAATCCCGCTGCGCGTCGAGTGCAGTGATCTCGGCGATCAGCAGGTCGACGTCGCGCCGGAGCTCCTCGAACGAGCCGTCATTTCGAAGCACTCGGTGCGCCGCCCGGCTCCGAAACTCCGAGTCGGCCTGCGCTTCGAGTCGAGCCCGCGCTTCGTCTTCGCCAAGTCCGCGCGCGAGGGCACGAGCGATCCGGGTGTCCTCCTCGGCCTCGACCGTTACCACCAGGTCGAAGCCGGGCGCGTAGCCAGCTTCGACGAGGAGCGTGGCCTCGAGAACGCAGGGTTCCGGGGCCTCGCCGGCGATCCGGGCGAACGAGTCGCGAACCAGCGGGTGGATGCGCTCCTCGAGCCGATCGAGGGCGTCGGGATCCGAGAATACCCTGGCGGCCAGCGCCAGATGATCGACGGCTCCGGACGGGCCGATCGCCTGGTCCCCGAACAGCTGGCGAACGGCTTCGGCACCGGGCTGGCCGGCCTCGTACAGGGCGGCGACCAGATCGTCCGCGTCGACGACCTTGAATCCGGCTTCGGCCATCCAGGCAGCGACGGTGGATTTGCCGGAGGCGATGCCTCCGGTCAATCCGATTCTCATTTGCTAGCGCCATCGGGGACACCTTTCCCAGGTGTCCCCTCCCGACTGGTTTTCGGAGCTGCCGACCTTGCGAACACGATCCTCACCCCAGCCCCTGCCGGCGCTTCGATGCCAGGAGAGTGTTCGAGAGCAACATCGCCACGGTCAGTGGCCCCACGCCCCCCGGGACCGGCGTGATCGCGGAGCACCGGGGCGCGACGCGGTGAAAATCGACGTCGCCGGCGACGATTCGGCCTCGTCGCTCTAGCGTGGCGCGGCGCTTCTCGTTGCCCGGAAACAGCTCCTCGACCTTGGCGGGATCGTCGATCCTGTGGATGCCGACGTCGACCACGACGGCTCCTTCCCTCACGTGCTCGGGGCCGATCAGGGCGAGTTGTCCCACCGCGGCGACCAGGATGTCAGCTTTGCGTGTCACTGTCGGCAGATCGCTGGTGCGCGAGTGGCAGATGGTCACCGTGGCGTTCTTGTGGAGCAGGAGCCCGGCCAAGGGCTTGCCGACCAGATGACTCCGGCCGACGATCACAGCCCGGCGTCCTTCGAGCTCGATCTCGGCTCGGGCGAGAAGCTCCATGATGCCCATCGGCGTGGCCGGGAACAGGCCGCGCTCGTCCAGCCAGAGCCGGCCGGCGTTGACCGCGTGCAGACCGTCCACGTCCTTCGATGGGTCGAGAAGGTCGAGGACACCTCGCGGCCGTAGCGTCGCCGGCAGGGGCAGCTGGACCAGGATGCCGTCGACTGCAGGGTCGCGATTGAGTTTTTCGATTGCCGCCGCGAGCTCCGCTCCGGCGGTGTCGCCGGGCAGTCGAACCGTTTGGTGCGCGAAGCCGGCGGCCTCGGCGGCCCGCGCCTTGCTCCCGACGTAGATCTCGGAGGCCGGATCGTCACCGACCAGGACCGCCGCGAGCCCGGGAGGCCGCGCACCCTGTGAATGCAGGCGAGCCACCTCCTCGGCGATCTCGAGGCGGATGGTTCGCGCCAGGCCCGCGCCGTCCAGGATCTTGCTCATGCCGCGACTCCGTCGGCGTGCGATGCGGCCGCGGTGTAGAGGCACACCGTCCCTCCCGTAAGGTCGACGCTCTCGCCCGAAACGAAGCCGGCATCGTGCATGCGCTCGACGAACCCCCTGCGCTGAGGGAACTCGAGGACCGACGAAGGCAGGTAGGAGTAGGCCGACCCCCTGGGAGACACGAGTCGCCCGAGTAGGGGAAGAATCCGGCGGAAATAGAACAGGTAAGGTCTGCGCAGCCAGCGCGACTCGGGTACGGCGAACTCGAGGATCGCCAGCCGGCCACCGGGACGGAGAACGCGGTTGAGCTCTCGAAGACCGCGGTCGAGGTCAGCGACGTTGCGCAGGCCGAAAGAGACCGTCGCCGCGTCGAAATGGTCGTCCCGGAACGGGAGCACAAGGGCATCGGTCGCCAGCCCCTTCGGTCGGCGGCTATGGTGGCGACCGTACTTTTTCCGGGCGATCGCGAGCATCGGCAGGCAGAAGTCGCCCGCGAACACCGTGCCGCCGAGCTTGCGCACGGCCAGGGCCTGGTCACCGGTTCCGCAGCAGAGATCCAGCACCCGGGCGCCGGGGCCAAGCTCGAGCGCCGCAGCCGACCGTTTGCGCCACGAGATGTCCAGAGCGCCTGACAGCAGGTGATTGAGAAGATCGTACCTGGGAGCGACTCCGGCAAACATGTCCTGAATGGCATGTCCGCTCTTGTCGAGCTCTGCGCGAGATTGGCCCACGGCTGGCGAGTTTACCCCGCTGCGGACTCCCTACGAGCGCTCTGGGCGAGCGCGCGGCGCCGGCCTCCGAGGGCCGACGAGAGCCTTGACAGCTGCGGGAGGCTTCCCTAAGATCATGGGCCCCTTGCCCGGAAGGGTCGGGTGGATACCGTCAACTTGCGTCCAGAAGAACCAGGGTCAATGAACTCTCGTACGTATAGTCCCAAGAGCGGCGAAGTCGAGCGCCGTTGGTATGTGGTCGACGCCGACGGCCAGACCCTGGGCCGCCTCTCGACCAGGATCGCGCGCGTTCTCACCGGCAAGCACAAGCCGCAGTACGCGCCGCACATCGACACCGGCGACTTCGTGGTCGTGGTCAACGCGGAGAAGACCGTTCTGACCGGCAACAAAGAGCAGGACAAGATGTACTACCGCCACAGCACCTATCCGGGTGGTTTGAAGGAAGAGAACGCGGCCAGCCTCAGAGCGCGTCGGCCACAGAGGCTGATCGAAAAAAGCGTCTGGGGCATGCTGCCGAAGAACAAGATGGGCCGGGCGCAGCTCAGAAAGCTCAAGGTGTACGCCGGACCCGACCATCCCCATGCAGCCCAGCAGCCCGAGGCGCTGAGCTTGGTGGACTAAGGAGCGATCAGTTGAGCGATTTGCAGTACTACGGGACCGGGCGGCGCAAGAACGCTGCGGCCAGGGTCTTTCTGAGGCTGGGGTCGGGGTCCATCAAGGTCAACGGCCGTGAGTTCGAGGAGTTTCTGCCCAACCCGGCCCTGCGTCTGATCGTGCGTCAGCCACTCCTCCTCACCGAGACAGCCGAGAAGTTCGACATCAATGTGACGGTACGGGGCGGCGGCTCTTCCGGCCAGGCGGGGGCGATTCGCCACGGCATCACGCGGGCCCTGATCGAGTACAACAGCGAGCTCCGCGAGCGGCTCAAGGCGGGTGGGTTCGTCACCCGCGATCCCCGAAAGAAAGAGCGCAAGAAGTACGGCCTCAAGGGTGCGCGCGCTCGTTTTCAGTTCAGCAAGAGATAGCCGGAGGTACTGCGTTGGTTCAGGTAAGCATGCAGGAACTGCTCGAGGCGGGCGTTCACTTCGGCCATCAGACACGGCGCTGGAACCCGAAGATGAAGCGCTACATCTTCGGAAAGCGCAACGGCATCTACATCATCGACCTCCAGAAGAGCCGCGAGCTGTTCCTGGAGGCGGTCGACTACGTTCGGGAGATGGGCCGGGCCGGTCGTCGGCTCCTTTTCGTCGGCACCAAGCGCCAGGCGCGCGAGGTGATCGCGGAGGAAGCCGAGCGCTGCGGTCAGTACTACGTCACCCACCGCTGGCTGGGTGGAACGCTCACGAACTTCGTCACGATTCGCAACTCGGTGGAGCGCTTGGCGGACATCGAGAACCGCATGGCAGACACCGCGAATCCGTTGATCAAGAAAGAGCGCCTACGCCTGGATCGCGAGCGCGAGAGGATGGAACGCAACCTCTCGGGTATTCGGAAGCTGGATGCGCTTCCCGACGCGGTCTTCCTGGTGGATCCCAAGAAGGAGTCCATCGCGGTGGCCGAGGCCAACAAGCTGGGCATCCCGGTGATCGCGATCGTCGACACCAACTGCGACCCCGAGGTCGTGGAGTTCCCGATCCCGGGCAACGACGATGCGATTCGCACGATCCGATTGTTCGCTCAGAAGATTGCCGACGCCTACCTCGAGGGTACGGACGCGCTGAACAAGGAGGTCGAGGCGGCGGCGCTCGAGGCAGCGGCCAAAGCCGAAGCCGCCGCCAAGGCCGAGGCGGCCGCCGAGGCCGAAGCGGAGGAGGTCGGTGGAGAGGAACCCGAGGCCGAGGCCGCACCGGATGCGGCGGCGGAGCCCACTCCGGCCGAGGAGGCTGAGGCCGCCGAAGCGACCGAGCCCTCCGAAGCCGACGCTTCGGTCCACTAGGCGCCGGCTCGATTCGGACGCGGCCGGACTGACGGCCGAGGTGCAGCAATCAGACAGACAGCTCGGGACCTCCGGGCTCGAGATCTCAGCGGAGGCCTGTCTCTAGTCAAAGGAAAGAGGAGAACGACGTCATGGATATCACGGCAGCAATGGTCAAAGAGCTCCGGGAACGCACCGGAGCCGGCATGATGGACTGCAAGAAAGCGCTCCAGGAAGCCGAGGGCGACATGGACAAGGCGGTGGACATTCTTCGCAAGAGCGGCATGGCGGCGGCGGCCAAGAAGTCCGGCCGGATTGCGGCCGAGGGCCTGGTCCTTTCCTACATCCACGCGGGCGGCAAGATCGGAGTGCTGGTCGAGGTCAACTGCGAGACCGACTTCGTGGCTCGCACCGACGACTTCCAGACCCTGGTCAAGGACATCGCCATGCACATCGCCGCGGCGGATCCCCGATTCGTGGAGCGCAACGAGGTATCCGAAGCGGTGCTCGCTAAGGAGCGCGAGATCTATCGTGACCAGGCGCTTCAGTCCGGCAAGCCCGAGAACGTGGTCGACCGGATCGTCGACGGCAAGATGGAGAAGTTCTACTCGGAGAACGTGCTGACCGAGCAATCGTTCGTCAAGGATCCGGACAAGACCGTGGGCGAGTTGGTCACCGCCGCCGTCGCCGCGATGGGCGAGAACATCCGCGTGCGCCGGTTCGAGCGCTTCGTGCTTGGCGAAGGCCTTGAGAAGCGCGATGACGACTTCCTCGACGAAGTCCGCAAGCAGGCCGCGGGTTAACATCCGGACAGGAAGGGCACCCCGATGGCAGACTCACCTCGATACAAGCGAATCCTGCTGAAGCTGTCGGGGGAGGCGCTGATGGGTGACAAGGGCTTTGGAATCGAAGAGCCGATCGTCGCCCAGATCGCGGACGAGATCCGCAAGGTCTATTCCCTTGGCGTCGAGATTGCCATCGTCGTGGGAGGTGGAAACATCATCCGAGGCCTAGCCGCCAGCCATCGCGGCCTGGATCGGGTGACCGGCGATTACATGGGAATGTTGGCAACCGTGATCAACGCGCTGGCTCTCCAGGACGCTCTCGAAAAGCGGGGCGTCACGACCCGGGTCCAGACGGCAATCGACATTCGCGACGTCGCCGAGCCGTTCATCCGGCGCAGGGCAATGCGGCACCTCGAAAAGAGCCGGATCGTGATCTTCGCCGCCGGCACGGGCAACCCCTTCTTTACGACCGACAGCGCGGCCGCGCTGCGGGCGAACGAGATCCAGGCCGAGGTGCTGTTGAAGGCGACCTCGGTCGATGGTGTCTACTCTGCCGATCCGGAGAACGACCCGGGCGCCGAGCTCTTGAGGCACATCAGCTACCAACAGGTCCTGGAGCGGAACCTCCGAGTGATGGACGCCGCCGCGATCAGCCTGTGCCGGGACAACGGGATCCCGATCGTCGTCTTCGAGCTGATGCAGCCCGGCAACATCCGGCGTGTCGTCTGTGGAGAGCGGATCGGGTCGTGGGTTGGCACCGGCGGGCCGCGAGCGGGCTGAGGCCTGTTGACAGCGGTTCGTCCGGGCGCGAAACTTGAAAGCTCCGAAGAAACGCTAGGGAGAGGTGTAATGCAGGAGTTGTTTCGCGAAGTTGAAGTCAAAATGAAGCACGCCGTGGATCATTTCCACGAAGAGCTCAAGCATCTGCGCACCGGCCGGGCGTCGCTGCTGATGCTTGAAGGCGTTACGGTGGACTACTACGGCACCGCCACGCCTCTCAACCAGGTGGCGAACCTGTCGGTGCCGGAGGCCACCATGATCGTAGCGCAGCCCTTCGACCCGTCGTCGATCGCGGCGATCGAGAAGGCCATACTCCAGGCCGACCTGGGGCTGAATCCGGCCAACGATGGCAAACTGGTCCGGATTCCGGTGCCGCCCCTGACCGAAGAACGCCGGCAGGAGATCGTCAAGAAGGCGCATGACATGGCGGAGTCCTCGCGAAACGTGGTGCGCCAGTGCCGGCGCGACGGCAACGACTCCCTCAAGAACATGGAAAAGGAAAAAGAGATCGGCAAGGACGACGAGCATCGCGGCCATCAGGAGATGCAGAAGCTCCACGACCACTACATCGCGGAAGTCGACAACTCGCTCGCGACCAAGGAGAAGGACATCCTGGCCGGCTGAGCGGCCCCTACGCTGTCATTCTGAGCGCAGCGAAGAATCCCGGTGACCGCGTCCCTCGGTCGATCGTCTCACTCCGCACTCGGCGGAGTCGATCCGCATGGTTCTCTTTCGTCACGGCCTCGGACGGCGACACCGAACTCGCTTGTGGCTCGACCCTGCGGGTGGGTGCTCGCCGTGAAAGGCACCTCGGCCACTTCTCAATCGGCCCGACGGATGCCTCGCCTCCGACCTCGAATCGCTCCGCTCGCCGACGACTCTCGGGACGCTGGTGGCGGAGGCTCCGATGTACCGGAGCACGTCAAGTAGCGTCGGGACCCCGTGGCCGACGCTCGAAGGTCCACTTCTACCGCAGTGCTACGAGGCCTCACCTCGAGCACATCTGATTGACCGGCAGCGCGGGAGGTGCCTCGAGGTTCGGTCTCTGGCGCGCAGGCAGCCGAGCGCACCTCCACGCTGTCATTCTGAGCGCAGCGAAGAATCCCAGTGCTCGGACCCAGCGCGGGGAGCCTGCGTCCGATGGCGGACGCCACGCAGGGTGAGTCGAAACCTGTCGTGTCGCCGCCGGCACGTTATTCTCACCGGCGTGCTGATTTACGGCTTCCACCCCGTCCGTGAGGCGCTCCGAAGCCGGCCCCAAGACGTCTGCCGCGTACTCCTATCGGTACGCATCCAGAAGGCGCGCGGTGCCGAGATCGGGTCTCTCGCAGCAACGCACTCGATCAAGGTCGATTTCCTGCCGACCGAGCGCCTCGATGAGCTGGCCTCCGGCGCCGTCCACAACGGTTTCGCCGCCGAGCTGCGGCGTTCGGCCGGAGCGAATGCCGGTTCCGACCCGAATCTCGTCGTTCTCCTCGAAGATGTTCAGGACCCTCGGAACCTCGGCGCGATTCTTCGTGTCTGTGAGGGAGCGGGCGTCGGGCGCGTATTGATTCGCGATCGCGGCAGCGCGCCGCTTTCGGCCGCCACAATCAAGACCTCGGCGGGCGCGGTCGAGCACCTCGCGATCGACCGGATCACGAACTCCGCACGCGAGATCGAAGCTCTCAAGCAGGACGGCTTCTGGATCTACGGCGCCGAAGGTGCAGGCGAATCGGTGTGGGACGTCGATCTGACCGGCAAGGTCTGTATCTGCCTGGGCGGCGAGGAGAAGGGACTTCGCTCTCGCACCCGCAAGCTCTGTGACCGCCTGGTGGCGCTGCCAATGCGTGGGCGAGTCGAGTCCCTGAACGTGTCCACGGCTTCCGCGGCACTTCTCTACGAAGCGGTCCGGCAGCGGCGGTAGCAGCCTGTCTTGCGTGGCCGCGTGCAAGCGGCTAGACTCCCGCCCCGCGGCGGCGTTTTCGCCGGCATAGCTCAGGGGCTAGAGCAGCTGACTTGTAATCAGCAGGTCGTCGGTTCGAATCCGACTGCCGGCTCCAAGCTCGACCGGCGCGCGAGGCTCGCCGGTTTGACAATTCGAGGAGGTGTGGCCGAGCGGTCAAAGGCAGCAGACTGTAAATCTGCCGGGCTAAGCCCTACGGTGGTTCGAATCCATCCACCTCCACCATTTTAGGCGGACGTGACAATCGTCAATGTTGGCAACGAATGGCCCGCGGCACTGACGGCACAGGCTCAAGTGAAGCTCTATATGGACGCGCCGAGGGCCTGTGCAGGACCACAGACTGGCCTTGGAACCATTGTTTCCGTGACGATTGGGAGAGCGTGACTATCTACTGCCTTGACCCAGCGCTACAGCATCGCCAAGGGGCCGCAGTACCACTGCCACCGCCTCGAGCAGGCGGACGCAGGCATAAAGGGGAACCTCCGGCTTCACCCGATCCCGAGTAACGGCCCCAACCAGATCATCAGCGCGGTCATCCAGATCACCCAGAACACGCTGATGACAGAGCCCACCCTGGCCATGTCGAGCATCCGGAAGTAGCCCTTCGAGTAGGTCAAGAGAGCGACCGGATCGAGCGGCAACAGAAAGGCGCAGGAGGCAGTGAAGGCCACCGGCAGCGCGTAGAGCGCCGGATCCTGTCCCGCGTCGAGTGCCAGCAACGCGATCGGCGGAATCACCACGGCGTTGACCACCGGTCCGATGGGAAGGGCCAGGTGGATGACGACTGTGAAGGCGCTGATCGCGGCGAGAATCCAGATCAGGTTCCAGTCCTGCATTCCACCCAGGAAGCTCTGGACCAGCCAGCCGGCGAGTCCCGATTCGACCGAGGCTGCACCGATCGACGTCACGCCACCGATCATCAGCAAGGTGTCCCACGCGATCACCTGTTCGGCCCGCCGCCACGACAGCAAGGCGACGCCTGGCAGGAACAGGACCACAGCGCCGACCAGCGCCACCACCACAGTACTGAGCGCCGGCACCCAACTCCCCAGAATCCACAACGCCATCATCGTGACTAGGAGAACGATGGTCTTCTTCTCCCGCACGGTCATCGGGCCCAGCTCACGTCGCTCCCGGCGGATCTCCTCCGGATGCCCGATCGACTCGAGCTCTGGCGGGAAGGCCCGGAGGATCACCCAGATCGCCGCCGGAACCAGTAGCAGCGCCATCGGAACGCCCAGGGCCATCCAATCGACGAAGGGGATTCGGACGCCGCCATGCTCTTCGATGAAGTGGATACCCAGGATGTTGACCGAACTCCCGGCCGGAGTTGCAACACCTCCAATCAAGGCGGCGATCGGGATACCTACCATCACTCCCTTGCCGAACGCGGAGTCGCCGCGCGGCACCCCGGTCCTGCCCAGAATGCCGGCCCCAATGGTCATGAAGATCGCGCAAGCGGGAACATCCGAGATGATCGTCGAGGTGGCCGCCGTCCCGATCATCAACGCGGCCAGCACCCGCCGGCTACCGGTGCCCGCACGGCCCAGAAGCCAGTAGGCGAACCGTTGTTCGAGGCGCGCGCCGGTGATGGCTGCGGCGATGCAGAACATCGCCAGCACGAAGAAGAAGACCGGGCTGGCGAAACCCTCGAACGCGGCATGAAGCGACTGGACGCCGAGGATCGGTTGCAGAACGACGACCAGAAGAGCGGTGACTCCCACCGGCAGAGCCTCGCTGACCCACAGGACAATTCCGAAGACAAAAATGGCTGCCAGCCGCTGTCCCTGCGGAGACAGCGTTTCGGGACCCGGCAGTAGGAGCGCCAGCAACCCGGCCGCCACTGCCATCGCCAAGCCGCGCCGGCCACGGGACTCCGCGTCCCGCCGCGTCCGGCCGCCGTCCTCTTCAGCCGTCACAGCCACGTTTCGACAGGGACACCATCAGTCTCCGGCCCCGGGGAGAAGCCAGCCTGGAGGTGAGGAGATGCTCTGGTACTCCATGAACTCGAGCACTCCCTCGTAGCCCAGGTTGCGGCCGAAGCCGCTCTGCTTGACCCCGCCGAAAGGCGCCCGGCCGTCCTGCGCCATCGGCCCGTGAGCGTTGAGGTAGGTGTAGCCGGCGTCGAGCTGCCGCGCTGCCCCGACGGCGCGCTCCGGGTCACGAGACCAAACCGACGAGCAAAGACCGAATTCGGTTTCGTTGGCCATACGGATCGCCTCGTCGTCGCTCGCGAATCGCATCACCGGGACGACGGGACCGAATTGCTCGCACCGAACGACCTTCAACGACGGATCGGCGTCGGTTACCAGCGTCGGGCGGTGGAAGTAGCCCTCCTCGAAAGTCCCTTCGTCGGCAATTCGGCCCAGTTCGCGCACGGTCGCACCCTTCTCGCGCGCCTCGGCCACAAACTTTCGAACCACCTCGAGCTGCGCCCTGTTGTTGAGCGGTCCCATGGTCACCTGCGGGTCGAGCCCGTCGCCGACCACGTACTCGTCCACGATGCGGGCGAATCCCTCGAGCAGCTCGTCGTAGCGCGACTCGTGAACGTAGAGTCGCTTGAGCGCCATGCAGACCTGCCCGCTGGTGAGAAACGTCCCCAGCACCATGCGGCGCAGGGCCTCCTCTCCCAGGTCGGCGTCATCCAGCACCAGGGCCGGATCGTTGCCTCCGAGCTCCAGGGTGATGTGCTTGAGGGTCGGCGCGGCCGTGGCCATCACGTGGCGGCCGGTCTCGATGCCGCCGGTGAAGTTGACCTTGGCCACCAGGGGATGCGTCAGGAGCTCGTTGCCAACCTCCGACCCGGAGCCGGTGACCAGATTGACGACGCCTGGGGGCAGCCTCTCCGCGATGTGGCGGACGGTCAGTGCCGGAGCCAGTGACGCCGAGCGAGCCAGCTTTATGACCACAGTATTGCCGGCGATCAGCGCCTGAGGGAGCTTGGCTCCGAGGATCGAAAGGGGCCAGTTCCAGGGCGTGATCAGAGCTGCCACGCCCCGTGATCGGCGAGTGATGAGGGTGTCGAAGGGCGGCGCAGCCAGCCGTTTGTCCGCGGCCAGCCTGTCCGCCAGTGAGGCGCAGTAGCGGAAGCGATCTCCCAGGCGCGTCACCTCCATCCGGGATTCCTTGAGGACCTTACCGTGCTCGCGGGTCAGGAGGCGGACCCTGGCGTCCACTTCCTCGGAATCGGCTGCCAGGCCGTCTGCCACTCCGACGAGATGGGCGGCGCGCTCCTGATACGAGAGAGCGGCCCATTCCGGGAAGGCGAGATGAGCGGCCTCGACCGCCGCCCGCGCATCCTCGCGGCTACCCGCCGCCGCCGAGCCGACGAGCTCCGACGGTCGGGCGGGATTGCGGACCTCATAGCGGCGCCCGCTGGTCGCGGGCCGCCACTCGCCACCGATGATCAACTGGGTCTCGGCGGCAGTTTCGTGTGAGCCTCTCATGGCGAATCCTCCTTGCCTGCCGGCGTCAATGCCTGCTCGCGCATCAAGAAAAACTGCGGTGAACATTGGATTCGGACTTCACTCCGAAGCCCCCGGCCTCGTCGAGCCCGGCGGGATTGGCCTCACCCGGCAATCGAAGCTCTCGGCTTCGTCGATGCTCCCCGCTCCCCGATAAACGGCCGCGCCGGGATATGCGCACAACGGCCGCGATCGGACCGTCTCTGAATTCTGAGTGGCCTCCGCCATTCCTCCCGGACCGCGGCCCGCCGCGTAGCCGCCACTACGGGTGTTCCTGGCAATGATCCGCTCGGGAGCCACGCCCGACTCTACCCACTTCTCGAGCGCCCCCAGATCGTCGAACCGATCGGGGCCGGGACCTCCGCTGCAGTGGTACATCCCCGGCACCATGAACAGGCGAAGGGTCTGATCGGCGCGCCGGGCTCCCAGCCGCCGCCGTACCCGGTCGAAGTACGCGATCGTCCGCAGCGGATTGAGACCGACGTCGGCCCAGCCGTGCCAAAGGAGCAACTTGCCGCCGCGCTCGTGGAGTGCGCTCAGATCGCTGTCGTCGGCGTTCATGATCCCGGCCATGTAGCGGGTATCCGGAGGAGCGGCGAAATCGAGATCCGAAAGCACCTCGAACTCCGGCCGATCCCTTTTGAAGGCGAGATACTTGAAGAAACTGCGTGCGTTTCTCAGTTGCACGGCCTCGAAGCCGCTGCCGCCGTAGGCATCCCCGTCCACGGCATCGCCCGCTGTCGAGGACCCCAGCCTGCCCGTGAAGTAGACGTCCCAGCCGCCGGTGAGGCCCGAACCGACCTCGGTGGCCGACGGCGTCATCCACTCCCCGCCTTTGACGTGCCCGGGGTACAGGGTCTTTCCGGGTCCGTTGTAGATCTTCTCGATGGCGGTGATCTGAGAGACGCTGAAGCAGTCGTTGCGGTCCTCGGCTTCCGCGCAGCGCTCGAGGTCGCGGGCAGGCTCGAAGTCGCATCGGCGCGGATCGTCGATCAGACCGTCCCGCAACCCGTCGATCGCGTCGCAGCGCGAATAGACCGCGGTGCCCAGCGCCTCCAACTTCCGGCGGGGCACGTAGCCCGCGCGATCATCACCGTAGAGGGTCTGGGCCACCCAGGAAGCGTTGTAGAGCTGCTTGAGCGTGTAATCGTAGATCGGCGCTCCGATGCTCAGGCCATCGAAGTCCTCCGGGAACCTCTGGGCTTCCATCAGCCCCTGGCGGCCGCCCGTCGAGCAACCCCTGAAGTACGAGCGTTCCGGGGACGCCCCGTAGCGCTTCTCGATCAGTCTCTTCGCCGCGAGAGCGGTGAGGTGAACCGCGCGAAACCCGAAGTCGATCTCCGCCGGTCGGTTGTCGTGAGCGAAGGTCGGAGAGGGACCGCGGTGGCCGGTGTCCGTCGAGGCGGTCGCATAGCCGCGCGCGAGGCCGAGCGATTGATCGAAGTAGGCTCCGAGGTAGCCGCCGTTACCCGCCATGAAGAAGCTCCCGTTCCACTCGGTCGGTAACCTCACCTCGAAGCCGATCGCCGGCGGGATCCATCCTTCGAGGCGGCAGTGCTCGGGCAGGTCGCCGGACCGCGGGATGAGTTCGGCGGTCAGTATCGAGGTGGTGGCGTCAGTCGAGGCCAGCAATCGCCGGCAGTCGGCCGCCGCGGGCACCTCCGAGCCCGCCGAACCACGCAGAAGGAAGACGCCCACGAGGGCCGCCAGGGCCGCCGCTCCGGGCTTGCGCGGACCCGCCGGGGGCGAGAGTCGATTCGGCGCCGGGCTCCAGGCTCTCCACATCAAGACTGCCGTCGTTGCCCACGCCCGACCGAGAACGACGCGTGCCAGGTCGAGCCCGCTCCCGCAAAGCGATCCTGGATGCCGACGTCGAGAACCCAGGGCAAGCCGGCGGCCACCGCATCGAAGCATCGATCGATCGCCGGTCCCAGCGCATCGGGCTCCGTGACCCGCTCGCCGTCGATGCCGTACCCGCGGGCGATTCCGACGTTGTCGATCTCGGGCGAGCCAAGGTAGCTGCCGAGGTACTTGCCGGTCTCGGCCGCGCGGCCGCCGTACTTGTGAAGCGCGAGCCGGTTGGCCTGATAGCCCCGGTTGTTGAAAATGAAGATGGCGATCGGTACTTCATAGCGAGCGGCGCTCCACAGCGCCTGTACGCCGAACTGGAAGCTCCCGTCGCCCAGGAGCAGGGCGACCTGGCGATCCGGATACCCGATTTTGGTCCCGATCGCGGCTCCGATGCCCCAACCCAGGACTCCTCCCGCGGAGGTAACGTGCAGACGCCCCGGACCGGCGCCGTCGGGCGCGTTGAAGTCGAGATAGCCCCAGAGAACGAAGTCCGAGGTGGCCAACTCGCTCACCACCACACCGTCTGGGTCGAGGCGCCGGTTGAGCTCAGAGGCGAGGCGTTCGGGTGCAATCGGGGACTGATTCCAGACCCTGTCGGCCTCGGCGTCGAGCCGGTGACGTCGCTCCCGGTGGTGAGTGACGAGCGCCCCGCGGCGGGCATCGATCCGGGCGCGCGGAGGATCCCGCCGTCGCAGCTCTTCCAGAACGCTCCGCAGAACCGCTCCGGCGTGACCGGTAACCGCGAGATCGACGGGATAGTTGCGACCGACCTGGGCGGCGTCGATGCTGCTGTGAATAGTGATGGTCTTGCTGTCCACCAGCGGTCGCTCAGGAGGGTTGAAGAGAGTGAACATGGTCCCGCCCACCGACCAGTACAGATCAAAGCTCCCAGGAAAGCCTTTCTCGAGGCTGAACAGCCCGCCGTAGTGCGAATGGGTCGTTGGCAGACTGACCGGGGCGTGACTCGCCGGAACGTCGCCCATGACCGGTGCACCCAGAAGCTCCGCGATCGCGACGAGCTCGCGCGCGCCGCCGTGGAGGCTCAGCTCGCGTCCCGCGACCAGTAACGGCGCTTCCGAGCGCAGCAGTAGGGTCACCAGCTTCTCGACGACGTCGGGATCGGGCCGCCACTCGATCTCGACCCGAGACCTCGACGGCGGCAGGATGTCTGCCTCCGCCACCTGCTCCTCGACCAGGTCCTTGGAAATGGTCAGAAAGGTGGGTCCACCGGGCGGCACCTGCGCGACCAGGAACGCGCGCCTCAGGACTTCGGTGATCTTGTCGGCGCGCAGCAGATCCCAGGTCCAGCGGGCGTAGTCGCTGGGCAGGCCGTGCAGATCGGGAGCCTCGAGGAATGCGTTCCTGCTCCGGATGGTGGTGCTCTGCCGGCCGACGGTGACGACCAGCGGAATGCGATCCCTGAAGGCGTTGACCATGGCGCCGAGGGCATTCGCGGTTCCCGCCACCGAGTGAATATTGGCGAACGCCGGTCTGGCCTGGCTGCGGGCATAGCCGTCGGCCATGGCGACGACCGCGCTCTCGTGAATGGCGAAGACGTAGTGGAGATCGGTGCGGTCCACCAACGCATCCAGAAAACCGACTTCCTCGGAGCCCCCCAGGCCGAAAACATAGGAGACGTCCCAATCGCGCAGAAACTCGGCCATGAGCTCACCGCCGGTCAGGTTGTGCAGCCGTCGCGCTTTCTCCGGCCCGCTCGAGGCCTTGGCGGGCATGACGCTGCTCAGGATAGAGGCCGCCGAGGATGCCGCGACACCGCTCGCAGCCACCCGCGACAGGAAAGTGCGACGCGAGATCTCACCCTCGAGAAGCGCCCTTACCGATTCGCGTGCCGATGCTCTATCAGTCATGCCTCTCGCTACCCTTCGCGGACGCGGCTCCCCATCCAGGGATCGAAGCTAGAAGCTCGTGACCAGCGAAAGACCGAAAGTCCTCGGCGGCAGGTAGCTGCCCAACAGCAACTCCTCGCGGCCCGGCCCCGGCGGCAAACCGACCAGCTGGGGCGGCGTCAGCAGGTTGTTGGGTGTCGTGAACTGGGCTCCCAGGACGTCGTCGTCCTCGAGGTTGTCCACCCACGCCTCGAGGGCCCAGTTGCCCGGACTCTGGTAGGTGAGGTGCAGGTCCGTCCGGGTGTAGCTGTCCTGCAGGTTCTGGACATTGTTGAACGGCAGTAGGAAGTAGTCGTCCTCCCAGTGGAAGTTGATGCGCGGCGTGAAGCTGCCGCCATTCTCGAGGTACCAGACGTAGGCGTCCAGGCCGATGTTGACCGACCATTCGGGTGCCTTGGGTAGCTTGTTGCCCGACAGATCTTCGGGTTGCTGACCCGGAGATTGGGGATCATCGACGTCTCTGAAAACATCGTAGGAGGCGTCCAGGTAGGCCACGGTCAGATCCAGCCGAGTGTGGTTGTTGGGGAGCCAGTTGGTCACCAGCTCCGCGCCCTGGAGAGTGGATTTTCCGGCATTGCGGGTGATGATCTGGGCGTTGACAACCTGACTGACCTGCTGGTCGGAGAAGTCATAGTAGAAAAGCGCGAAGTCGGTGAGCACTTTCCGGCTCGCCGAGATTCCTTTGCCGCCCAGCTCGTAGGCCAGGAGCTCTTCCGGATCGTAGATGTTGGCGTCGTTGAACCCGCCTGCTCGATAGCCGGTTCTTGCCGACGCGTACCACAGCCAGTCATCGTTGGGGCTCCAGTCCAGACCCACCTTCCAGGTGGTCTTGTCCCAGCTCCCGGCCTGCTGGCGCAGCTGACAGCGGTAGATGGTGACCCCGCTACCGGTGCAAATCGGCGCCACACCGGGTCTGACGCTGGTCGGACCGGTGTCGAGCCTTGCGGGCGCGGTCAGCGGATCCAGCGTGAAACCGACATACGAGCCATCGCCGTCGTCCTTTTCGTCCTCGGTATAGCGGGCTCCGGCGGTGAAGTTGAACTGGTCGTTCGACCCGAAGGCGAAGGTCGCCTGGCCGAACAGCGCCGTGGATTCCTGGGCCTGGTTGTCGAAGCGGTTGATCCGCACGGCCGGCCGACCCGCCATCAGGGGGGGCGGCGCTCCGAGGAGGGGCGCGATGAACCCGGTTCCCGACAGGCCCTCGAGAAAGGCGTCGAACTCCGTGTCCTGCTCCTCCTCGAAGTAGTAGGCGCCGGTGATCCAGTTGACGGGTCCGTCGTCCGAGGAGGCCAACCGCAGCTCGACCGAGGTCGATACCGAGTCGACCTCGGTGACGGCGAAATTCCCGACCGTCGGGGTGGCCATGGCGATACAGCCGGCCCTGAACGGGCCGCTGAAGCGGCAGAGATCCTCGGCCCTGGGCACCTGGTCGGTGCCATCGCGGTCCACCGTGCCGGCGCGTTGATTGCCGCGATAGCCGAGGAGCGTTGTCAGGGTCGTGCTGCCCAGATCCCATTCGGCTTCGAGCTTGAGGCCCCAGTCGTTGTTGTCGGTCGACGCCGCCGTGTTCAGCGGAAAGCTCTGGGGGTCCGCAGTGAACGGATACTGGAAGGGCGTCGGGTCCTCGGGCCTGGTGAACGGAATCGACGCCATCACCGTGCCGTTGGGTGTCTGTTCGTAGTAGTCGGCCGTGAACGACACCTTCGCCGAGTCGCCGGAGTCCCAGAGCAACGAGGCGCGCGCCGCGAACTCGTCGCGGTCATCGCCGTCCGAAGCCGGGCCGTTGCTCCGCAGGCCGTCTCTCTGGGCATAGAAGACGGCGAACCGTCCAGCCAGCTTGTCCTCGACCAGCGGCCCGTTGACGACCCCTCGGAGCTCGGTGAAGCTGTCGCTGCCCACGCGCAGCTCGAAGCCCTTCTCGGGCTCGAGAGTGGGGCGCCGGGGAACGACGCTGATGGCGCCCGAGGTCGTGTTGCGGCCCCAGAGGGTGCCCTGCGGGCCGCGTAGCACCTCGACGCGCTCGAGATCGTAGAGCAGCGCGTTGCCACTGCTGATTCTCGGCAGATAGACGCCGTCCTGGTAGACGGCGATCGACGGGTCCCCGTCGTTGGTGATGGCATCGTTCGAAATGCCGCGGATGGTGAACTGGGCGCCGCCGAACCCGAGGTTGAGATCGCCGAACTTGAAGTTCGGGGTCACCAGGGTGAGGTCCTCGGCCTTCATGATGCCGTTGCGATCGAGCGCCGCCTGGTCGAACGCGGACACCGCCAGCGGCGTCTCCAGGACCGTCGATTCGCGTTTCTGCGCGGTCACCGTCATCTTCTCGAAGACGGCGGGTTCTTCCGCGCTCTCGGCGGCTTCTTCGTCGTCCGCCGGGGCGTCCTGGGCCGGGGCTCCGGCAGGCAACACGACCAGAGGCAGCACGCAGATGAGAGTTAGAAGGAAGAGCTTCGGATGACGGCAGGTTGTGATTTTCATGTGGATCCTCCAGTGGTTCGGTGAAACGGCAGGAATCTGTCGTCGGCGCTTCACGGTTCAGGTCCTTCGCACGCGGGTGGGATGACTGCCGCGAAGCGCTGCGTGGAGAAAGCAGGTCCGTTCTCCCATCGACACCATCTTTCGAGCCACCTCGTCGGTCTCGTCCAACGCCAGAAAGACGCGCGTGTCCACCGGCTCGGCGGTCGCTTGCCCGACGCCGGTCGCATCGGTCGAGCCGTAGTGGAAGACGTTCTCCTGGACGATCTCGTAGGATGTGAGAGAGCGCTTGGTGATGTGGGCGTAGCGGCCTAGCTGGGTCATGAAACAGAAGCCGATCCCCGCCGAAAGGTAGGCCGGCGCCGAGGGCGCCCGTTGGCGGCCGCCGTCTTCGCCCTGGAACCGGAAGCTGCTGCCGATCGGCTGCAGGAGGTGAACTTCGATTTCTTTCAGCGTGTCACTGATGAGCTTGGCCTCGCCGCGCACGTGGAGAATTCTCTTCTGGACCGCTTGGAGGCTGGAGCCGGCGCCGCCCACGACCCCATGAACCACTTCGGCGGCCGCCAGCTTGGAGATGATGTCGTCCGCACACTCCCCGGCCAGGGGCTCGACGCCGTCGAAATCGGGGCGAGAAGCTCGATCGCCCGCGGTAAGCTCCGGCAGATCATCGAGCTCGAGGTCGCGCCCGTTGGCCACCAGTGAGAAGGTGTTCCGGAGGCTGTCTCTCATGTACGCCTCCGCCGGCGAGCTGGCTTGCGCCATCTCGAGAATGCGGAGCTCTTTGGGCTCCTCGGCGTCCGTCTGAAGCCCGACCGTCACCTCGATCGGCATTGCTCCCCCGATCATGTCGCCACGCAGCGCCGAGCCCTGCATCGTGTAGTAGTGATCCGAGGTGAGGTCGAGCGACGCGACCTCGACGCCGAGCGTCGCTGCATGGCGGAGGATCTCGGTCATGTACGAGAAGACCACGCCGGCGGTATAGAAGCCCAGCGGGAAGGGCGCCAGGTCCGTGCCCTCGAGATACGGGCCCTCGTCGCTGACCATGCGCCAGACCGTCTTGCTGGAGGCGTCGTACACCAGCGCCTCCTTCTGCATGCCTTCGAGAGCGCGCACCTCCGAGCGGATCCGGATGTTCCGGGCCTCATCTCTGCCGGCCGGCAGGCCGGCGGTGCGGACCTTGAACGCCAGGGGTGTGCCGAGGCTCTCGATCGACGTCACCGCTTGTTGGGCTCTCCCCTGCGACATCCGGTTACCTTCGGATACCTACGGTTCCCGTGGCGGCCGAGTTTGCTCGGCCGCGGAGTAGACCGTGGTGGCTGGGAAGTAGTCTGCCCAGACGCACCAGAAGATCTTGTTGTAGTGGGGCACCGATTCGAGCCGCCGGCCTTCGAGCTCACCGGCGACACAGGTGCCGGTGCAGGTCCAGGTGGACCGGGTTTCCAGATCCTCGAAACGCTCCGGGCCGGTTGACTGCCAGTGCAGAACGCGCCCGGACTCGAGACGGCTCGAGAAGAGGTGGATGAGATCCCCGCCCTCCGACGCGAGGAACACGATTGGCTCGCCGCCGACGGTATCCTCGACCGCTGGAGTATCGGCAAAGACCTCGATCGGAAAGGCCTTGCATTCGCCGCCCAGGTTCACACCCAGCACGTAGGCCTTGAGCGGCAGGCGCTCGTCGGGATCGCGCTCCAGCGGATAGACGAGATCCGGGCTCGCCTGATCGATCACCGAAGCGCGAGCAAGGAGCTTCAAGTAGAACGTGTCGCGCCACTCCCGGGGTCGGTACCACACCTCGGATTCCGGATAGAATCTCCTCCAGCTCGCCAGGCTGCAGTGAAGCGTGGGAAGGGTCGTCAGCTCGTACCTCCCGTCTCGCGCGCGGTCCTTGATCTGCAGCACGGTGCAGTTGTTGGTCTTGTCGTAGAAGACCAGGTTGTTGGCGAGGACCGAGCTGACGTAGATACGCGAGGCCGAGAACTGCTCGTCGAGCTCGTAGGCCATGGAGCTGTGGCTGAGAATGCAGTGGGTCATGATGAACGGCGCTTCGCCTTCGGCCTGATAGACGACATGAGGGCGTCTCGCCAGGCGAGCGATGTAGGCGAACGGTCGCTCCCGGGAGTCGATCACGCCTACCACCTCCTCGTCGGAACCGAAGCGCTCGAGAGCCTCGTCCGGCGTCAGGTACCTTGGCTCCCGAACCGGCTTGAACATGAAGCGCATGTGCATGAGGAAGCCAAAGAGCGTGGTACCGGCGACCAGAATGCCGGCAACCACTACGCTCCCGATCGGGCTCTGGGTCCTGACGGCGGCCCAGCCCGAAGCCAGCAGGAGTGCCAGGCTCGCCAGCCAGAGAAACGGCGCCAGGACATTGAAGAGAAACGCACCGGCCGGACGAGCCAGGAGCTTGTGGGTGAACATGACGACTCCCAAGCTGCCCGGGAAGACGGCCACTGCGGCTACGAGCACCGCCGACGAGGCGAGAATCAGGTGAGTTTCCACTGCCTTACCTCGGGCCCCGCGGCGACTCGCCGATTCCCGTTTCTGGAACAGCCGTTCAAAACCGCAGCAAAGGTACTATCGCCGCAATCTACTTGTCAAGATTCTCTGTCGACAGAAACACCCGACGCTCGAACTCGACCCCTCCGGATCTCGCTGGCCGCAGGCCGGCCGCAGGGGTGCCAGCGGCTACTCTCGCCGATCGGTGATTCTCTTATAGCGCCGCGCCTTGAGCTCGTAACGCGGCAGGCTTCCCGCTGGAGCCTCGCGGATTTCGAGGCGAAGGTTGAGCCGTGAGCGGAATGCCTCATCGAGCGTCCGGGCCACGGACTCGAAGCTCGCGCCGGGCGACGGCTCGGCCTTCAGCACGAGCTCGTCGAGACCGCCCCGCCGATGGATCTCGACCTCGTACTCCTCGACTCCGTCGACGCCTCGGATCAGGTCATCGAGGGCGCTCGGAAAGAGATTGACGCCCCTGACGATAAGCATGTCGTCGGCTCGGCCGAGAACGCCGCCTCGGATCAGCGCCATCGACGAGCCGCACGGGCACCGTTCGGAAGTCCGCTCGACGAGATCGCCGGTGCGGTAGCGGATGACCGGCATTCCCATACGGCCGAGGGTGGTGATCACCAGCTCGCCGCGCGCGCCGTTGGCTACCGGATCGCCGGTGGCCGGGTCCACGACCTCGAAAACGAACTCGAGCTCGTTCAGGTGGATCGCCTCCCGGTTGCCGCAGGCGAAGGCCCAGGCGCCGACCTCGGTAGCTCCGGCGTGATCGTAGCAAGCGGCTCCCCAGGCCTCCTCGATGCGCCGTCTCACGTTGGGCACGCTGGCGCCGGGCTCACCTGCATGGATGGTCACCCGCACCGAGGATGCTGCGAGGTCGATCCCGTTCTCGCTCGCTACCTGAGCCAGATAGAGGGCGTAGGTCGGAGTCGATACCAACACGGTGCTGTCGCTCCGGCCGATTGCTTCCAGCCTCTGGAGAGAGGTCATTCCGCCGCCGGTGAAGCTGAGAGCACCCAGCCGCGACGCGCCGGCATAGGCCGTCCAGTGGCTGATGTAGGGACCGAAGGAGAAGGCCAGGAACACCCTGTCCTCCGGGCTGACGCCGGCCCCGCCGTAGACCAGGCCCCAACACCGGATCCAGGTTTCCCAGTCCTCCTCGGTGTCGAGCCACCATAGAGGCTGTCCGCTGGTTCCCGAGGTGCGGTGGGCATAGCGGTATCTGGATAGCGGATAGGTGGGTAGCGGGCCGTAGGGCGGCCGTCGGTGCTGCGCGTCCACCAGCTCCGGCTTGGTCGTAAACGGCACGCCGCCGAGATCGACCAGCCGCGGGCTCCGCCGGCTCGCTCCGGAGCTCTCCAACCTCCCTAGATAGAACTCGTTCGACCGCAGCTCACTAAACAGGCGGGCGAGGCCTTCCTCTTGATGAGCCTCGATCCGTCCTCGATCCCAAGCCTCGCGATCGTCGCCAAGATTGCCCATCGAGACCGGCGCAGCGTACCAGACCGGACCGTTCCCTTTGGAGGCGAGGCCGCCTCGCTTCGGCGTGCTCCGGAGTCCACGCTGTACGGCGTCCGAATGCGCGCGAAAGTGCCCGGCGCCGGCTCGTATTTCTCGAGCAGCTTCTTCATGCCCCCGTTGCGCGCGAAGTCGGCGATCGCGGTGCTCAGGAAGGCGAGGTGGCGCGTGAAACTGCGGCCGCTCGGTGGCTCTTACCTCAGCCTTGCCGTGGCTTCTGCTTTCCTGGGAAGGTCAGCACGTCGGTGTCCCCGGAGCCGGGCGCCGGCATTCCGACGAGCGCCAGGTGGGTTCCGAGCGCCGAGGCCGTCAGTGGCTTCGTGAAGTAGTTGCCCTGGCCGAAGTCGCAGCCCTCTTCCTTGAGCACGGCGAGCTGGCCTTGCGTCTCCAGGGCCTCGGCGACGATTCCCAGGTTCAACTTCTTGCCGAGTGCGATGACCGCCCGAACCAGGGGCGGGCAGGTCTCTCCGTCGGTCGAAGCGTGAATGAGGCGACCATCTACCTTGAGCTTGCTGAACGGTAGATGGGACAGGTCCTCGATCGAGAACGGGCTGCTACCGAAGTCATCCACCGTCAAGGCCACGCCCACCGCGCTGAGCTCGCGGGTCAGCTTCTCGAGGTCGTTTTCGAGCCGCAACAGGACGCGCTGATTCAGCTCGAGCTCGAGATACTCGGGCTCCAGCCCGGTGTCCGTGAGAATCCGCTCGACCTGTCGCGGGAAGTCCTGGCGGCGGAACTGGATGTACGAAAGGTTCACTGACACCGGGATCTTGGCTCCGAGCATCGTCTGCCAGGCCTTGGCCTGTGCGCAGGCCTGCCGCAGGATCCATTCGCCGATCACGAGGATCTCGCCGGTGTCCTCGGCAACCGGGATGAACGTCCCCGGTGGAATCAGACCCCGCTTTGGATGTTGCCATCGGACCAGGGCTTCGACGGCGACGATCGAGTGGGACGCGAGCGAGAACTGCGGCTGAAAGACGAGATGCAGCTCGCCGCGCTCGATGGCTCGCCGCAGGTCCTTGGCGAGCTGCAGCTTCAACTGCACCTGCCGGTCCATCTCGCGGGCGTGAAAGTGGAAGCACGCGCCGCCCTCTTCCTTGGCCTTGTAGAGCGCCAGGTCAGCCTGTCGGTAGAAGGTCTGGGGGTTCGGATCGCCCGGCGGATACACCGCGATCCCGGCGCTGGCCGTGACGCTGACCTCGCGGGCGCCGAGTCGGACCGGCTGCGCGAGCAGCTCACCGAGTCGCTGCGCGAGGGTGGCTACTCCGTCGAGTGACTGAAACTCGCTGTGGATCAGAGCGAACTCGTCGCCACCGAGCCGGGCCAGGGAATCGACCTGTCGAATCGTGCGCTTCATGCGCCTGGCCAGGGTAGCCAGAAGCTCGTCGCCCGTGGAGTGCCCGTAGGTGTCGTTGATCTCCTTGAACTGATCCAGATCGAACAGCACGAGGGCGACCTTGTGCCCGAACCGCTGAGCCCGGGCCAGGGTTGACTCCAGGGTCCGCTCGAACGAATAGCGGTTCGAGAGGTCGGTGAGAAAGTCGAGATGGGCGAGTCGGAAGAGATCGTCATGCGATGCTTCGATCCCGAGGGCTTCGACCTGCGGGAAGGGCACATCCTCGTGACCGGTGGTCATCGAACGAGTGACTTTCCGCACTTGCGCTTGTCTTTCGAGACTCACGGGCTCCTGAGTCTGCGCCTTCAGTTGCGTCTCGATCTCGTCAGGCGGAAGAGGCTTGTGGAAGAGAAAGCCCTGGAGCTCGTCGCAGTGAAGCCGGCACAGCATGGCCGCCTGACGGTCGGTCTCGACCCCTTCGCCGACGACGCGCAGGTCGAGCTCGTGTGACATCGCGACCATCGCGCGGATGATGGCCTCGGTCGCAGGGTCGTCCTCGAGGCGCGTCACGAACGAGCGGTCGATCTTGAGAACGCTCAGCGGAAAATTCTGCAGATAAGCAAGTGTGGTCTGGCCTGTGCCGAAGTCGTCGATGGCTAGCGTCACGCCGAGCTTTTGGAGGCGGCGGAGCTTCTCGAGGGTAACGGGATCGTCCCGGAAGACTCCCCGCTCGCTGAGCTCGAGCTCGAGACGCTCGGGGCGGATTCCGGACTTCTGGACGACCGCTTGGACTTTCTCGACGAAGTTCGCGTCTTCAAGCTGCGCACGCGCGATGTTGACGGCCATCCGAATCGGCGGCAAGCCCTTGTCCGTCCACTTGGCGAGTTGGCTCAAGGCCTCTTTCAGGACCCAATCGCCCAGCGAGACTACTAGACCGGCCTCCTCCGCGATCGGTACGAACACCGTCGGCGAGATCGGACCGCGCTCCGGATCGGTCCAGCGCAGGAGCCCCTCGACTCCCGCGATCCGGCCGCTATGGCTCTCGACGAGCGGCTGGTAGTGCAGGCGGAACTCGTCGTTCTGAATCGCTCTGCGAAGCCGCTCCTGCAGTTCGAGGCGCTCGACGACTTCGTCCTTCATCGAGTCGGTATAGACGCAAATCGACTTCCCGCCCGACCGCTTAGCGTGTCGCATCGCCGTCTCGGCGCACTGAAGAACGGATTCGCCCTCGTTTCCGGACGCCACAGCAATTCCCAGGCTCGCCGAGACGAAGACGTCCCGGCCGGTGACGTTGTAGGGCGCCATCACCGCGGACAGGACCTCTTCGGCGATGCGCTCCACCTCCTCGCCCTCGCCCATCCGGTCCAACAGGATGGCGAACTCGTCCGCGTGAATTCGAGCGAGAGAGCCTCTCAGGCCACTGCTCGAGTCCTCGCCGGAAGACAGCCTCTGCTCGAGGATCGTTCGAAGGCGCCCGGCGATCGCCCGCAGCAGGGCGTCTCCGCTCTCTCTGCCGAGCGAGCCATTGAGGTGCTTGAAGCCGTCGATGTCGATGAACAGGACGGCGATCTCTCCCTGGCGATCGCGTATCTGGCTGACCGCGAGCGCGACGATCTCGGTGAAGGTCGACCGGTTCGGAAGGCCGGTCAGCTCGTCGAAGTTACGGAGCTTGAGCGCCTGGGTGCTGGCCGACCGCGCCGCGTCCTTGGCCTGCTCGAGAAACTCCTGATACTGGCTGAGCTCCGCCACCGAACGGCCCACGACGACCGCCTGGCGCAGACGGTGGGGCAGCACCATCCAGTTGATGGGCTTGGGTAGAAACTCGGAGAACGAATCACTGTAGACCGTGGCTATCAGCCCCGGATCGAACAGATCCGACATGACGAAGACCGGCGTCGATTGACATCGGGGCAGAGCCCGGAGCGACTGTCGAAAGCTCAACGCGTCCGCGTCGTCGACCAGCAGATCGAGGAGCACGACGTCGGGACGGGCGTTCGAGGCCTCGTGGAGAGCTTCATTCGCCATCGAGACCGTGCGCACCCGAAACCCGGAACTCCGGAGCGCCGATACGGCCAGGGCTCTCATCACCTGATCGGCCGTGATCAGCAAAATCTGCGGCTCCGCCGGCGGGTTCGTGTTCGGCACGGTGGTCATGGTTCTGGGCGCGAAGTCGTCCAGTCGAATCCTCGGACGAAAAGGCTGCCGATCCCTATGGAAATTCAACACCTGATCCTGTTAAGCGGCAGGGGTGCGGCTTGCAGTTTTTGGCTCAGTCTGCGAGGCTCACGACGCCACCCGCCGGCCGCTTCGCGGCCGCAAGGCTCCCACGAGCGGGAGTAACTCAGTGGCAGAGTCTCGGCCTTCCAAGCCGTTGGTCGCGGGTTCGATTCCCGTCTCCCGCTCCATTACGACGGAATCTGGCCCCGTAAGGTGATCGCCGTTTCTGTCAGCGGAGCCTTGCGTGCCGCGACTCGGCTGAATATAGTCCGCAATTATCCTTCCGAGCACGGATCGGGGGTTTGCTCATGCGCTGGAATCGCAAGCAACGGATACTGTCAATTCTCGGGGTCATGGCTCTAATCGCTTGCGGCGTCGCGACCGCGGACGGCGCCAGCGGTGTGATGGCCGGCGTCACCGCGAGCTGCGACGATCCGGTCAAGGGTCGTAACTTCAATGACGACTTTCTGGAACTGGACCTGTTGCTCCCGGACGGCTTCGATGAGCAAAACTTCTTCTGCACGCTTGGAGTGAAGAACTCGGACTCGAGCGAGTCGAACAACGGCCAGAAAGGGGTCAAGGTCAGGTTCACGGGCCAGGTCGTCAACGACGCCGGCAATACCGTCGGGATCTTGAACAACTCGGGAAAGACAAAGAAGAACGGCTATTACCAGGCCTTCTTCTTCCTGCCGTCGAACGCCGCCGGAGTCAACGTCAACGCCAACGTTGCTGGCGCGAAGAGGCTGAACCAGGCGTACTTTGCCTGCGGCGCCTCCGGCGTGCCGCCTTGCCAGCCGGACAACACGACGCTCTGCCTCCGAGACAACCGCTTCAAGGTCGAAGTGGATTGGGAAAGCCCCTCTCTTGGCTCCGGCGAGGGGATGGTGCTGTCTTCGAGCAACGTCCAGGGCGGCTTCTACTTCATCAATCCCAATAATCAAGATCTGCTCGTGCAGCTGCTCAATGCCTGCTCGAACAACGATCACTTCTGGGTCTTTACCAGTGCGACTACCAGCGTCGAATACGACATGACGGTAACCGACACCGTGACCGGCTCCAGCCGGGTCTATTCGAATGAGCTGGGGCAGCCCGCTCAGGCGATCACCGACACCAGTGCGTTCGCAACCTGTCCCTAGACTGACGGCCGGTCGAGCCGTGTGGGTCGACCGGGTTCTGCCGGTATGCTCGGCTTGTGAGGAGGCTGTGGCGCGCCGAGTCGACCTGTCAATATGATCCCTAATCATCCTGCGCGATGTCGGGAGGCAGATCTATGATCAAGAAGCGAGTATTCGGGGCCGTCACGATTTCGACTGTCTTGGCTCTGGCGGGAGCGGCGAGACTGTGGGCAGAAGAGCCGTTGTTTCGGTCCTTCAACGGGTCCCAGACGACGACCCTCGACTGTTCCGTCAAGGCGAGACTTTTCCCGGACGTCAACCTGGCCTTCTTCACCCAGGGCTTCTCGACCCAGGACGGCTCGGAAAACTCGATCCGGTGCACGGCCAGGGTCCGCAACGAAGGCCAGGCCCGAAAGGGGGTCAAGTTGAGGCTCGAAGGCGAGATCGTGCCGCTCGACGACATCGGCGACACGGTGGTCTCGCTGCCCACCAAGAGTGGCAAGACCGACCGCGACGGCAATCTCGAGATCGAGTTTCCGCTCGACGATCTGCCGGACGACGACCTGGCGGTGATCATCGAAGGGACGTTCACGACCCGGAAGAGGATGGACTTCGCCAAGGTCGAGTGCGCTTCGCGCAACCGGATGCCGTGCCAGGCCGGTCCCGAAACCCTCTGCTTGCTCGACGACGAGCGCTTCAAGGTCGAGGTCGACTGGAGAAGCTCGAGCTCGGACTCCGGATCCGGCATGCTGTCGAGCAGCAGCTTCGACACCGGTAGCTTCTACTTCATCAACCCCAACAGCACCGATCTCGTCGTCCAGCTTCTGAACGCCTGCTCGAACAACGACCACTTCTGGGTGTTCTTGCAGGCGTCGACACGAAACGACATCACCTACGACCTGACCGTGACCGACACGGCCACCGGCTCGAGTCGGGTGTACGAGAACGAGTTGGGACAAGTCGCCCAGGCGATCACGGATACTTCGGCGTTCGCGACCTGTCCCTAGGATAAGAGGTCTTTCTATTGAGCGGGAGGGAGGTCCCGCGGGCGGTATCCTTGCGCCCCATGGGAGGTAAGCGGGCCGATCGCAGGTTTCGCCTTGCGGCGATCGTGGGAAGTCTGGCGGTCGGTTTCGGCGCTGCCGAGATCGGCCTGCGTCTGGTGAGCGAGCCGCCCGGTGAGATGGACGTCCTGGCCAAGCTCGCGGCCGGGCTCGAGGCTCCAACACCGTCAGAGGATTGCCGAGCACCCGCCCCGCAAGCGCTCTTGCGCCACATCGTCGATCCGAGCGCGCATCCGGATCTGATCTACGAGCTTCGCCCGAACTCGGACACCTGCTTCGAGGGCGCTCGGGTCACCGTGAGCTCACGTGGCGTGCGCTCGAGCTCCGAGCTCGCAAGTCCCAAGCCCGAGGGCACCTATCGGATTCTCGCGCTCTCCGACTCGCATGGCTTCGGCTGGGGCATATCCCACGCGGATACCGTCGCCTCACAACTCCAGGACGCCCTGAAGCCGGTATCGGAAGACCGCGTCGAGGTCGTCAACGCCGGCATCCCGGGCTACAGTGCCTACCAGGAGGCCGCCTGGCTCGAGGCCTACGGCGCGGACTTCGAGCCCGACTGCGTGATCGTCCTCTTCGTTGCCAACGACATGGGCTTGCCTCACTTCCTGCTCCAGGATCGAAAGCCGGGGCCGTCGCGGCTCTGGGATGCGGTCAAGCGGGCCACGGGCTCGAAGCGCTGGTTCACCTTCGCGCCCAATGAACTGGCCACGTTCGTGACCGAAGTCGACATGGACCGGATTCCTCCCGAGTACCGGCACATGGTGGGGGAGGAGGGCTACCGGGATGCTCTGCGAAAGATGGCGGATTGGGCCCAGGCGGCCCGGGTGGACCTGGTCAACGTCTTCGATTATTCGACTCTCGAGCTTGATTCGGACGCTCTCGTCGTCCTCCAGGAGGGTCTCGGCATTACGGCATTCGAGGTGCCTTGGCCGATGGATCCAGCGCTCCGGGTGAGCGAAGCCGATCCGCACCTGAACCGCCGGGGAAACGCGAGGGTAGTGGAGTTGCTGGTCGAGGGTCTCCGTACCGAAGGCGTCTGCCTGCCACCGCATGGAGATTCTGGGACCGAGGCCGATGCCTTGCTCGGCGGGGGTTGAGGAGCTCCTCGACCATTTGTTGTCACTCGCCCCGGCCCTCCTTGCGCCGGGCTTCTGGTGCAGTCACGATTGCGCCAGATCGCTTGGCGAAGCTCTGTTACGATCCGTAACGAAACTCGGGTGAAAAAAGGCCGCCACACCCCTTTACAGACCTCGATTCCGGTCATATACTCTGGGGTCGACTCAGCCGACCTTTTTGGAGCGGTCGGTAGGGGATTGTTTTACGACGGCGGCGTTTTCGGGGTCAGGTCCACGTAGCTCAGAGGTAGAGCACTTCCTTGGTAAGGAAGGGGTCACCGGTTCAAATCCGGTCGTGGGCTCCATAAGGAACGCGGGCGGGCTGCGGGTACCCATCTACAGACAGCGATTTTCGGTTCGAGAGCAAGAGGACAAGAGTGCGCCCCTGACATCGGGGTTCTTAATCTTAGAAGGAGTCGGTTCGATCATGGCGAAGGAGAAGTTCGAGCGAACAAAGCCCCACGTGAACATTGGGACGATAG
>JBHHWO010000037.1:0-32778 GCA_046756565.1 Thermoanaerobaculia bacterium | reverse complement strand
CTAGGACCGCGGTCACGTCTTCCCAGGTCACCGTGAAGACACCGGTGTCGAGGTCGGCGGCGGCCGCCGGTCGTTCGTGCTTTGTGACCGGCACGCCGCTGATCGGGAACTCGGCTCCGACGACGGGGGTCGGCCCCGTGGTGTCGATGATGTTGCCGGTGATCCGGAAGCTGCTGGCATCGATCGTCGGCACCACCAGCGCGTCGCCGTTCGCGTCGAGGATTGCGACGTCGGGAGCCGTGTGGACGTCGTCGGTGATGTCGAAGAAGCCACCGATCGCCGTGAGGGACTTGTCGAAGCGCTGGCCGCGGACCTTCGGAGCTCCCGGCGCGGGCGTCGAGAACTCGGTGAAGGCGACCGTGATGATGCCATCGCCGTCCGCGGCGATCGCAGTCTTGTTGAACCCTTCGTCGAACAGGGGGAAGGTCGGGATGTTGTCGAGCGTGACATGGGAGATTCCGTCCGCTGTCGTGATGAGGGCGACCACCACACCTTCGGTACCGGACAGCGTTCCGTCCTCGACGTAGGCGAAGACCCCGGCCAGGTTGTCGTCGGGGTCGAGCCACGGCGACACGGCGGGCGTCCCTTTGTCGACCGCGCTGAAGCTCGCGGCCCGCTCGTTGATCTCGATCGGGACTTGAGACTGATGCAGGGTGTCCCTCTCCGTGTCGACGACCGTCGAGCCGCCGGACTCGTCCGAGATCCGGAGTGTGTAGGGGACCTCGGTCAGGCCGGCCGCGAAGACCCAGAAATTCGCGGCGGCGATATCGTCGCCGGCTCCCGGAATCGTGCCGAACTGGCCCTCGAAAGTCGGAACGACCACGGGATCGGCGAGGGCCGGAATCGAAGCCAGCGACCACACTGCGACGGCGACAATCGCTCTCCGGGGGTCGCTCTGCGACCGGGCTGGGGCGGCTCTGTCGTGGCTCGTGGGCATGGTTCGGATGCCGTGGGGAGTCGATGATCCGAGCGGCGCGGCCCGTGCTGGAGAACTCGGCCCTACGCCGGCCCGGATGTCTGTGGATACGGAGCGGCGAGCCTACCAGATGACCGTAACGCCAGGCTTAACAACGAGGCCCTACCAGCTGCCGCCGCCCCCTCCGCCCGAAAACACCATCTCGTGGCGTTCGCTGACGTGAAGGCGCCCCTCCTCGCCGAGGAGCGCCCGCACGTCGAGCTCTCGCCAGTGAAGAGTCCCGGCCGAGGCTGCCGATGCCGCCAAGGTCGCGGTCACGCCGGCCACGATCAGCGCCGCTCGGACGCGGCTATTCATCCGAATCTTCGGATGGAAACGGATTCTCGCGATCGAGAGCCTCTCGTCCCGGCGGAATCTCGAACCGATCCCGGGTCGTCGTGTAGCCGAAGCCCCCCATCCGCCCGATCGCGCGGAGCCCGTCGGAGTCGACGTGCATCCGGTCGCTGACCAGGTCGTCCCGGATAAAGACGTTGACCACGCGCCCCAAGACGACGTTGCCGCCGGCCGGCCGGCCCGGGTTGGTTCGGATGACCTCTGTCGTCTGGCACTCGAAGGCGAGCGGCGACTCAGCCACGCGTGGCGGGCGCACCGAGCGCGAGCGAATTGTGCCCAGACCCACCAGGTCGAACTCACTCTGGTCACGCTCGAGGTCCTCTGCGGCGGCGGCAATCTGGCGGGCGTAGCCTTCGATTGCCGCATTCACCACGAACTCGCCGGTGCCTCCTTCTTCTACGGGCTTGCAGTTGCGCAGTGTGTCTTTCTCGGAGCCGTCTGCGCGGTTACCCGGGCAAAAGAGCAGGGTCATCGGGTTCGAACCGACGCCGTTGAAGAATGAGAACGGCGCCAGGTTGAGCACGCCGTCGATCGAGATGGTCGACACCAGCGCGATCGGTCTGGGCACGATGGCGCCGATCAGCAGCTTGTAGCGGTTCGCGACCGACAGAGCTTCGGGGTGAAACTCCATGGGCGGCAGTGTACTTGAGCGCGTGTCCGGCGGCCGCCCGGACCTATGCCCGCGCTACTATCTGGCGTCCGATGAAGCTCGTCTCCAGTGAACATCCGCGCGTTTTGGTGGTCGGCGGCGCCTCGCGTGACACGGTGCACCTGCCGGGCAGGCAGGAAGTGCTGGAGGTCTTCGGCGGGGCCGGTCTGTACACTGCCCTGGCCGCCCAGCAAGCCGGAGCTGCGGTTACCATGCTCGCCCCGCGGCCCGAGCCGATGCCGGAGGCTCTGCAATTGGCGGCCGAGCGGCTCGACTGGCGAGGCAAGTTCGTAGGAGAGCAAGATCTTCCCAGGTTCGAGATCGCCTATTCGGAGTCGGAAGCGGTTCGCCTCCTGTCGAGTGACTGGCGGGCCGAAGCCGAGCTGGCGCCGGAGGATCTGCCGGAATCGCTGGCTGTGGACATCGCGTATTGCATTCCCTTCTCCGATCCCGAGCTGCAGCTCAGCTTCGTCCGGGCCCTGGGCGTGCGCCGGATTCCGACCGCGGCCGGGACCTTCCCGAATGCTGTGGAGGGGTGGCCCGGGACGGTCAAGAAAACTCGTGCCGCGGTCGACGTCTTCTTCTGCAACGAGGACGAGGCGATCAGTCTCTTCGGCAGTGCCACCTCTCCGGGGACGGAACCGGGCAAGCTGTTGTTCGTGACCCGAGGTGCGAAGGGAGCGAGAGTCTTTCAGGGCGATCACGCGACCGAGGTGCCGGCGAACCCGGCAGGCGTCGTGGATCCCACCGGCGCCGGCGACGTCTTCGCTGGGAGCGCGGTGGCGTGGTTGGCCCGGGGTGCTCACCCGGTGGTCGCCGCCGGGCGCTCGGTGCGAGCCGCCACGCTGGCGACGACCGGGCCGGGTACCGAACCTCTCTTGAGAGATGGCGATCCCGCCGGGCAGGCGCTCGATTCGAGGGTGGCGATCGACGGCGACAGGATTATCGCGATCGGCAAGCGGCTGGCCAGCGAAACCGGAATCGCGGCTTTCAGCTTCGAGGGCGAGTTGTTTCCAGAGGCCGGCGAGGACGGAGTTCTCGATTTCTTCTTTGCGTCGACAGTCCTCCAGTTCGGTTTCTGGCTGGATGACGGCGCGGCCTACAGTGCTCCGATGAGAGCCAGCGTCGGGGGACGCGGCCTCAAGGGCAGCGACGTTCTGTTTGCCGTCTTCAAGCGCTGGCTGCGGGAGGCTCCGGAGACTCTCGGCCCTTCCGCTCTGGCGGGGATCAGCGCCGACGAAGTTGAAGCCAGGCTTACGACCGACGACGGCCGCAACGCCTTTCCGCAAATGACGGAGCGAGTGCGTCTGCTCCGAGCCTACGGCCGGGACATGACGGCCTTGGGTCTCTCGCCCGAGTCGATTCTGGCTGGCGCCAACCGGGCGCCGCGGCCGCTCTCCGCCTTTCTGATGCAGCTCGATCAGGTCTCCGGCTTCAAGGAGGACCCGCTGCGCAAGAAGCCGGCTCTCCTGGCGGCGATTCTGCGCCAGCGGCCGGAGAAGTTCCTGGCCACGCGGGGTGAGCTCCCGCCAATTGTCGACTACCACGTCCAACGAAGCTGTTTGCGAATGGGGCTGGTGCGGATCTCGGACGAAGCCCTCGAGCACCGGCTGATCCGACGCGAGCTGCTCGGCCGGGAGGATCACGACGCGGTGCGCGATGCTTGCTACCGGGCCGTGACCGAGCTGGTCCGTGCGAGCGGATTGTCGATGGGCACCGTTGACTACTTTCTTTTTCAAAACCGGTCGCGTTGTCCCGAGATGACCGAACCCGAGTGCGCGCGCTGTCCGGTGGATTCCGCCTGCGCTCACCAGAGAGAGTTATTCCAACCGGTTCGCCGAGTGACCTTCTATTGATCGGGGTATTATCCGCAACATCTCGAATACTCGACTTCTCGCCCGGCGTATCGGCTCGTATTGCCGCACGATGGTGAAGCCCACAGCGGCGGCCACCGCGCTCGTCCTGTTGCTGGGAAAACCGGTTTTCGCGGGGGCGGACGAGCCCACGGGCTTCGAGCGCATCGACGTAGCGCCGGTCTGGTCGGGCCATCCGGTCAACTTCGCAATCGAGACCTCGGGAGGGTGGCAGTATGTCGCTTTCTACGATCCGGCTCGGCGCATGACCGTCGCTCAGCGTCGGCTGGACTCGGTCGAGTGGACCTTTTCGACGCTGCCTTCGACCGTGGGCTGGGATTCGCACAACTACCTTGTGCTTGCGGTCGATCGCGCCGGCTTCGTCCACGTCAGCGGCAACATGCACGGGGATCGGCTCGTGTACTTTCGATCGAAGGCGCCGCACGACGTTTCCGCGTTCGACCGGCCCGGCATGGTGGGCGGTCTCGAGAGAGAGGTGACCTACCCGAGTTTTGTTCGCGATGTGGAGGAGCGCTTACTCTTCCACTACCGGGACGGAATCAGCGGCAACGGGGCCCAGATCGTCAACGCCTTCGACGAAGAGCGGCAAGCCTGGGTGCGTCTCTTGGCAGAGCCGTTGTTCGACGGCGGCGGCAAGATGAGCGCCTACCTTGCGGGCCCGACCAGGGGTCCCGACGGACTGTTCCATCTGGCGTGGATGTGGCGCGACTCGCCAATGGGCGACACCAACCACGATCTGTCATACGCGCGTAGCCGTGACCTGGTGAGCTGGGAGGCCGCGGACGGGGTGCCCGTGGAGCTTCCGATACGACCGGATACAGCGGGTGTCGTCGTAGATCCGGTGCGTTCGGGCGGGGGGCTCGCCGGAATCGCCTTCGGCGTCGGCTGGGACTCGCGGCAACGCACGATCGTCACCTACTCCAAGTACGACGCCGCGGGCCGGAGCCAGAGCTACAACGCTCGCTTCGAGCGCCAGTGGCTGGTCCATCGCGTCAGTGACTGGGATTTCCGTTGGGAGCTCGCAAGGACCGGCACCCTTCCGGAAGACATCGTGGTCAGACCACCGGCGATCGACCCGCAGGGGCGGTTGACCCAGGAGTTTCGCCATGTTTCGCAGGGCACCGGAACCTGGATTCTGAACGAGGAGTCAATGCGGGTCGTCGACGTCGAGCCGATCGAGGGTCGCCTTCGAGAGTTGCGGACGCCGAACTCGGAGACTCCCGGGATGGAGGTTCGCGAGTTCATTCGCGATCGCCGCGGCGAGTACTTCCTGCGCTGGGAGACACTGACGATCAACCGCGATCGGCCCCGGAAAAAGCCGTACCCCGAGCCCACGATGCTGAGCGTGCTGCGAGAGCGCCCGGATTCGGACGAGACAGCGCCGCTGGAGCCCCATCCCCGTCCGGAGGAGTTCGCGGCGGGCCAGTCCCGGTTCGCCTTGATCCCGGCCACGTTGGAGGGCGCGCGAATCGGACAGATTTCCGTCAACGTTGGCGACATCTTCGACGAGAGCGATCCGAGCGAGAACCGCCGGGTCTTCCGCTTGGTCAACCGGCTGCGCCGACGAACCGGCGATCGGGTGATCCGCAACGAGCTCCTGTTCGAGAAGGGGGACCTCTACTCACACCGGCTGATCCAAGAATCGGAACGCCTGTTGCGCAAGAAGAGCTACCTTTACGAGGCCGAGATCCGCGCGGTCGACTACAGCGACGATGACGGCGACGGTATCGGTGAGGTGGATCTCGAGGTCAACACTCGCGACGTGTGGACGCTGGGCGGCGGGGTCAGCTTGTCGCGCAGCGGCGGCGAGAACATGACTCGGTTCGAGATCGATGACTCCAATTTTCTGGGAACCGGCACCGAGCTCCAATTGAGCCACGCAACCGACGTCGAACGGACGACTACCGAGATCAAGTACCGAAACCACAACCTCTTCGGCAAGCGCGGGCAGTTCGAGCTCGGTCTACAGCACAACAGTGACGGCCATCGGAGGCTCTTTCGGCTCGGGCTGCCTTTCTACGCCCTCGACTCGAGGCGTTCGAAGAGCATCACGGTGGTGTCCGAAGAGCGAGTCGATCCACTGTTCGACAGGGGGCAGCTAACCAGCGAGTTCGGTCATGAGATTGATCTCCTCGACGCACACTGGGGCTTTTCTCGGGGGCTGAACGATGGAGTGGCGAAGCGCTGGTTCCTTGGATACACGGTGCTCCGAGACCGGTTCACCTCGCTTGTGGGCCGACCCCCGGCCGCCGAGCTGCCAGGCGATCGGAACTTGTCGTATGTCTGGGTCGGGCTCGACCGGATCGAGGATCGCTTCGTCAAGAGCCGCGATCTCGACCGGATCGCTCGCACCGAGGACATCAATCTCGGAACCGCGATCTCGGGCCGGTTCGGTCTTTCCTCCACCGCCATCGGCGCGGACCGCAATCAAGCGCTGGTCGGCCTGGACGCGTCGACCGGCTTCCAGCCGGGGAGCGGACAGCACCTGCTCTTCCTTTCGGGAACCGGCGGCACGCGCTGGTCGGGTCAGGGGTTCGAGAACGCCGCGATCTCGGGCTCGGCCCGGCTGTTTCGCCGAAACCGTGGCGGCCGGGTGTTCTACGCCGAGCTCCAGGCGGCAGCGGTGGAGAACCTGAACGCCGACGAGCAGCTGCTCATCGGAGGCGATAGCGGATTGCGAGGTTACCCGCTGCGGTTCCAGCAGGGGGACCGGCGACTCCTGCTGACACTCGAGCAACGGTTCTACACGGATCGGGAGATCTTCAAGCTCGCCACTCTGGGCGCCGCCGTGTTCGTCGATGCCGGCCGGGCCTGGTTCACCGGTGGTCACGAGCTACAGGACCTCGGCGTCTTGACGGACGTCGGATTCGGCCTGCGATTGAACCCGACGCGCTCCGGTCGGAACAACGTCCTGCACCTGGATGTCGCCTTTCCGCTGAGCGGCGGGGCCGGGGTCGACAGCGTCCAGTTCCTGGTGGCTGCCAAGGAATCGCTCTAGGAGTGCGAGCCAGGGCCCCGTCGATCGGCCTTCTGGTCGCGTTGACACTCTCGGCCGGCTGTGGGACCGAGCCCCGTGAGCTGGGCGAGGGGGAGGACCCGCTCGCCGCCGACCGGATTCAAGAGATCTCTCGCAAGGTCGCGGATTGGCAGCTGGCTCACTCGCGGCGCGAAGCTCTCGAGTGGACCAACGCCGTGTTCTACAGCGGCGTGATGGCGGTGTATCGCTTGACCGGCGATGACCGCTACCGTGCGGCTATGCTGGAGATGGGCGAGCGCAACCGCTGGCGGCTCGGATCACGCTTCCGGCACGCCGACGATCACGCGGTGGCACAGACCTACCTCGAGCTCTACCGATTGGAATCCGACCCGCGGATGCACCGGGCTTTTCGCCTGTCGATCGAGCGCATGATCGCGGAACCGCCGGACTGGCCGAAGCCGCATCAGACGATCGACTACTGGTGGGCGGATGCGCTCTTCATGTCACCGCCCGCGCTGGCGCTTCTGGCCGAGGCGACGGGTGACGAGAAGTACCTCGCTCTGCTCGACCGTTTGTGGCGCGAGACCCACGAGCTGCTTTTCGACGAGGCGCAAGGCCTCTACTATCGGGATCTCCGGTTTCGAAACGAGGCGGAACCCAGATTCTGGTCTCGTGGCAACGGCTGGGTGCTGGCCGGCCTGGCGCGACTGCTCGAGGTCCTGCCTGCCGAGCGTGGCGGTCGCGGCTTCTATGAGGAGACCTTCCGCCGACTGGCAACCAGGGTCGTAGCTCTCCAAGGGAGCGACGGCCTGTGGCGCTCGGATCTTCATGGCACGGTCACGTCCGCCCCCGGCGAGAGCAGTGGCTCGGCGCTCTTCTGCTATGCGCTGGCCTGGGGCGTCAATCGCGGGCTTCTGACGTCCGAGGAGGCCGCGCCGGCGGCTCGCAGAGCGTGGGTCGCGCTCTACCGCAATGTCGACGAGAGGGGCCGGCTAGGGTGGGTGCAGGAGCCCGGAGCCAAGCCGGGCTCGGCATCGAGCCGCGACAGAGAGCCGTACGGGAGCGGCGCGTTTCTGCTCGCGGCCGAGCAGATCGCGAAGCTCGAAGGGCCCTGAGCCCGGCCTACGGCATCTTCACGGCCGGCCTGCGAAACAGGGCGGCGTAGCGATCCTCGTCGCCGTTCCATTCGGCCTCGAGCTTCACCAGCACGAAGCCGGCGCCGACCATCTCGCCCAGGAGATCACCGCTCGGAATGCCGTGACCGCCTCGGTCCGGAACGCGGGGCAGCTCGCTCCAATTCTCCTGCGGAACGATGTCCACGATCGCGATCACGCCTTCGGGTCTGAGGGCGTCCCAGAGGTCGGCGCGCATCTCGTTCGGCTTCTCGAAGTGGTGGTAGACGAGCCGCAGGAGAATCGCGTCGCAGCAACCCTTGGCGAGGCCGACGTCGTCCTGATCGCCCAGGACAGCGGTGACGTGAAACAGACCTTCCTTCGCCATCCGCTCGCGGATCGACTCCACCAGGTTGTCCTTGACCTCGGTTGCGTAAATGTGTCCCTCGGGGCCGACCTTCTCGGCGAGGGCCTCGGAAAAGTCTCCGTCCCCGGCGCCGACGTCGGCCAACACCTGCCCGGGCCGCAAATCGAGGAGATCCGCGATCAGGTCGACCTCGGCGCGGCTGGCGCCTCGCAGGCTGCAAGCGGGAAGCGCCAGGAACAGCAGTGCGGCCATGGCACGGCGAAGCGACGGATGAGCCGGGTTCATGATGCTTCTTACGTTCGAGAGCGCACGAAAGTTGGCTCGAACGGAGACCAGGCTACTGACGCTTGCGCGCCGTTCTCCAGATTGTGCGCAGAGCCTTGCTCTCGGGCTCGTCGACCGTCGGGTTAACGAGTGTCGTAGGTCCACCGTCTTCGAGAGAGACAGCGCCACATGACCGAGACCTTAGCAGCGGCCTGTTTGGAGCGGAAAGAGGCTTCCGGTTTGCGGGTAGAGTGGCGCGGTGAAACGCGAAGCCAGTCCAGGACCCCGGGGCCGGGGGACGGCTGAGAACCCACGGTCACGCTTCGATCGGCTCGAAGTCGAGCTCGAAGAGCCGGTGGAGGGCAAGGTTCCGACCGAGTTCCTGACCGATGAGAGCCGTTCGATCATTGCTCGTAACGAGAGCCCGGACGTGGGTTTCGACGCCTCGATCAATCCGTACCGCGGCTGTGAGCATGGCTGTTCGTACTGCTATGCGCGACCGACACACGAGTACCTTGGCTTGTCGGCAGGTCTCGATTTCGAGACCCGGATCTTGGTGAAGGAGAACGCTCCGGAGCTTCTCGCAGACGAGCTGGCCGCTCCCCGCTGGCAACCGCAGGTCCTTGGTTTGAGCGGGGTCACGGATCCCTACCAGCCGATCGAGCGCAAGCTCGAAATTACGCGCCGGTGCCTCGAGGTCTTGGTTGCGTTCCGCAACCCGGCGGTGGTGGTGACCAAGAACCACCTGGTGACCCGAGATTCCGACCTCCTGGCGGAGCTGGCGCGTCCAACGGGCATCGACGCGGGCGACGACGTGGCGGCCGCCGTGTTCGTCTCGATCACCACCTTGGACGGGGAAGTGGCGCGGCGCCTTGAGCCTCGCACCTCGCGGCCGGCGCGGCGTCTGGAGACGATCGCGGAGCTGGCCGGGGCCGGGGTGCCGGTCGGAGTTCTGGTGGCGCCGGTGATCCCGGCGCTGAACGATCACGAGATCCCGGAGATCCTGGCGGCGGCGCGCGGCGCCGGCGCCGACTATGCCGCCTGGGTCATGCTGCGGCTGCCTGGAGCGGTCTCCAACCTCTTCGAGGCTTGGCTCGAGAGATGGATGCCGGACCGCCGGGAGAGGATCTTGTCCCGGATCCGGCAGATCCGCGGCGGCCGGCTCAACGACTCGGCCTTCGGGACGCGGGGCCGCGGCCAAGGGGTCTTCGCCGAGCAGATCCAGTCTCTCTTCTTGACTTCGGCCCGGAGGTTGGGTTTCCCGACCGCACGGCCGTCGTTGACCACCGGATGGTTTCGCTCGGCAGATGGCCAAATGGCCCTTTTCTCTAGTCATAACAGGACAATTGAGTAACCAGACACGACCTCGTCACTTATTAGTATCCGTAGGGTTACTTATTATCGTCAGCTGGTGGGCTGCTTTCGCCCAAGAGGGTCCGGCGACCGAGGTTCTCTATCTGTCCGGAACTGGATCGAGCGATCCGATGGAGTGGGAGTTCCGGATCGACCGAGGGCGGGGCGCGGGCGACTGGAGCCGGATCGCGGTCCCGTCGAACTGGGAGCTCGAGGGCTTCGGTGGGTACGCCTACGGAATGGACGATCCTCGCAAGGCCGACCACGCAGAGTGGGGTGAATACCGTCACGAGTTCCGCGTACCGGAGACCTGGCGCGGCCGGCGGGTGCGGCTGGTCTTCGAGGGTGCAATGACCGACACGCGAGTACGGGTGAACGGGTTCCGGGCGGGCCCGATCCATCGGGGCGGCTTCACCCGGTTCGGCTACGAAGTCACCGAGCTTCTCGAGTATGGAGCCGGGAACGTGCTGGAGGTAGAGGTCAGCGAGTCGTCGTGGAACGGCTCGGTGGAGCAGGCCGAGCGCGAGGCGGACTACTGGGTCTTCGGAGGGATCTACCGACCGGTCTATCTCGAAGCCGCGCCGGTTCGCTCGATCTCGCACGTGGCCATCGACGCACGCCACGACGGCGGCCTACTCGTTTCGGTCGAGCTTGCCGGTGTCCGAGGCGGAGAAACGGTGGAGACCCGGGTGCTGGACAGCGAGGGACGTCCGGTCGGTGGAGCGCCAGTGACCGGTTCGGTTGGCCCCGGTCTCGAACGTGTGATCCTGGAGGGCGAGGTCGGTGACGTGAGCTCCTGGAGCGCGGAGCGTCCCCACCTTTACCGACTGGAGCTGCTTCTGCATGACCGCGGGAAGGCGCTCCATCAGACTTGGCGGGAGTTCGGTTTCCGAACAGTGGAGCTCCGACCCGGCAAGGGTCTGTTCGTCAACGGTCGCCGGACGCTTCTCAAAGGCGTCAATCGGCACTCCTTTTGGCCGGAGTCGGGGAGGAGCCTGAGTCGCGAGCTCAACCGACGGGACGCCGAGCTGATCAAGACGCTCAATGCGAATGCGGTCCGGACGTCGCACTACCCGCCCGACGCCGACTTCCTCGACGCTTGCGACGAGCTGGGGATCTACGTGATCGACGAGCTGCCGGGATGGCATGACGCCTACCGAGCCAGAGCGGGTAACCGAGTCGTCGGCGAGATGGTGCGGCGCGACGTCAATCACCCTTCGGTGATTCTCTGGGCGAACGGCAACGAGGGCGGTTGGAACAGTCTCATCGAGAGCCGGTTCGCACACCACGATCCCCAGGAGAGACCGGTTCTTCACCCCGGTGGCTATGCGAGCGGGGTCGACGCGACCCACTACCCGACCTACTCGGAGCTCGAGAACCTCCTGGCCGGCGGATCGTTCATGGATCGGGTCCGCCGTCTCGGTGACGGGCCGCCACTAGTCTTGCCGACCGAGATGCTCCACGGGCTCTACGACGGCGGCGGTGGCGCGAGCCTGGAGGCTTACTGGCTGCTGCTCTCGGGGTCGGAGCGCGGCATCGGAGGCTTCCTGTGGTCACTCGTCGACGAGGGTGTCGCTCGCAGCGACCGCGGCGGTCAGATCGACGTACGCGGCAACTACGGGCCAGACGGCATCGTTGGACCGTACCGAAAGCCTGAGGCGAGCTTTGATGCCATACGCGAGATCTGGTCTCCGGTGCGGCTCGAATCCGCGGACTGGGCCTCCGGCGCGGTAAAGCTCGGCAACGACTACCTCGAAACGGACCTCTCCGAGCTGACCCTCCGCTGGCAGGCACTGGTGTTTCCGGCTGCTGGCGACCTTCCGCTCGAGCGCGTCGTCTTCGAGGAAGAGCTGGCCGGCCCGGCGACCGCTCCAGGTGAGACCGGCGAGGTCGCGATGCGGGCCCGGCCGGACGTCCGCTACGATGCCCTCCGTCTCACGGCGATCGACTCGGCCGGCAGAGAGGTCGCGAGGTGGACTGGGTGGGTCGTGGAGCCGAACGAACTCGCCGAGCGAGTGATCGACCTCGCCGCGGGAACCGATCCGCCGGGCGGAAGCTTGCCCGAGTGGCTGACCGGTCCGCGGGCGTTGGGCTCGACCTCGCTGAGCACCGCCGTTTCCGCCCGGCCCTCGGGCTGGGTCCGCGTCGCGGTCGACCATGCGGATCCCCTCGGCTTCACTCTGGATCTGCCGGGATTCGATCCCGCCGGCCTCGTGTGGCTGGGCGGCGGTCCCTGGCCGGTGTGGGACAATCGTCTCGCGGGCTCGGACCTGGGAGTCTGGAGCCGGCCGATCCGCAAACACCCGGCCAGATGGCCCGGGGGCATGGGCTTCTACAAAGACGTTCAGTGGCTGAGGCTCGCCGCGGCCGGGGGCTTCGTGACCGTGATCGTCGAGCCCCGAGATCTCTACGTCGCCGTCCTGGCGCCCCGGTTTCACGACGACGCGCAGAACGCCCGGGCGGAGCTTCCCGAGCTGGGAGACCTGTCGTTCGTGCGCCGGATCCCGGCGATCGGGACCAAGTTCCATCCGCCGTCGTCGCTGGGACCGCCCCTGGAGCCGACGGTGGCTTCGAGTCGAACCGATGTCGTCTGGCTTCGCTTCGATCCCCGAGAGTGAAGCTCCCGGAGCTGCGCGAGAAACACCCGCGCCCTACCACGGGCTTCTAACCGCCGGGCGGCGCCTCCGACGGTTCGGCAATCTCGAGCCGGTCGTTGATCGCGAGGTTCTCGGTAACGGTCTGCTTGCGTCCCGACGGCCAGACGACCTCGACCCGGTCGACCGCGGCGGCATCCCCGAGACCGACGTAGAGCGGCATCGAGCTCTGGGACAGATAGCCGGACTTGCCGTCGTGGACTCGGGCGTAGGTCTTGCCGCCTGCGTGGACGCGAACCGTTGCGCCGAGACCGTCGCGGTTGGACGCCGACCCGACGAGCTTGATCTCGAGAAAGCGCGGCTGAGTATTCGCCGCGAGATCGCTGACCAGGACCTGCGGCCGCGTGTGGAACTCGTTGGTGACGATGTCGAGGTCGCCGTCCTGGTCGAAGTCGAAGATGACGCTCGATCGGGTCCCCAAAGCTCCGTGGACCTCGATCGGACCGGCCGCGGCCTTCTCAGGGTGTTCTGCGCAGAGCCGGTGCTCTTCGCTGGAGCAGTCCAAGGTGTACCAGTAGGTCTTGGTGGCACCACCCTTCCGAGGCTCGACGCCGAGAATGAACTCGGAGTCGATGAATTGCCTGCCCTTGTTGTTGAGCAGCACCGTGTTGACTCCGTACCGCCAGGGGTAACTCATGCTGGCGGCGATGAAGACGTCTTCGAAGCCGTCGGCGTTGAGATCGCCGGTCGACAAACCCCACGGCCAGTAGTTCTCCGCGCCGATGAGGTCGGAGATTTCCTCAAACTTCATCTCGCCGTCGCTGGAGACGTTCTCGAAGAAAGCGTTGCCGTAGATGTTGTTGTCACCACCAGCGAGATACGGCTCGGTCCAGGTGATGACCGACTTGAGCTTTTCCGCCGGAGGATCCACCTGCTGGCTCATGTCCGAATGCATGTCGGTGAGGATGAGATCCTGCCTGCCGTCGTTGTTGTAGTCGAAGAACTTGATCCCCATGCTCCCCCAGGGGGTCATTGGAAAGACCTCTGCGGTCCGGTCTTCGAAGTGCTTGCCGCCGACGTTGACGTAGAAATGATCGTCGCCCTGCATGTTGAGCACGTAGAGGTCGGGGTAAAGATCGCCGTTGAGATCGGCGACGCTGGCGTCTCCGCTCCAGCTGGAGTCGACCAGGCCGGTAGCAGCGGAGACGTCCTCGAACCTGTTGCCGCCGAGGTTCCTGTACAGGATGCTCCGCTCGGCGCGCTCGGCGTGCAGGTGGCCGTCGAAGGCATTCTGGAATCCGACCCAGTACTTGCCGGGGCCCTGCGCAGCCGTCGTATACACACCGACGTTCGCGAGGAAGAGATCGAGGCGACCGTCGCGGTCGTAGTCGAAGAACGTTGCGCCCGAGGAGTGTCCGCTGTGCGACAGGCCCGCTTCGGCGGTGATCTCCTTGAATCGTCCCGTGCCGTTGTTTTCGAAGAGCGCGTTGCCGGTACGCACCGAGGTCACGTAGAGATCCGGATCGCCGTCGTTGTCGATATCGGCGAAAGCGGCCGTCACCCCTACACGGCCGGAGCCCGCAAGTCCGGCCTCGGCGGTGACGTTCTCGAACCGGCCGCCGCCGAGGTTCTTCCACAGCTCGTCTCCGCCGAGCTGGCTCGAGAAGTAGATGTCGTAGAGGCCATCGCTATCCACGTCGGCAACCGCGATGCCGTTGCCGTGGTCGTAGTGCACCATCTTGTAGCGCTTGCCGGCATCCTCGACCGCCCGGTGCTGAAACGCGATGCCGGTCTCGTCGATCCGGTCGGTGAATTGGAACTGGTGAAAGACCTCGAGGCGTCCGGCGCCGGCGATCTGGGCCGTTCGCAGACCCTCCAGCATCTGTTCGGCCAAATCGACGGCCGGCAGGGTGACCACGTTGGCAGCGGGATCGGGTGCTTCCTCTGAGGTCTGAGCGATGGCCGCCGCCCCGGCGGCGAGCAGTATGAAAGACAGGGCGACGGTCGATATCGGCGTGCTGAGTCTCATGAAATCAGTATACGCCCCGGGCCTGAGCGTGGTTGGCGTGAAACCTTGGCCGCGGTATATCCGTCCTAGTGAAGGAACACTTAGGTGTGCCCAAGGAACGTGACTCCTGGAGGATTCTTGTCATGCGAAACCTGACGCCGCGAACGATGCTGTCTGCTCTGGCCTTGCTGGCCGCTTTCACCGTTCTGTCCGTATCGCCAGCTCTCGCCGGTGAGTTTCGAATGGAAAAGACCCTGGCGCTGGGCCCGGGAGGTGTGCTGGATCTCAAGACCGAGGGCGGCAGAGTCATCGTGCGGGGCACTTCACGCAGCGATGCCCTGGTGATCGTCACCTCCAAGGACGAGGACGTCGAGGACCATTACGACTTCATCTTCGAAGAGCACGGCGACCGTGCGGTAGTCCGGGCCGAACGGCGGGGCAGCGTCTTGCGGCGCTGGTTCTCCTGGAACGAGTCTCCTCACTTCGAGGTCGAGGTTCCCCGGATCACCGATCTCGAGCTTCGCACCTCGGGCGGACGCATCTCGGTCGAAGACATCGACGGCACCGCAGATCTTCACACCTCGGGCGGCCGCATCACTCTGGATTCGATCACCGGCGTCGTCGACGCGTCGACCAGCGGCGGGTCGATCTCGGCGGCGCGGCTGGGAGACAGCGCCGAGCTCCACACGTCTGGAGGCTCGATTGCCGTCGAAGGCGTAGCCGGGAACCTCCTGGCCGAGACCTCGGGTGGCTCGATCAAGATCAGTGACGCCGCCGGCAAGGTCGACGCCGACACATCCGGAGGTTCGATCACCGCCTACTTCACCGCGGGCAATGCTGCCGGCGGCTCGCTGGAGAGCTCGGGAGGCCGCATCACCGCATACATCGACGCAGACGCGGCTCTCGACCTCGATGCCTCTTCGTCTGGCGGCGGCGTGAGCGTTGACCTGCCGGTGACGATTCGAGGCAAGATCTCGAGACGGTCGGTGCGGGGCACCCTGAATGGCGGCGGCGCTCTGCTACGGCTCCACACCAGCGGCGGCGGGGTGAGTGTCCGGTCGCTGTAGGACCGATCCCGAACCGAGCTCGTCTCAGGGAGCGTCGGGTCTCCGCGCCTTCGCCAACCTCTGAATCGCCGCGATTCCGAACGCCGGGCCGAGGGCCAGGACCGCAAACGCCCAACGCCAGGTGACCAGCTCGACCAGGTGGGGGACCAGCTGGATGGTCACCAGCGTCAGCAGGAAGCCGAGTGAGGTTTGAAGCGTCAAGGCCGTGCCGACCGCGTGTTGGGGGCAGACCTCGGTCACCAGAGTGCTGAACTGGGCCGAGTCGGCGACGACGAAGAAACCCCAGGTCCAGGCGACGAGCGCCACCAGCCACGGTTCGGCGCCGAAGACGAGACCGATTCCGATCGAGGCGGCTCCGCTCGCCGCCATGGCGAGATTGACCAGGCGCTCCCGGCCGGTGCGATCAGCCTGCCAGCCTCCCCATACGCAGCCCAGGCCGCCGACCGCGATTGCGCCGAACGCCAGGATGTCTTGGTTCAGTAGCTGGTATCCGTTTCCCGGCGCGACCCGGGCTGCGAGAGACGCGGCCAGGAAAGCGGGCACCCAGGTCCACATGGCGTAGAGCTCCCACATGTGACCCAGATATCCGGCCGTGGCCAGTCTGGTTTCACGGTGGCGCACGACGGTTCCCGCCAGGCTCCAGGCGAAGGGCCGGCGCTCGAAGGGAAACGGCCCCTCGCGGTAGAAGACGGCGACCAGAACGGCGGCCAGCGCCGAGCAAGCCGAGGTCGCAAGTAGCACGCCGCGATGGCCTTCCGGTTCAAACGCGCGAAGAAGATACGGTGCGGCCTTGCCGATGGTGAGAGCGCCGACGACGGTGCCGATCGCCAGGCCTCGTCGACTCCTGAACCAGGTAGCGACCATCTTCATCGCTGGCGGGTAGACGCCCGCCAGAAAGACACCGGTCAGGAAGCGAAGAGACAGAGCCGACTCGTATCCGGAGGCGACAACCAGACCGCCGTTGGCCAGAGCGGCTCCCAGGGCGCAGACGGTGAAGTAGGCGCGCGACGAGATCACGTCGGCGAGGTTGAGAAGGGCGGCCAGGGCGGTGCCGGCGACGAACCCGAGCTGCACCGATCCGACCAGCCAGCCGACCTGGCCGAGGTCGAGGTTCCATGCCGCGCGAAGCTGGGGGGAGATCGCCGCCGCGGAGAACCAGGGCGACATGCCAAGAATCTCGGCCGCCGAGAGAAGCGCGAGCATGAGCCAGCGGCGGTCGTTCGAGGTCCGGGCCACCGGGGCTGAATGGCTCTCGGGCAAAGCGCCCCTACTCTGTCATTCTCGGCCTTCTCACTTTTTGGCACTTGCGGCGTGCGAGCGCTGCTGACTTTGCCGTGCGGACCGTTCGGGTTAGCTTGCCATCCATCGATATGTACGAGCGCAGCTCCTCGGCGGCCAGGCTCTCGAAGCTCAAACTGGTCCGGATCGGACGGCCGGTCGGCCGCCGTGAGCTCGAGGCCCTGGGTGAGCGAATCGGGGAAGCTTTCTCGGGCCTGGTCCGGTCGGTTCGATTCGTCGACTATGAGCCGCCGCCGGTCGACGAGATCGAGGCGGACCTTCTGACCCAAGCGCTGGACCAGGAAGTCGGTGGTCACATTCTGGGAATCACCGAGGCAGATCTGCTGGACAGCTCGGCGAGCGATTTCTTCCGCTTCATGTTCGGATGCAAGGACAACCGCAACCATGTAGCCGTGGTCTCGACCCACCGTATCGCCACCCGTGATCCGCGGCGCTCGATCACCCGGCTGCTCAAGGTCGGTCTTCACGAGCTCGGCCACAACTTCGGCCTCACCCACCACTACTCGTTCGAGCCGTCCGGGCACGGCGGCTACTGCCCGATGACCAAGGGCGACTACAACCGGCACGGAGAGCGCAGCTACAAGAGATCGGTCATCGATGCACGTGGCCTTCGGTTTTGCGAGGCCTGTCGGAGGTTTCTGCGGGTCGCCCACGGTAACGCCTAGCTCCCGTTCGCCGCGCGGCGCGAGACGAACCGGCACGGACGCCGCGATAGACTCCGGTCCACTTTCGGCGGACTCGGCGGACCGATGATTGGCACGACGCTCGCGCACTACAAGATCACCTACAAGCTTGGCCACGGCGGCATGGGCGAGGTCTATCTGGCCGAGGACACGCGGCTCAAGCGCAAGGTCGCCCTCAAGGTGCTGTCGACCGACCTGGCCGGTGACCCGGATCGTCTGGCCCGTTTTCAGCGCGAGGCCGAGACGGTCGCGGGTCTCAACCACCCCAACATCGTCACCCTGTATTCGGTGGAGTCCGAAGACGACGTGCACTTCATCACCATGGAGCTGGTCGAGGGCAAGACCTTGGACCAAGTGATTCCCTCCGGGGGTCTGTCGCTCAACAAGGTCTTCGAGCTGGCGACGCCGTTCGCCGACGCTCTCTCCGCGGCGCACGAGAAGGGGATCATCCACCGGGATCTCAAGCCTGCCAACGTCATGGTCAACGACGAAGGGCGGATCAAGGTACTGGATTTCGGGCTCGCAAAGCCTCTCGAAGAAAAAGCTTCCGAGCAGGAAGCAACCCAGCTCATGACCGAGGAGGGCAAGATCCTCGGAACCATTCCCTACATGGCGCCCGAGCAGGTCCAGGGGAAACCACTCGATCGACGATCGGATATCTTTTCGATGGGGGTCATGCTCTATGAGATGGTGACCGGATCGAGACCGTTTCAGGGTGAGACCTCGGCCGATCTGATCTCGACGATTCTGCGCGACGATCCGGTGCCGGTCACCGAGTTCAATCTGGAGCTACCGCACCATCTGGGACGGATCATTCGCCACTGTCTCGAGAAAGATCCGAAACGCCGATATCAATCGGCGCTCGACGTACGCAATGAGCTCGAGGGCCTGCGAAAGGAAGTAGAGGCCGGAGCGGTCTCGACCCAGAGTGGCATCCGGGAAGCGTCGCTTGCCTCCGAGAGCGCCGCGCCGCCGTCCTCGGCCGTGTCGGCTACCGTCGAAGGCGCAGATCCAGCGGCCCCGTTCTCCAGGAAATGGATCGTCCAAGCCGCCGGCGCCGCCCTGATCGTGGCCGTGGTCCTGCTGACCATCAAGCTGGTGGGAAAACCGGGCGAACGAGTGGCGAGCGGAGCTCCGGCGAGCGCTCCGGTCGCCGTCGAGTCGGATCAGCCCTCGGTTGCGGTGATGTTCTTCGACAACCTGTCGGGAGATCCCGAGCTCGACTGGCTCCGCAACGGTCTGACCGACATGCTGGTGACCGATCTTTCGCAGTCGCCGGATCTGCGGGTCCTGTCCACGAATCGCATCTACCAGATTCTGTCGGACATGAAGAAGCTCGACGAGAGGATCACGTCCTTCGAGGTGATTCGGGAGGTCGCCGAGGAAGCGGCTGCCGACACCGTGATTCTCGGCAGCTTCGCCAAGCTCGGCGAGACGATCCGGATCTCGATCACGATTCAGGAAGCCCAGACCGGCGAGATCCTTAAGTCGGACAGCGTCGACGCGAACGCCCAGGAGGACATCTTCGATCGCATCGACGACTTGTCGCGCAACATCCGACAGTCGATCGAGCTTCCAGCGAAGCCGGCGGCGGTCGCCGATCGGGATCTCGCCGAGGTCAGCACCCAGTCGGTCGAGGCATACCGGCACTACGTCGAGGCCGAGCGGCTCCACTATGAGAGTCGGGACTTCGAAGCCATCGAGTTCTACCGAAAAGCAGTCGAGGCGGATCCGGAGTTCGCCATGGCCTGGGCCAAGCTCTCGACAGCACATGGGAATACGGGGCGCCAGGCCGAGGCTCTGGAGTATGCCGAGAAGGCGATCGAGCACCTGGACCGCCTGACCGAGCCGGAGCGGGCATACGTAGAGGGCAAGTATTTCGGACGCAGTCTGGCGACCTACAACCGCGCCATCGAGACCTACACATCAACCCTGGCCAGGTACCCCCACCTGACAAGTCTCACCAACAACCTGGCTGTTTTGTACAGCGGCGTGTGGATGTACGACGAGGCGATCGCGATGTTCGAGCAGGGGATCGCGCACGGTGACCGGTTTCCAGGCACCTACAGCGGTCTGGCCGGCGCCTATTTGGCGAAGGGCGAGACCGAAAAGGCGTTTCGCGTGCTGGACGGATTCGCCGAGAGTGATCCAACGACGTTCAGCACGTATGTGAATCGAGCCGGCCTGTTCCTCACAGTAGGGGACACCGAACGGGCCAAAGCGGACGTCGCCAAGGCCGAGGAGCTGCAGCCGGGCTACTTCGCGCTCGAGTTCACTCGTTACACGATCGGCGTGCTCGAGAAGGATTGGAAGCAGGCGGAGGCAGCCATCCAAAAGCTGCGGGCGTTGCCGTTCCCGTTCGCGAAGTCGGCCTCATTGGGGCTGGAGATCAACCTGCTCTTTTATCGGGGCCGCATGGCCGAGGGGCGGTCCCGCGTCCAGCCCGCGATCGACGCCTGGGGCGGGCCGAGCGTGCAGCGCGCAAGTGTCTTGATGCAATCGGCCATGGGGTTCTACTTGAGCGGAGATCCCGAGCGGGCACTGGCCTTGGCCGGCCAGGCTCGCGCGGAGGGCCGGGACTCGCTTGCCGACTACATCGCAAACGGCGTCCAAACGCTGGCACAGCAGGGTCTGGGCCAGGAGAGGTTGGCGGATCTCACACTCGAAGAGCTGACCCAGAGAATCGAGCCGCTGCCCGGTACCGGCCTCGAGTTCTGGCTCCGCGAGGTTCGCGGCCGGCTGGCCTTGGCCCGAGGCAACGCAGTCGAGGGGCTGGCCGAGCTCGAGGCCGCCGAGTCCATGCTGCCCGCAGTGGACCAGAACACGCCACGGGTCTGGTTCGATCTCGGTGAAGCCCATCGGGCTGCGGGCCGGAATCGTGAAGCCGAAAGCTGGTACCGGAGACTCATCGACCTGCACGCGGTGCGGGTATTCTCCGGAACCCAGTACGTCATGAGCCATCTGCGGCTCGCCCAGATCGCCGAACAGAGTGGCGACGCCGAAGCGGCCCGCGGTCACTACCAGACCTTTCTCGACTACTGGGGCGACGGCGACACCGAGCGCGAGCAGGTCGCCCACGCGCGGGCGTTTCTAGCGCGGTCTCTCTAAGCTCGGGCGGACTTGATCGCCGCCATCGAAAAGCAGAGCGGGATCAGGACCAGCGACAAGAAGAAGAACTGGATTCCCGGCAGGTTGGCCTGAACGTCGGGAGCGACGGCGCCCAGGAGCGACGAGAGGATCAGAGGCAACAGGCCGCCCAGGGTCCCGATCAGCATCAAGGTCAGCCCGTGCTCGGCCCGCTCGGCTCCACTGGAACGAACAAAGCGCAGAATCACGCCCACCACGGCCCAACCAAAGAAACCGACGATGAAGACACCGACCAGCAGACCCACCACGCGGTTGAAGCCTCCGGTGGCGTCGGGCTGCGCGATGGCCAGAAACAAGAAGAAGATCGCCAGCAGAATTGCTGGAACGTAGATGAGCTTCCGAGCCCAGGGTTTCTCCAGGAATGCCCCTTTCTTAGGAAACTGCATCAGGTAGTGAACCAGGAAAGCGAAGCCCATGATCACGGCGGATGTGGCGATCGCGCCGCCGACCGTCCGCAGTAGATAGGACTCGGAGTACGGACCGGGTAGGAATGCGGCTCCGAAGCATAGTCCGAAAAGAGCGAGGATCAGAGTAGAGTTCGACGCCGCGCGGTGGTAGGCCCACAGCGGCAGAAGCAGAAAGCAAAAGCCGATCAAAGCGCCGGCGATTGCCAGAGTGCGGTTTCGCGACGGCAGGCCCGAATAGGTGAGCTCGAGCGTCTGCTCGCTGCCGTTTCGCTCGATGACGAAGGCTCGGCTCTCGCCGACCTTGGCTCGCGGCCGGCGCGAGTTGGCCTTGGTGTCGGTTACGTCGATGCCGCCGATCGACTTGACTACGTCACCGACCTCGAGCCCGGTCGAATCGGCGGGACTGTCCGGAAACACGCGCACCACGCTGTTGTCGGGTCCCGAGAAATAGCCCGCGTAGGGCTGGTTGCCGACGTCCAGAAGTCCGAGGACGCCGATCACGGCGGCCACCGCAGCGATTGTCAAAAGAACGGGCTTGTACTTGGCTGTCATCGATGCCTCCCCTTGGCAGAAACCCTGCCCGATCACGCTATTCACCCGACGGATCGAAGTCCGTACGCGGTTTCAAGAGTTGCTCTTGCCCGTTACTACGCATCGCCGGGACGTAGGTTTGTGTCACGCGGATCGTAAGGGACGGACACGCCTGCGCGATGAGCAAGCGCTGAGCGCGCTGTCGAGACGGATCCGAGATCCAGAGGCAGGGGTCACGCCGGTTCGCGAACCGGCGGCTGCACGGTAACGCCATCCAGCTCGGCGACGAAATCGGGCCCGAAGGCTCGGGACGGCGTCCAGGAGCCCGGAGCGACGGCGCCCTCGAGGACCCGGTGTGTGCACTCGACCGAGGACGTTGCCGTGAAGGCGTACCCCTCGGGTGTCTCGAGCGTTCCGGTCACGCGCGTGCCCGCGGCGTTCTCGACCTGGCCCCAGACGAACGTCCGCGCGGTCTCGCGAGCCGATTGATCCGGGCCGGTCACGGTCCTGCCGATGTGCCACTGGAGAAGCCGCTTGACCGCGGTAATGCCGGCGAGACGTAGAAAGGGACGCATCCGCCGGGCCCGTCGGATGGCTGCCGGTGACTGGCCGGTGTAGACGCGGATGTTCGGGATCGCGGTCGAGCTGAACGCGGTCGAGATGTCTCCCCAGGGAATCGTCATCGCCCAGCGCTTGCCGCAGGAGAACTCGATTTCCTTGGTGTCCCAGGCAAGAGGGACCGGAACGATCTTGCCGTCCTTGCGGATCGCACCCGCGTGCGGCATGCCTTCGATCATCGTCTTGAGTGTGCCCCGGCTGGCGGAGCCGCCGCTGGCGGTGAACGCGAGCTCTAAATGAGTGGCGTCGGGAAGCTCACGGTCCAGCGAGGCGGCCAGGCAATCGGTCGGCACGACGTCGAAACCGGCGCCCGGGAGCAGTACCACCCCCGCGGCTTCTGCCTTTCGAGCCGCCCGGAGCACGCGCTCGAAGACCACGATCTCGCCCGTGATGTCGAGATAGTGGGTCTTGCTGGCGAGGCAGGCCGCGACCATCGGGAGGCTGGTCTTGATGAATGGCCCGGCACAGTGAAGGACGCACTCGACGTCGGCGAGGGCCTCGACGAGCGCGGCCTTGTGGTCGAGACCGATCGCGCGCCACGGTAGGTCGAGGCGGGTCGCGAGCGCCTCGATCTGCTCGCGGCTGCGTCCGGCCAGGATTGGAGCCATTCCGCGCCGCTTCGCCTCCGCGGCCACCAGCCGGCCGGTGTAGCCGTTGGCGCCGTAGATCATCCAGCTCGAGTCGGTCACTGCCGCATTGTAGTCGGGTAAGGTACGGGTCCCGATGAAAATCATCGACGACCTCGACGCCACTCAGATCCGGGTCCTGGGCGCGCTCATGGAGAAGGAGCAGGCGACGCCGGAGTACTACCCGCTGACCGTCAACGCTTTGATCGCGGCCTGCAATCAGAAGAGCAACCGGGATCCGGTGGTTCAGCTCAGCGAGACCGAGGTGGTCGAGGCGCTCGACTCGCTGGCGGTCGATACGCTGGTCTGGCGCAGCGACGGCGCCCGGGCTGAGCGCTGGCGCCAGTCGATAAGCCGGCGGCTCGAGCTCGACGCCGAGGAAAAAGCGTTGCTGACGGTGCTGCTGCTCCGCGGACCGCAGACCGTGGGCGAGCTGCGGTCGCGCAGCACGCGTCTCCACAAGTTCGACAGTCCGAGCGAGATCGAAGCGGCGCTCGAGCGGCTGACCGCGGAAGGCCGCGAGCTGGTTGCCGAGCTGGCACGACGCCCGGGCCAGAAAGAAAACCGCTGGGCGCAGCTTCTGAGCGGACCGGTCGAAGAGGCGGCGAGCCCGGCGCCTCGGCTGTCGCCCGCGCCGGCCTCACCGGCATCGCGCATGTCGAACTCGCGATCGGACGAGCTTGCAGACAGGGTCACACGTCTCGAGGAAGCGCTGGCGAAGCTGGCTGTTGAGGTCGAACGCCTGGGACGCGCCGACGACTCAGAAGTCTGATCAGACGCCGAAGTCTTCGGGCGGAATCCCGAGGAGATCGCAGAGCGAGCGAACCGATTCCGGCGTCAGACGCTCGTTGCGATCGGCTCGGATCATGTAGAGCGACGAGAGGTTGACGCCGTCTCCGAACTCGTGCTCGATCTGACGGACGAACTCGCCGAAGGTCGGCCGGTGCCAGCCCGAAAGAGCCGAGGCGGCGAGGGTCGCCGCACATGCGGGCTTGGGAATGATGTTCGGCAGCGTTTGCTGGAAATCGGTGGATCGGGGCATGGTGTTGCTCCTTTCACCTCCTCCTTGGAAATACGTTCCGCTATCAGGTCGGGTTTGTCGATGAACTTCGCCACCCCGGGGAGAAACTTGCATATTGCAGGCCAGACTCCGACAATCAGGCGGCCATGCTGCCGATCCGGGACGAAAACCCCACTCTACGCAGTGCCTATATGACCATTTCGATGGTTACGGCGAACGTTGCGGTCTGGATCCTGCTCCAGGGAGCCGGTTTCGGACCGTCTCTGGTCGAGTCGATCTGTGTCTATGGTCTCATTCCGGGCGAAGTCCTCGGCACCCTGCCGTCGGGATCGGTGGTCGATCTCGGCGCGGATCTCCTGTGCCCCATCGAGTCGTCGGGCAGTTGGTGGACCGCGATCAGCTCGATGTTCATGCACGGCGGCTGGATGCACCTGATCGGAAACATGTGGTTTCTGTGGGTGTTTGGCAACAACGTCGAGGACGTGATGGGCCGCGGCCGATTCGTCGTGTTCTATCTGCTTTGCGGCTTCGCCGCGGACGCGGCGCAGATGATGTCCAATCCCGACAGCGCAATCCCGATGGTCGGCGCCTCGGGCGCAATCGGCGGAGTCATGGGCGCCTACGCGATTCTGTTCCCGCGGGTGCGGGTGCAGACCCTCCTCATCCTGGGTTTTCTAGCGCGAATGATCAACGTCCCGGCTTGGGGCATGCTCGGCTATTGGTTCGGACTGCAGGTGTTGATGGGCTTGCCGAGCCTCGGCACGGAGTCGGGTGGTGTCGCCTTCTGGGCTCACGTCGGCGGATTTCTGGCCGGTGTGGCGCTGGTCTTCGTGTTCCGGAATCCGCGCCTGGTCGAGGCGCACCGCCTCGCGACCGCGCGCGCGATGCCGCAGTTCCGGGGCTGGCCGTGAGCGATCCTCGAGTGATCCGGACCGTCCGCTAGCCCACCATGCGAACCGATGCGAGAGGTCTAACGCTCACCTCGGGCGCGTTCGTGATCTGGGGCCTGGGTCCCCTCTTCTGGAAGCTTCTGATCGACGTGCCGGCGAGTCAATTGCTGGCCCACCGGATTCTCTGGGCGGCACTCATGATCCTGGTTCTCCTGTTTGTCCAGAGACGCTGGGGAGAGGTGCGTTCGGTGTCATGCTAACCTCTCGATCCTCGTAACGAATCTGGAAAGGGGATCGTCGTGGCGAACATCACGATCGGGAGTCGGACGACTCGCAGTCTGAATACGGTGCAGGCCTTCCTGCGGCTGGTGATCTTCCTGGTGACGCTGGCCGTGCTCTTCGGGTTGACGCTGCTGCTGTCGGGAGTGCTGGGGGCTGTCGCCTCGTTTCTGGCGCCGGCGACTCTCGCGATCGGCGGCTTTGTGTCGCTGATCCTGGCGGTCATGATGAGCCGCACCCTGTACGTGATTCCGGAGTTCGAGCGCGTGGTGCTCTTGCGTCTGGGCAAATTCGTCGGCGTCAAGGGACCGGGCCTCTTCTGGGTGATTCCGTATCCGCCGTTCTTCCGCTCGGTCGCCGCTATTTTGGACATCCGCGTCCAGACCCGGGTTATCAAGGCCGCCGAGACCCTGACCGCCGACAACGTGCCGGTGGGAACCGAAGCGGTGATATTCATGCGGGTCGAAGATCCTGAGCGGGCCGCCCTGGCTGTCGCCAACTACAACGAAGCGGTGTTCCAGGCCGCGAACAGCGCGCTGAAAGACACGGTGGGCACACTCGAGCTCACCCAGCTACTGGGAGATCGGCAGATGGTCTCGGACAAGCTGAAGAATATCATCGACACAGCCGCGGCCTCGTTCGGGGTCGACGTCACCTCGGTCGAGATCACCGATGTCCACGTGCCGCCGGATCTGATCCAGGAGCTCAGCGTTCTTGCGCAGTCTCGCCGCGCGGCCCAGGCGAAGATCGCGGAGGCCGAGGCCGAGAAGAAGATCGCCGAGAAACTCCAGGAGGCGTCCCGAGCACTCACCGGACGGGCGCTGGAGATGTACCGGCTGAACGTTCTCGAGCGACTCGGTCGCGAGGAAGGCAGCCAGATCGTGGTCTATGGCATGGGCGGTACGGATTCCGAAATGGAAACGCAGATCGCAGCCGCTGCGGCCGGATCAACCGTGGGTAGCAAGACGCCTGGCCGAAAACCAAACGCTGTCTAACCGGCCTTGGTACGCTCGGCCGGCAGTTCCAGGTTCTTGAGGTGGTCGATGAACAGGTCGACGAGTTCGCGCAGCCCGTCCCAGTCCCGATCGACCACGCGGATGCTCATCTCGAGGTTCACGCCCCGGCAGCCCCCAAACTGCTGAAAAGCAAGGCAGCGCTCGCAGCAGGTGAGCGTCTTGGGCCCTTCGGCATTGGCGGCTTCACACAGGGCGCAGAGAGCGTTGATCTCGGTCAGCAGCGCAATCTCGTCGGGCTCGTCGGCCATGCTGCGGATCTTGAACCACAGCTTGAGAGTTTCGTCCCGGGCCGTTTGCCAGGTCCTGCGTCTGTTGTCGTTCATGCCGCTGCCCATTCGGGAGGATGGCGGCGCGCTGCCGAAGACATGAACCACACCGGACAGTCGCTCCCATGGAGAACTCCGAGCGTGGTGGTGCCGAACAGGAATCGCTTGAGCGGGCTCTTGCCGTGAGCGGGCATCAGAATGAAGAGCGCACCCAGCGATCGCGCGGTGTCGAGGATCTGGCGTACCGGCTCTCCTACCGCGACATCGACGGTCATTCGGTCCGCGAGCTGATCTGGAATCAGGGCCGCGAGCTTGCTGCGCAGGGTCTCGACGCCCAGCGAGCGCTCCGGTTCGCCGGCCAGGCTCGACTTCGGTTGCACGACGTGGAGTAGGTGGATCCGGTGCGGCATTCGCTGGGCCATCGCGATCGCGGTTTCGAGGCACGCTCGGGCCCGTGACGAGAAATCATAGGGGACCAGCATCGACATATGCTCCGGCCGCTCTTTGCCGACACCGAACACGCTTTCAGGACGGTAACTCTCGCCCACGGTGAGCACGGTGCAGGGAGCCCGGATGATGATCTTCTCGGTCAGCGACTGGTGCTCCGGGCTCGAGGGGCCGTGGGTTCCCATGACGATCAGGCCGGCGGGCAGGATCTTGGCGAGGTGAAGCAGACTTTCGTCGATCGGCCCGCGCGTGATCTTGGCCTCGTACTCGATCCCCTCCGGAATCTCCTTGAAGACCTCCTGGAGGCGCCGAACCGCGAGCTCGCCTTTGTCGTGCTCTTCCGCTTCGTGCTCCTCGGACCACATCCAGCCCACGCCGAGATACGCCGGCGGCCGGCTCTCGAGGTTGTGCTCGAGAACCAGTTTCGCGCCGGTTCGCCGACAGAGCTCGACCGCCAGTCTCAGGGTTCGTTCCGAGAGATCGCTGAAGTCGATGGGGCAGAGGACCGTCTCCACGGTGCTCACGGAGATCTCCTTCGAACCGCCGCCCACGTCGCCGGGGAGGGCGTTGTCGCGCGGTGTGACGTCACCACAGCCTCCTTTGCTGGGCCGAGTTGTGAACAGCCCTTCCTATGATGCGAGGCCGGGTGGTACCGCGCCATAGCCGCGCGGGTGGGCGCAGCAGCAACCCAGCGGGGTGGTCGGCACGGAGCTCGGACTGGGGTCGCTCGGGTCCGGAGACCACCGCCGCGCCGTCTGTAGTCGCCTGCAATCGGTAGGGCCCCGCTCCCTCGGTCTACAGCCGGGCTCCCGGAGCCCTATCAGGGCTTCTTGGCGCTTCGAATCCTAGCGAGGGTTTTGTCGGTGAACGTGGTGCCGGCGAAACCTCTTGGCGCTGGCTTCGTCGGCGTGTCGTCTCCCGAAGCCGTGGTTCTGTAGGGAGAGCCCTTCCTGGCCGGCGACGGGATGATAGGCGTCGAATTCGGGCGGCGAGTTCGGGCGCGCCGTTGGCGTCGGAGTCATCGATCAGGAAGTTGGTCCCGTCTGCCGGAACGCCGTTGGCGGCTATCGTGTCCACCTCGATCGCGGCTTGAGCATTCTTGACAGAATTCAACGGTGAGACGTTTCTCGTCGGCAAACGTCCGTGCTGTCAAGCGAACCCTCGCGCTGACTCTAGGGCTCAATCTCTTGGTTGCGGCCTCCAAACTGGTTGTGGGAGAGCTGATCGGCAGTATCAGCATGATCGCCGATGGTTTTCATTCCCTGACCGATTCGGCATCGAACGTCATCGGCCTCATTGGAGTTTCCTGGGCGGCACGGCCTGCGGACGAGGACCATCCGTACGGCCACTGGAAGTTCGAGATCGTTGCGACCCTGTTGGTCGGCGGCCTGCTGACCATGAGCGCCTGGGAGATTCTCCGAGGAAGCTTCGCTCGGTTGACGAAGGGAGGGGCACCCGAAGTGGGGATGGCTGCATTCGCGGTCATGGGGGCGACCATGCTGGTAAACCTGATGGTGGCGGCTTACGAACATCGGCAGGGCCGGAAGTTGGGGAGTGAGCTTCTGGTCGCCGATGCGGCCCACACTCGCAGCGACTTCTTCGTGTCGCTTGCCGTCGTGGTCAGTCTGGTAGCAACCCGCAACGGCTATCCCGGCGCGGATGTGGCCGTAGCGCTCGTTCTGGCCGCCGTCATCGCACGGGCGGCGGTCCAGATTCTCCGTCGGAGCGTCTTACGCCTCACGGATACCGCGGTGGTTGGTTCCGAAGTGATCGAAGAGATCGCTCTTTCCGTCGAGGGTGTCGTCGGCGTTCACAAGGTGCGATCGCGACTCGGACCGGGTGGCGGTTATGCTGATCTTCACGTTCAGGTTCGGCCGGACCTGCGCCTCGACCGAGCCCACGCAATTGGACATCTCGTGGCCGACAAGCTCCGCGAAGAGACCCAGCTCGATGATGTCGTAATCCACGTGGAGCCACCGGAGGGCCATGAGGTCGAGAATCAGCTCTCCCAGGGGCCGAAGGCCGACTGAATGAAACGCCTGAGATCCGACCCAAGCGCTGCGGCGGCTGAAGAACGACCGGCTAGCGAATCCGGTGCTCGATCAACAGGCGGGCGTTGAGAAGAGCGTCGTTTTCCGAGCCGCGAGCCGGGTCGCGAACGACATCGAGAGGCGCGTAGAAGATCTCGCCGGCAAGGGCGAGCCTGCCGGCGGTCCGGTACCGGGTTCCGACTGCGAGGGTCGCAGTCCAGCCGTCGGCGAGAAGGCGCGTGCGGTCGAGAAACAGGCTGTACCGGGCCCGGACCTGGAACTTTAGATCGAGGTAGTTCGCCGAAGCGCTCACGTATGGGCGCCAGCGCTCTCCCGCGGTTCGGCTGTAGGTCCATTCGAGCCCGATGTAGTCCATCGTGACCTCATCGTTGGAGGGCTCCAGGCAGCCCTCGGGGTTGATCGCCGGATCGGTCGAGCCGACTACGTCGGCGGGGCAGGTGAGGTCGCCCTCGAGAGAGCCGGTCTGGCCATGGAGTCGAGCCGCAAGCGTCCAGCTCGAGCGAGAGATCACCGGCCGTACGAGCGCCAGGTTATAGAGTTCCGGAGTGACACCTCCGATCTCGGCGGGTGGGACGAAACCCAGCGTCAAGGTCCAGCGGGCGGGCAAGGAGACGCTCGCCCGTACTCGGCCGAAGGCGGAGGTCCGATTCAAGTCCTCGACCTTGCTGCCGAGGAAACCGACGCGCCTCTCCTCCTCGCTGAGGCTTGGCACCCAGCCGGCATCGAAGCCAATCGAGATCGCGCCGGGATCGTGCTGGGCGGAGGCGGCGTATCCGCCCATCATCGACACGGCCGCGAAGTACTTCATCGCCCAGGCCTCGGGACGATCCCAGGCCAACGCGTCGGTCGAATCGAGGAGGATCTGGCCGTGCGCCGGAGATCCCGCGAGGCTGAAGAGGCCGAGTAGGACCGGGACCGTAAAGCATGCTGTGATCCGGTTGCGGGTGTCCCTCATGTCTCCGCCTAGTTGTCGAGAGCTCCGGCGTTGACCCAGGAAATCACCTCGGCGATCCGTTCTTCGCTCAAGAATGGCCCGCCCTCGGGCATCTGATCACCGCTGATGTCGGCGTCACCGCGCAGCTTCTTGACCAGGTAGCTTCGTTCCGGATCGCCTGGCTCGATGATGTCGAACTGAGGTAGCTGGCTCGACAGCACGTTTACCGTCTCTCCGAAGGTGCGTCCCGCTTCGAGCACAAGGCCGGCCCGTGCGGTGCCGGCGCTGTGGCAACCGGCAACCGCGCAGGTCGGGGTGAAGAGGGAGGTCTGCAGCTGCGTCAGGGTTACGGCCTCAGGCTCGGGCTCGGGCTCATCGGGCTGATCGACGCAGTCGGGCAGTGACTTGAGGTCTTTCTTGACCTCCACCAGATCGACGCACAAGGCCAACGTAGTGCCTTCTTCGAGTGCAGCGCCTGCGGGCTCTACAGTCACCGTCATGACCGAATCGGCCGAGATGTTTTTCTTGAGCTTCTTTCTAGCGGAAAAGGTGCCCTCACCCGCGTCGATGGCAACCTTGATCGAGACTCGGGCCTGTTGTTTCCCGGTGTCCACATCCTCGAAGCGGGCGACGACCGTAACAGTGTCTGGAAGCTCGCTTCCCTCAGGAGGGCTCAATTGGCCGGAGACGCTCACCCAACGCTTGCGCACCTTGATAGCGCTCGGAAAAAACCACGTATGCACGAGCCGGGTTTCGCCGCCGATCAGGCTCTCGGTAAGCTCGAAAAAGACCCGAAGACGCTGGAATTTATCTCCCGAAAAATCGAGCGCGCACCCCTGCACCAGGAGCAAACTGGAGAGGACTACCGCGACGAGTGTCCAGGATGCGAGACGACTATTGTTCTTCATCGACGATGCGACCTCCAAAAGAGCAATACGGAATGAACTTCATCTCGGCTCACTCCCGAGGTTCCGTGGAACCGCGCCTGGATGCTGATCCGAAGATGGAAGCGAGAATCATGCCGTGCGGGTGTCTAGAGTGCAATTATTCAGCGAGAGACATTGACAAGGAGACCTGGTGACCCGGATCCTCATTGCTTCCGCTCTGACCGCGACGACTCTGGTGGCTCCCGTGCTCGCAACTCCGCGAGTGCTGGCGCTTGACGTAGCGGCGACCTCGATCTCATTCGTTCTCGATGCCACCGCCCACAAAGTCGAGGGCAGGTTGTTTCTGGAGTCCGGTGAGATTCGGTTCGATCTCGAAACCGGTGAGGCCGGCGGAGAAATCGTGATCGACGCCGTTCGGGCCGAGACCGGCAACCGGAGACGGGACAAGACCATGCACAGGAAAGTGCTCGAAAGCGCCAGCTTCCCCCGGTTCGTGTTCTCGCCGAACCGGATCGAAGGCGAGCTGCCCGAGCGGGGAGACGGCGAACTGGTGCTCGGCGGCACCCTCGCGATTCACGGCGCAGAGCACGAAGTCACTTTGCCGGTCCGATTGCGACGCGATGGTGACGCCCTGTCGGCAACTGCGGAGCTGGTCGTTCCGTACGTCGAATGGGGCCTCCACCGGCCGGGTGCATTGTTTCTGAGAGTGGCGCCCGATGTTCTGGTCCGAATAGAGGCTGTCGGAAAGCTGTCCGGACCGTCGGATACACCCTGAGGTAGCGGCCGGTCGCTCCGTGCCGGGACACGAGCGCTGGGATCGAGCTAGGATCGCCGCCATGCCGAGCCGGGATCTCCACTCCTGCCGGGCCGATTTTCCAGCCCTGGCCCGTATTCACGCCGGGAACCCGATCGCGTTTTTGGATGGCCCCGCCGGGAGCCAGATGCCCGAGCGGGTGATCGAAGCGATCGGTGACTACTACCGAACCTCGAACGCGAATACCCACGGTTTCTTTCCCACCTCGCGCGAGACAGACGCCCTGATGGCCTCGGCGCGCGGCACTGTCGCCACCTTTCTCGGCTGTGACCAACCGACCAGCATTTCGTTCGGCGCCAGCATGACGACGCTCACGTTCTCGTTGAGTCGCGCGCTCGCTCGTGGCTGGAAGGAAGGCGACGAGGTCGTGGTCACGGCGCTCGATCACGAAGCGAATAGGGGGCCCTGGTTGCGACTCGAGGACGACGGCATCCGAGTTCGGGAGGTCGGTCTCGATCCCGACGGTCGTCTGAACGCGGCCGACCTCGAGCGTGCGGTCACCGAGCGAACCCGCCTGGTCGCGATCGGCCTGGCCTCAAACGCCCTCGGCACGGTGAACGACCTGCCGCTGGCACGCCGGTTGTCGTCGGAGGCCGGTGCTCTCCTGGCAGTGGACGCCGTTCACTACGCACCGCATTTCGCGATCGATGTGGCGGCTCTCGATGTCGACTTCCTCTTGTGCTCGGCCTACAAGTTCTACGGCCCGCACGTCGGCGTGCTCTACTCGCGGCCGGGCCTGCTCGAGACCGTGGACGCCGATCGGCTGCGCACGCAGGACCAGACCGCGCCCTACCGGATCGAGACCGGGACGTTGAATCACGCAGCGATCGCGGGCGTCGCGGCGGCGATCGAGTACATCGCCGGCTTCGGCGACGGCGAGGATCTCCGCGGGACGCTGGTCGACGCGTTCGCGCGGATCGGCGAGCAGGAGCGCGAGATCGCCGGACACCTTTGGAGCCGGTTCGGCGAGATCCCGGGCGTCACTCGATGGGGGCCGGACTTCTCCGAGCGGCAACGCGCGCCGACGATGGCGATCACACTCGACGGTCTCCGCCCCCAAGAAGCCGCGGCGAAGCTAGGAGACCAGGGCCTCCAGGTCTGGGACGGCGATTTCTACGCTATCCGCGCGATCGAGTCATTAGGACTCGCCGATACCGGTGGAGTTTTGAGGACGGGCGTCCTGATGTACAACACGATGGAAGAGGTCGACCGGCTCGCCGACGCGGTCACGGCGCTCTAGCAGCCCGTGGTAGAAGTCGAGAAGGCCGCGTTGCGAGAGCCAAGGGAC
>JBHHWO010000036.1:0-32863 GCA_046756565.1 Thermoanaerobaculia bacterium | reverse complement strand
GATTTACGGCGTGTTGTTCGGCGTCGGCTGGCTTCTGATGAGCTGAAGGCCTAGCGCTCCGGTGAGCTTTCCGGATTTCACGCGCGGCCGCTGGGTCGAACTGAGATCGATCGTCTAGTGTCCCGAACGGGCTGCTAGATAGCAGCCCGTTCGCTCTAGTCGAGCTTCTCTCGAAGCCACTTCCGCGCTCGCCAGAGGAGGCGCGCGAATTTCCCCATGGGTTTCTTGTGGCCCTTGTCTTTCTTTTCTCGCGGGTCATCTTCCCCGCCGTTTGTAGAGGTCGGCGTCTCCGGTTTGACCGTACCGGGTTCCGGGGTGGTCCCTGAGGTCTCCTTGACGAGTTGGCTGAATGGCTCGAGGAGTGGCACGAGCTGGCTCGGATCGATGAAGTCGAAGAGGTCCTCGAGGTTCTTCCCCTTGCGCTCGCCCTTGGGAGTGCTCCATCTCTTCTGCCGGTTGACAAAGTAGTCCGATTGCGAGTCCTCCCACCTGCGGGTGTCCACTCGTCGGTGGATGAGATCGATGGCTAGATCCGCCCGAATGTCGCTACGAATCAGGAACGGCTTGATCACCTTGCAGACGCCGACGGGCGTCCCGGATTCCGACCGGACTCGATCGTGCACCAGGCCGAGCTTCTCGATCAGCGGCCAAGAGGGCGTGCTGTGGAAGGTGACCTCGTACTCGCCGGTGAGCGGCTCGAACTCGATGTCGGCCGACCTTTTCTTGGTTCCATCTTCCGTCCACCTTCCGTAGGTACGGTCGAAGGCCACCAGGGACTGGTAGCAGGGCCGTCCTGGCTGTTCTTCGTCCCGAAACTCCTTGAGGCTCAGATTGAACAGGCGAAGGCTTTGAGCACTCCCTTGCTCGAAGAACTCGTTTTTGAAGCGATCCAGGGCCGCCGAGCTGCTGCACGGGTGTTCCTCAGCCGGCTCCCGTCGCGCAATCTCGAGTAAAGGGTGCTCTCGCGCTTGCTGGCCATATCCGATCGAGGGATAGTCCATCGTGCTCACCGTCAACAGGTGCCGCTTGTCGAGCGGCCGATCCGGTTCCAGCCAGGGGTCGACGCCCTTCGAGATGTTGGCGTAGGCGGAGGGCAGCCCGAGCACCTCCCGCCCTTCGGTGACCGCGATGGTCGAGTCAGCGAACATGTACGGCCAGCAGATCCAGTGCAGGGAGACAGATTCTGCCTTGTCGTCCTCAATCTCGAAGGGCACGGTAAGCCGGATTCCGAATACGAGTGAGACCTCGTTCTGCGCCCACCAGCCGATGTCGTTTTCGGCGGCGGACATCTCTCCGCAGCTGGTCACGACCAAGAATACGAAGGTGTCGGGGATGTACTCGCTGATATCGCTGTCAGGCGGGAGCTCTCGATTGTACTTCTGGACCTCGAGGCTCGCCGCGATCGGCTGGATCTCGATCAGGTCCTCATGGACGTCGAGGGTCTTGAGATCGGGCACCAAGCGCAGGAGTGCTGCACTTCGGGCCGGAATCGGCAAGATGCGAATCGTGCTGTTGTAGAAGTCGAAAGGCCCCTGGACCGCTTCGACCGCGGCGCCGAGAGTGGTGTTGAAAGGGTGGTCCTTGGTTTTCTTCTCCTCGGTTTCGGTGCTGTTTTCCTCTGCAACCGGAGGGGAGTCCTTTGCTTCCTTGTGCCAGGCCTCTTCTCCTTCCCAGGCTCGCCAGTCGGTCGTGCTGGTCCGGTAGCAGATTCTGCGACCTCGTCGGTAGCTCATGTCGAGAGAGGCCCAGAAGGGTAGCAAGGGCTTGAGCAGCGCCACCGGTACGCCCTGGCGGTCGACAGTGCGCTCGACCACGAGGCCGAGCGACTCGACGATCGGAAACGCGGGAAGGTCGTGAAGGTAGAGCGAGAAGCCACCGGTGGGATCTCCTCGCAGCAACTCGAGACTCCCCATCAAGCCGCCGGCGTTGAAGCGCTTGAGCATCATGCGGGAGTTGACCAGTGCCTGGTAACAGATGTTCCCGGGCTCGGAGGAGCGGAACTGTTTCAGATTGATGGTGTTGCCGTAGAGGGCTGGGCCGTCGGCCGACAGGCTCTCGAAGATCCCGCTCAGCAAGGCCGGCAGATCGGAGTTCACTCCCATTTGAAAGGCCCTGCCGAGGCTCTGCATGTAGTCGGGCGCCGCCGCCATGGTCTCGAGCATGATCTTTGGCAGGCTCACGAGCGGGTTGAGCAGGTAGTCGAGGTTGGGCGGCATCTGCCCCACGATTCGCGCCGGCTCCTGCTCGATCTCGAGCAGCGTCTGCGCTTTGGCGCGCCGGCCGGCGTAGAACTCGGCGAGAGTCGTCGTCTTGAGCGTCATCAACCGGCGGGGGCTTCGCGGATCCTGCAACCAGGTGTTGAGGCCCGGTTCGAGCCAGACCGGCATCTTGGGCCAGCCGTAGACCTCGCGGCCGGTGGCGATCGACCATGCGTTGTCTACGAAGATGAAAGGGGAGACGATCGCCGGTTCGCGGATCGTCTGGCCGTCCTGGTTCCAGCTCCCGGCCAGAGGCACGGCGAAAAGGATCTCGTTTTGTGCCACCCACCCCATGTTGGAGGTCGAGTCCGCCATGCGACCGTAGTTGACGACCATCATCAGGACGTAGGGCGCGGCCGGCTCGAAATGGGCGATCTCCGGAGAGATCTTCATATTGAGGTAGCGGTTGCAGAACGAAGTCAGTCGGTTGAGGTTGGCCCGCAGTGGGAAAACCCGCATGACTACGCCATCGAAGTCGAGCTCGCTGAACGACTCCTTGAGCGCCTCACGGTGCGGTCCGATGAACTCGAAGGCCCGCTTGTCGTGAACTGGACTTGTCATCAAGCAATCATGAGGATACACCCGTCCAGTTGGAGGGACCGAAACCGGGTGGCTTCCCATGCGCGAGTGCGCTCTACTAACGGTCCATGACTTCGACCCTGCATCGCTCCCGCGGCAACCCGCGCCTCGGCTTCGCCCTGGCGATGGCCACGGTCTTCCTCTGGGGCTTTCTCTCCATCGCTCTCAAGCTGCTCTTGGTCGGCGGCATGGACGCCTACACCATCACCTGGTATCGCCTGACGACCTCGGCGCTGCTTCTGGCCGTCTTCCAGGCGCGGCGCGGCGAGCTGCCGGCTCTCCGAGTGCTGGGCGCTCGGGGGTGGGCGCTTCTCGCCGTCGCCCTGATCGGGCTTCTGAGCAACTACGTCCTGTTCGCTGTGGCCCTCGACTACGTGCCCCCGGCGACGGCGCAGCTCGTCATCCAGCTGGCGCCGCTCCTGTTCCTGTTGGGTTCTCTGGTGATCTTCCGGGAGGCCTTCAGCCGAGTGCAGTGGCTCGGCCTCGTCGTTTTGATCCTGGGCCTGCTTTTGTTTTTCAACGACCGGTTGCCCGCTCTGGTCCGGATGTCAGGAGCCGAGGCCATCGGCGTTGCGCTCGTCGTGGTGGCCGGAATCGTCTGGGCGGCATACGCGCTGGCGCAAAAGCAGCTCCTGGTGACGCTTTCGTCTCCCAACATCCTGCTTCTCATCTACGTGGGTGCGACGGTTCTGCTCCTGCCCATGTCGACCCCGGGACAGATCCGCGACCTGGGTGGCTTCGAGCTCGGCCTGTTGGCCTTCGGCGTATTCAACACTCTCGCGGCGTACGGGTGCTTCGCCGAGGCCCTCGAGCACTGGGAGGCTTCACGGGTGAGCGCGGTGATCTCGCTGACTCCGCTGGTTACTCTTCTCGCGGTGTACGGAATCCTGGCGATCTGGCCTTCGACGCCGATCGGTGCCCGGCTAGACTTTCTTGGCACTGTGGGAGCGATCCTGATCGTGGTGGGTTCGATGATGACGGCATTGGGTAAGAGATCCGACGACGGCGAACCGCTGGACCTCGAGTAGGCTCCTCGCGGTCATTCTGAGCGCAGCGAAGAATCTCTCGACTTCGGTCTTGACTGGGCTGGTCGCACCGGCGGTGGGCCGGTTAGGGGGTGCTTTCGCTCGCCGAAGGGCTTCTAGAACAAGCCGGCCGTTTTCTCAGACCGAGGGGCCAGTTGACTCCGGGGCTCTCATACGACACCCTTTGCCGGTCCATGAGCCTACGCGGGAGAATCGGTTACGTCTGGGGCCTCGGTGGGATCGCCTTCGCGGTGATCGACGCCTTGATTCGTCTGACGCCGATCGCCGTCAAAGGCTTCCAGTACACGTTGACCGCGAGGCACTGGCTGTTTCTGGCCGGGTGGCTGGTCTTCATGGTCCTGATTGAGGGTTACCGGGGCTTTCATCGATCGTTCAGCCCGCGCGTGGTAGTGCGGGCGGAGCACCTGAAGAGCGATCCACGCTGGTTGGACGTGATCCTGGCGCCGCTCTTCTGCAGCAGCCTGTATCGCACGACCAGACGGCGGTTGATCGCGAGCTGGGGAATGATCTTCGGCATCGTGAGCGTCATCGTCGCGGTGCGCATGCTGCCGCAGCCGTGGCGCGGCCTGGTTGACGCGGGAGTCGTTGGCGGCCTCACCGTGGGTCTTCTGTCGATGACCGTGTGGTTCGTGCGTGCGCAGCGTGGCATGCCGATTCCGTTCTCTCCCGAGCTGGGGGAGCAAGAGGCAGACGAGAAGACCAAGGCCCGCGGCCTTTCCCAGGCGCCGATTTCCTAGCCCTTCGTTTGTCATTCCGAGCACAGCGAGGAATCCCTCGTTGGGACGCTTGATCCTGAGTCCGATAGGGATTCCTCGCTGCGCTCGGAATGACTCTGGAAGCGGTGATGGGCCTTTCACAGGGAGGCACGACGCTACAATCCCGGAATGTTCACGAAGAGACGACACGAGTCGCTGAAGAACCCTGTCGTTGGCGGGCTGGCAAAAGCCGGCGCGATCTGTTGCTTGGCCTTGCTGCCCATCGCTGGAGCCACCGCCGCGAACGAGGCGCGTGCCCGTTGGGAGAGGATGAACCGGATTCGCAACGACAAGTTCGACCTCGTGCTTCCCCAGGCGATGCGCGAGAACGGCATCGACATGTGGATCGTGATGATCCGCGAGGCCAACTACGAACCGCTGTGGCCGGACCTCGGCCATGGCTACACCGGTGACAAGGGCTTCTACGTGTTCACGGATCGAGGCGCTGACTGGCGGGGTGGCCGGATCGAGCGAGCCGCGCTTGGCGTTTCGGGACCGTTTCTGGAGGGCGGGGGGAGCTACGACGTCATGGCCTCGGCGGACGAGCTCGCCGCCTTCGTGGCCGAGCGCGATCCGGAGGTCATCGGCCTCAACATGTCGCGCGAGATCGGCGCCGCCGACGGCCTGTCGCACACCGGGTATCTCGAGATCGCGGAGACGCTGGGCGAGAGCTTTGCCTCCCGGCTGGTCTCGGCCGAGAAGCTGGTCTCTGACTTCCGGTCACAGCGCGTGGCTTCCGAGATCGCGGCATTCGCCGAGGCGGGCGAGATGTCGCGCGAGATCGCCGAGCGAGCGTTCTCGAACGAGGTCATCACTCCCGGGATCACGACCTTGGCCGACGTCGCCTGGTGGATGGTCGACCAGGTGCAACGGCGCCGGTTGGATCTCTCCTTCGGTATGCCCTCCGTCTACGTCACCGGACCGGATGGCATCGAGGCAATTTCGAACGACCGAGTTATTCAGCCGGGTGACTTGCTCATGATCGACTGGGGAGTCGGGTTCCTGAACCTCTATACCGACATGAAGCGGATCGCATACGTTCTGCGAGCCGGCGAGACCGAAGCTCCGGAGGGCCTTCGCAATGCGTTCAAGCGAGGCCTCGAGGCGCGCGCGGCCCGGGTGCGACAAGCGTACGCTCAGAGTGACCGAGGCAGCTAGTGTCCTGTCCCAGTGATTCGCTACACAAATCTCGGGCCTTTCTGCACGCTGCCGGCGTTGCCACTCCTCAACATAGGCCCAGCTATGCTTGCGTCGTGGGCGCCTTGGCAGCGCACACCATGACCTCGAGCCTTATGCACCGAATCACTGGGACAGGACACTAGGTGCCAGGTCGCAGCCTGCCCAGGAATTGCGAGAAGCTCGTCGGTTGCCTGCCGAGCAGGCTCGTCAACACTCGCGGATTGCCGGCCATGCCAAAGCGCTCGTAGTAGCGGAACATGGCAAGAAGGGTCTCGACCTGGAAGTCACCCATGCCGGTGGCCCGGGCTCGATCGGCCCATGTGGAGCGGTCGATGGTCTCGACGGCGATCTCGCGGCCCAGGACCCCGCCGATGACCCGAGCGACTTCGGCTTGCGTCAACAGCTCCGAAGCCGCGAGCTCGTAGATCGCTCCGCGATGTCCGTTCTCGATGAGCACCCGTGCAGCCACTTCGGCGACGTCGTCGAGATCGACCATCGCGAACCGGGTCGAGGCGTCGTACGGGATCTCGTACACACCGTCGTCGACGATCGCCGGCCACTGCCCGAGGACGTTCTGCATGTAGGGAGCCGGTTGAATGATCGTGAACTCGAGGGCCGACTCGAACAAGCGCTCCTCGACCCGGAGCTTGTTCCAATGGTGAGGCATCGCTCGGGTCTGGGGGTGCAGCACCGAGTGGAAGACGAAATGCTCGATGCCGGCGTCGGCCGCGACCTCGACGAGCCGGTCTCCGATCTCGACCTCTTGGGGATGGACGTTCGGGCAGATGTGGTAGATCGACTGGGCTCCACGGATCGCATCGAAGAGCGCGTTGCGATCACGCAGGTCGCCCTCGCAGATCCGGTCGACACCGAGCGCAGACACGGCCGCGCGCTGCGCCGAGTTCCGCACGAAGGCTCTCACCCGAGACCGATCCTCCAGACCCGCGCAGAGCCTGCCAAGCACCGCCTGTCCGGTCTTGCCGGCTGCTCCGGTAACAAGAATCGGGTCGAGAGCGAGCATCACTCCGACACGATCCGAGTTATGTTTTCGGCCGGGACATGCTCGAAAAGGGCGTCGTCCACGACGTCGGGCGGTCGCCGAACGGTCCGGATCTTCCAGGTCGTGGCCAGCGCGTAAAGGGGTTTGTCAGCCTCCCCAAGGAGTCGGCCGAGGGCGGCACTGCCGCTCTTGTTCAGCACCGAGCCGTCCTCATAGACCGTGTCGGCTCCGATCACGCCGGCGTCGGAGCGAGCGACCGCAGTGCCGATGTCGGCGTCGGGATAAGCGATCACACCCTCGAGAGCCGGGCACGATTGACGGAGACGTCGTACAAGGCGTCGGCCCTCGCCCCCCGGCTCGGACTCGAGAACGTGGACCTCCCGAAGCCGGCCCTGGGCCGTTTCTATGACCGAGGCCACCGTCGAGCTGTACGAGAGAGTCACAACCGCTCGCGCCGCGGTCTCGGCGAGAAGCGCGACGGCGTTTTCGATCAGTTGTTCCGAGGCGTCCTGGTGCTGGCGGATCAGGTCCTGAAGCACTCCGACCGGTTCCGAACCGGCGAGCCGGCGCTCGAGTCGCTCGGCGAGAACGGTAAAACCGGCCATCGCGGGCCTGGTTCGCTGCAGCAGAGAAAGGGTTGGCGTCAGTCTGACGCCCTCGAGGCTTTCGGGATTTCCTTCGAGCCAGGAGAGAGCCGCTCTGAGCAGCTCGTCCGCGCCCCGCTCGCGGTCCAGCATGATCCGGCGAAGCCCGGCGTCGGTCACCTTGCCGGCGATCAGGACGTGGCCGCGTGCGCGCCGGCCACCTTGGCCGGGCTGAAGAAATCGAAGGCCCCACCGGTAAGCTTTTCGTCGAAAGCAACGCCGGTTCTGAATATCGGTTGGACCTCGTCGGCGATCTTGACCGTGCGATCCAGCTTGCACCACCGCACCCGGCCGGGAATGTCGTAGGCGAAGGCGCCGTTGCCGACCCGGAAGACCCAGCTGCCGCCCACGGGCAGGCCGCGATTCGACTCCACCGCCATTCCGGTGATGCTCATATTGATGAGCTTCGAGGGCACCGGCACCTCGACGGTGACGTCCTCGAGAGTCCAGCGGAGGTTCTCTCGGTTGCCCTTGTGGGCGGTTGCGGTATCGACGCCGTGAACCAGCGCGTCAACGGTGGCGTCCGCGGTGCGCTCCTGGCCGGAGTTGCGGATGGCGGCTTCGGCATAGGCCGCAGCCAGGCCCGGATGCTTCTTGGCCAGAGGCTCGCGGGCGTAGATGCACTCCTCGATGAGTTGGCGGGAGGCAGACCGCAGTTTGGCCGCCTCGCTGACTTCGAGCTTCTGGTTGAGCACCCGGCGCTTGTGGTCCTGGATCAGGTCATCGATCTGGGTCCCGAGCTCGCGGAGTTCCCGGCCCGGACCGCTGGCTTCGACCCTTGCTCTGAAGTCGTTCTCGGCGACCCTATCGGTAACCGCTCTCAGCTCGTCGATTGCCTGGGCCGTTCGAAATACGAGCCTGCCGGGAAGGACACGCACAAGCACGACCAGAACACCGACTGCGATTGCGGCCGCGGTCAAGGCGCTACGCAGAGTCGCCTCCGAAGGCTCGGGACCCAGCCAGAGCGCGATCTGGATCCCGACGGGCACCAGACCGGCCAGCAAGCTGAGCCCGAGAAGCTTGCGCGAAAACATCGGGCGGCGAAACCGTGCCATTTCTACAGATTCCCTTGGAGCTGGGCCGCTGAGTATAGCGCGACCTCCGGCCCTCCGCTCACCTGCGACTGCGCGGGCGTGATGTTGACGGATCTGCTAGCTTCTCCGGAAGGCGGGAAAAGTGGAATCTACCTATCGCCGGGACTGAGAATATGTGTTCGATACTGGGGATTTTCGAGATCGACCGAGGAATCGAGCGCGATTCCGGAGCCTTGAGAAAACTGGCGTTACGGCTCTCCAAGCTCCAGCGCCACCGGGGGCCCGATTGGAGCGGGGTCTACTCGGGGGGTCGCGCCGTCCTGGCCCACGAGCGCCTCGCGATCGTCGACATCGAGCACGGAGCTCAGCCTCTCTACAGCCCCGATCACAGTCACGTCCTCGCCGTCAACGGCGAGATCTACAACCACAAGCAGCTCGAAGCGACGCTCGAAGAGCCGTTCGAGTTTCAGACCGGCTCCGACTGCGAGGTGATTCTGGCGCTCTACGCCCAGCGGGGCCCCGAGTTTCTCAACCAGTTGAACGGCATCTTCGCCTTCGCTCTCTACGATGCGGCTCGCGATCGGTACTTCATCGCGCGCGATCCCATCGGCGTGATGCCTCTCTACACCGGACACGATCGCGAGGGGCACTTCTTCGTCGCCTCGGAGCTCAAGGCGCTCAATGAGAGCTGCGTCACGGTCGAAGAGTTTCCGCCGGGCCATTACCTGGACAGCGAAGCCGGCGAGCCGGTGCGCTACTACGAGCCGGCGTGGCGGGACTACGAAGCGGTCGAGGGCAAGCGCGCGGATTTGACCGTGCTGCGCACTGCGCTCGAAGACGCGGTCCACCGGCAGCTCATGTGTGACGTTCCCTATGGGGTCCTGCTTTCCGGTGGTCTGGATTCGTCGGTTCTCACCGCCATCTGCCACAAGTTCTACCGGCGCCGGGTGGAAGAAGAAGACCGCAGCGAAGCCTGGTGGCCGCAGCTACACTCCTTCGCGATCGGCCTAGAGAGGTCACCGGATCTCGAGGCCGCTGCTCGCGCGGCAAAAGGCATCGGCACGATTCACCACCAGTTCCACTTCACCCTGCAGGAAGGCCACGACGCGCTGAGCGACGTCATCCACCACATCGAGACCTACGACGTGACCACCGTGCGCGCGTCGACGCCGATGTATCTGCTGGCCCGCAGGATCAAGGCCATGGGAATCAAGATGGTTCTCACCGGCGAGGGCGCGGACGAAATCTTCGGTGGATATCTCTACTTCCACAAGGCGCCGAACGCCCGGGAGTTTCACCAAGAGAACGTGCGCAAGCTGGATCAGCTTCATCTCTTCGATTGCCTGCGGGCCAACAAATCTCTGGCGGCGTGGGGGATCGAGGGGCGGGTGCCCTTTCTGGACCGCGCGTTTCTCGAGGTGGCGATGGGATTCGACGCCGACGACAAGATGGTCAAAGACGGCAAAATCGAAAAGCACGTCCTACGAAGTGCCTTCGAGGGCTATCTGCCGGACGAGATTCTCTGGCGTCAGAAAGAGCAGTTCTCGGACGGCGTCGGCTACAGCTGGATCGACTCGCTCCGGGCTCTTGCCGAGCGGGAGATCGATGACCGAGCCTTCACCCGCGCGGAGAAGCGCTTCCCGACCAACCCGCCGGCAACCAAGGAGGCATATTTGTATCGCGCGATCTTCGAGTCGCACTTTGCGGGCGAGCCGGCGGCCCAGTGCGTTCCCCACGGCATGAGCATCGCCTGCAGCACCCCGACGGCGATTCGCTGGGATGCCGCCTTCGGCGAGAGCGCCGACCCGTCCGGCCGGGCGGTGGCCGGCGTGCACAAAGACGCCTACTGAGGGGCTGTGAGGGGCGCGGAGCCGAGGTCCGGATCGTTGCCCCGCTCTCTCGGACCCGGCCGGCCGAGTTCCAGTGCGTGCTAACTTCGAGGCCCGCGCAGAGTTCGCAACCGGACCCAGAAGGAGACCGATCATGAGTGATCCAAATGCCGAGATGGAAGCCTTTGCCGCCATGGCGGCGACGACGCCTGAGCACGACAAGCTGAAACCGTTCGAAGGCACCTTCAAGTCGGAAGTGAAGATCTGGATGAGGCCGGGCGAGCCCGCGGTGTCGACCGGCACGATGGTCAACGAATTCGACCTCGATGGCCGCTTCTTGCGACAGACCTACACCGGAGATCCGAACGAGGGGCCATTCCCGAGCTTCGAGGGCCGCGGCTATTGGGGCTACAACAACGTCACCAAGAAGTTCGAGGGCTTCTGGATCGACAACGCCTCGACCATAATGCAGAGCGAGGCCGGGGAGGTCGATGACTCCGGCAAGGTCTGGACCATGCTCGGCGAGATGCCCAATCCTCAGACCGGCGGTAGCATGAAAAAACGCTCGGTGATCAGGCTCGAGGACGACGACCACCACACCATGGAGATGTTCTTCGACGCCGGTGAGGGCGAGGTCAAATCAATGGAGATCAGCTACGAGCGGGCGTAGCTCCGGATCGAGGCTCTCTTGTAGCCACCGGACTCCCCGTCGGGCCCTCGGTCACATTGCCAGGAGAGCGCGAATCGGCCTAGCCCACCCTCGGGGGTGGTGAGCATCGAACGGGGTTTGGATAACGTCGGTCTGGACTCGAGAGACAGGAGGGCCGCTATGCCGACGACGATGCGCAAGATCAACGCCCGAGACCTCATGAATCCCAGCCTCCTGACGGTCGACGAGAACATGAGCGTTCGAGAGCTCGCCTCCTTTCTGCTCGACAACCAGATCAGCGGAGCCCCGGTTGCCGCCGACTCCGGCGACCTGGTAGGGGTGGTCTCGATGACCGATATCGCGGCCGCGGCCAGCAAAGACGCCGGCGTGGCGACCGATCGCCGGAATCCCGAGTTCTATCTGCGCGACCTCGCCGAGACCTATAGCGAGGAGGACTTCCGCACCTTCCACATCGAAGAGCCCGATCGCAGAGTGGGGGAGATCATGACGCCGACGGTCTACTCGGTCGGCCCGGAGGCCCCGGTCTCGGAGATCGCGACCCTGATGCTGGACGGACACCTCCACCGCGTGCTGGTCAGCGAGAACAACCGGCCGGTTGGCATCATCTCGACGTCGGACCTGCTGGGACTTCTGATCGAGGAGAACTGAATCTTCTGAGCGATCTTCCTTCGCAGTCATCCTGAGCCGAAGCGAAGAATCCCGGCGGGCACGACCGAGCTGCGGTACAGTGCGCTTGCCTGAAACTCTCGCTCCGCTCAGGATGACGAGGCTGGCAGGGCCACCCCCAGGGGTGGTGCGTGGCCTCTGAGCCGGGCGTACATTCGAGGTCTATCGACAGAGGAGGTGCCCCATGCCCGTGGCCAAGCTCAAGGAGCTCCTGGATCGAGAGGGAATCAAATACCTCTCGATCGCCCATTCACCGGCCTTCACCGCGCAAGAGATCGCGGCGTCTGCCCATATTCCCGGCAAGGAGGTCGCGAAGACCGTGATGATCAAGCTGGACGGCAAGATGGTGATGACTGTCCTGCCGGCGCCGGCTCGCGTCGATCTGGATCGACTCCGCGAGGTGACCGGCGCCACCAAGGTCGAGCTGGGAACCGAGGACGACTTCAAGCGTCTCTTTCCGGACTGCGAGACCGGAGCGATGCCGCCGTTCGGCAACCTCTACGGTTTCGACGTCTGGGCAGACCGCGAGCTCGCCGAGGACCAGGACATCGCTTTCAACGCGGGCACGCATGCCGAGTTGATTCGGATGTCCTACGCCGACTTCGAGCGCTTGGTCCAGCCGAATCTGGCCGAGTTCACGGTACCCGCAGTCATGGCCTGAGAAGGTCGCCGTTTTAGGTAGTGTCGGGGCTCCGTCCCTGACGGCTTCAGCTCGTCATTCCGAGCGCAGGCGAGGGATCCTGGCTCCGGGCTTTCGTCTGGATCACTTCGACCTGGACCAGGGAACTTCGATTGCGTAGGGTTGGACCCGATTTGAGGAGACTGAGAATGAAACTGCGTTTGATGTTGTCTCTGTCCGGACTCGTGATGCTGTTCGGGCTCGGAGCTTCGGCCGGCAGCGGCCCGGAGCCACACGCCCGGTTCGGGGAGCCGATCGACGCGGGGCTCGAGCTGACGCCGATCGCCTCGATCGTCTCGGATCCGGACGCCTGGGTGGGGAAGCGAGTTCAGGTCGCCGGTGAGGTGTCCGGCGTCTGCACCCGGCAGGGCTGCTGGCTGGACCTGGTTTCGACGGGCGACGCGGCGATTCGGGTGAAGGTCGACGACGGAGTGATCGTCTTTCCGCAGGAGGCCGTGGGGCACCAAGCCGTCGCCGAAGGCGAGGTCGAGATTCTGGAGCTGGACCGAGACCGCTACCAGGCCTGGCTCGAGCACGTGGCCGGAGAAGAGGGGAGGAAGTTCGATCCGGCCGAGGTCGGAGACCCGCCCTACCGGATCGTTCGTCTGCGCGGCGCAGGCGCCGAGATCGAAGGGATCTAGAAATCAGGCCGGGATCGAGCGGGATGGTCCAAGCGAGCGTCTTTAGCTTCTTCCCGCCTCCAGATAACTCCGGATCGCATGGTACTGGCCCTCGCCATCCAGCCCGGCCTCGGCCAGAACCATGACGCCTTGACCGCTGCCGAGGAAGTGACCCCTCTTGAACGGATGCAGTGAGGCGGAGCGGCCGGTATCGGACCGCACCCACCGGTAGAGCGTCGCCATCGTGAAGCCGGTGACGCCCATCGCTTCGTTTGCGCGTTCCTCGGGGAAGATCGAGCGTTGGCGCTCGGTCGGTAGTAGATCGAAGAGCTCGGCACTCGAGACGTAATAGACCCACGGGTCGAACCCGTCCTCGACGAGCCGCGGCAGCGCACCCTCGATGAAGGCGTAGGTGACCGCGCTTTCCTGAAGAACGATGGTCCCATCACCCTTGCCCTCGGGTCGTCGGAGCAGGTAGACGCCGCTGACCGCATCTTCGGGCGCCGCCAGCCCGAGGGCGGCTCGATCCAGCACTGTCTCGTTGGGACGTGTGACGAAGGGCGCAATTACGGCCGGCCGCTTCGCCAGCGCCGCGCTCACCAGAGTCCATAGCTCCTGGGGATCCCAGGGTGTGAGGGTGATCGCCGTGCCCAGGGGGAAGTTCTCCTGGAGGAGTTGGAGAGGCTGCGGGTCCGCGTGGGTGGGACCGTCCTCGCCGGTCTTGAGCCCCGCATGCGCACAGATCAGAATCAGCGGCTTGTAGGGATCCCCGGTGCGCTGGTTTTGCGCCTGACACCCGATGGCGTGCAGGCGAGCGGCGATGTGGCCTAGTGGGGCCATGAACGCGCCGTACGACGAGCCCACTCCGATGTGATGACCGAGAGTCGACATGCCGGCCAGAATTCCGGACATGGCGTCCTCACAGATTCCGCCCACAGAAAGCGTGCGCGACTCCGGGTTCGACTGGGCGTTCCAGTAGCCCCCGGGAAAGCCGGACGCCACGGTATTTACGCTGGTCGACCCGAGAAGATCGGCCGCCGCGGCGAAGAACCCGCCGCCCGAGATCTTGTTGTAGTGCTGGAGAGCCCGGCCGAGTTCGCCGCGGAGTGTTGTCGAGGTCCCGGGCGCGAGCGCGAGCTCGTCGGGGATTTCGGGCCGTGAGGAGGCGAGCGCGTAGACCGGCTCGAGATCGGGAGCCTCCTCCCGCGGCCGCCGTGCCTTCTGATCCAGTCGTCGCCGGGAGGCTCTCAGCCGCGAGGCCAGCAAGTCGACCGCCGGGCGCTGTCGCTCGAGCGTCGCCCGGACGATACCGAGAGACTGCCAGAAACACTCCTCCATGATGGCCGGACCGTCGTCGTCGATCTGGCAGCGCTGGTTGTCCTCTTCGCAAGTCGGCAACAGGCAATCCTGATTGCCGGTGAGCTCGGACAGCGCGTGGCAGAAGCCGTCCGAACAGAGCGAGTGTCCCGCGCCGTGCGACGCGCGTCCCTCGATGCCGTACTGCCAGCCCTTGACCGTGCGGTAGATGATCGCCGTCGGCTGGCCGTTGTCGATCGCAGACGCGTGGCGCTGGGCGTCGATTACCTGCCGGAAATTCCGCCCGTCCTCGACATAGAGAACGTTCCAGTCGTTCAGATAGAAAAGCTCCATCGGGTTCCACTGCACGTAGTCTCCGGGCGAACCGTCATTCCGGCACACCTGGTTGCTGTCGATCGAAGCCTGGTTCCAGTCCAGGTGGAGCACGACGTTGTCGAGCGATGCGGTGCCGGCGGCGGCGAGCGACTCGGCGACGCGACCGGGTGTTAGTCCTCCTTCACCTTCGACGATGTGCACGCGGGGCGCCATCGATCCGAAGTAGTCCTTCGCCGCGAACGCCAGCCCCAGCGAGCTGGCGACGCCGACGCCCGAGGCTCCGGTCGAGAGCTTTACGAACGGAGTAGCCGGCGTGGGGTGGCCGTCCAGCGGCTTGGCTCCGAATTCCTCGACCAGGGGTGTCCGGGTAACCGGATTCCGACGGAACCCCAGGAGATCTTCCAGGCGCAGGCGGAACCGCGTGTCCCTGGGCAGAAGATCGGGGGTGGCGATGCGCGCGATCTCGTCGCGAAGCGCCCACATGGCGTAGAGGCCCATCGCCTTGTGACCGGCGGCGTAGGAGACGATGTCGGCATCGCCTCTCTCCGGCCAGGCAAGATCGTAGTCGGCGGCATCGAACAGGATTCCGGCCACGATCCGTCCCGAAGAGATCGAGCCGCCTGGATGCCCCGAAGTGGGAACGTAGTTGAACATCAGCGCGCACAGCGAGCGGTAGATCAGGTCGAACGTCTCGAAATGCGACAGCTCTTCGGATGACAACGCCTCGGCTGCCAGCGACTCGGGACCGATCTCTCCGTACGCCGCGCGTCTGCTTTCGAGCTCGAGCATGGCTCCTCCTTTGCCGTCGGCGGGACTCGCCCGTGGAGCCCGAGTGGGCCCGGTGCGACCCGCGATAGGGATTGCCACCATTCTCTGAGTGCGCGTCTCGACGCACACCACCCGCGAGGGTGGGAGGGTGACAGGCTGATGTGTTACCCGGTTGGCCCTACTCCGAGGTCATGATGAACAGCGGGTTCATCTCGAAGCTCTTGTAGTGCGGCCGCAGGCGCTCGGTGTTGTAGTAGCGGTCGACGTTCACGACCTTGGACGAGGCCGTGACCACGTCGATCGGCACGTTGTCGTAGCGGCCGTTCTTCAAGACCACCAGCCGGCCGTGGACACCGCTCAAGATGAGGTCGAAGGCCAGGTTACCGTAGGCCATCGGCACGATCGAATCGATGGCGTCGGGATCACCCGAGCGCACCAGATAGCCGAGCTTCTGATTGATGATGTCGATCCGTTGGCCGTTGTTGAACTCCGGCGAGAGCTGCTTGAGCCGCGCCGACACCAGATCTCCGATTCCTCCCAACTTGGCGTGGCCGTAGGCGTCCCTGACCGAGTCTTCGAACACCATCTCGCCGCCTTCGAACATCGCGCCTTCGGAGACCAGAACGACCGAATAGCGGCTCGGGTTCTTGAACCTGTCCCTGCTCAGAAGCTCGGTCAGCCGCTCGATCGAGAACTTGTGCTCGGGTATGACGCAGCGATTGGCCGCGCCGGCCATCGTGGGCAGCATGGCGGTGAAACCGGCGTAGCGCCCGAAGACTTCGAGCACCAGGAAGCGCTCGTGAGAACCGGCCGACGTACGGAGGCGGTTGGTCATCTCGATCGTCCGCGTAACGCACGTGCTGAAGCCGATGCAGTAGTCCGTTCCCGGCACGTCGTTGTCCATCGTCTTTGGGATGCCGATGACCTTGGCGTCCTCTTGATAGAGGCGCACGCCGTACGAGAGCGTGTCGTCGCCGCCGATGGGAATCAGAAAGTCGATTCCGAGGAAGTCCAGGTTCGCGAGCACTTCCGGAGTGAGATCGTTGACATCCTTGGAGTAGGTCTCGCCGAGGTGGCGCGGCACCTCTTCGCGCTTGACCTTGCTGGGCAGTGTCCGCGAGGAATGCAGGAATGTGCCGCCGGTGCGGCCGGCCTTGTTGACGATCTCCTCGGTCAGCACCTGGCAGCACTCGGAGTTGTCAGCCTCGGGATCCCGCACCAGCTCGACCAGGCCGGCCCAGCCCCTGCGGATGCCGATGACCCCGTACCCCTCGCGTATGGCGCGGATCGTGACTGCCCGGATCGCCGGGTTGAGACCGGGCACGTCACCGCCGCCGGTGAGAATGCCGATGGCGCCTTTACTTCCGCTCACGCCAACGACATTACCGGCTCCGTCGGGAAAGCGGCAACGCCTTCCCGGGTGGGGAACGGTCCCAACCATGTCCGGGTCGAGTGCGAGCGGCATGCCTAAGCGGCAAAGCACCTCGGCGGCGCCGTCAACCTCAGCTTCGCCGACTTGACCGAGTAGAGCCTCACACGAATCGTCGGCGGGCGGGATCGCACCGTGCTGATCTACTGCAACAACAACTTCAAAGACGACGAGGAACCCTTCATCACCAAGGCTCCCGCCGCCGCCCTCAAGATTCCGACTTTCGTGAGCCTTTGGGCATACGGGTATCGCAACGTCTACGAGCTCGGCGAGCTCGTGGAGCAGTCCGACCCGAGATTGTCGTTCGAAGGCCGCTTGGTCGAGGAGGTTCCGAACCGGCACGCGCTCGAGTGAACACGAGAGCAGTCCGTGTCGGAGTCGTTTGCGGCGAGTCGACCTACCGACGGGCTCGTCGCGCGCGGTCGAGGTGGTAACTCGGCTTGAAATCAGCTAGAATCCAGTTACAACCGACAGAAGGAGGATCTCAGCCGGGTCTCGAGTTCAGGGCTTCGCAGGATCGCTGCGGACCGGTGACGATGGCTGCCTTGTGCGCCGTCGTAGCGCCGTCGACAGTGACAGAGTTCACCGCGGTTCGAAGAGCCAGACCGCACAATCAGTGTGTCGAGTTCGACGTCGCAAGCAAGAAACTCGAACACTACGTTCAGCGTACGTAGGAATATGCAAGAGGCTCGATCTGTTTTTTTTTGCAATGGTGCGGTACGGTTCGCGGAATCAGGTCTTCACGCACATGTTTTACCTGATCGAACCTGAACCGACACCGACCACTGCGTCATGAGTCCAACCGACAACACGTACCTCGATTTGATGCGCCTTGGCTTCCAGGGCGAGCTGGCTTCGTGCGAGAGTTGCGTCGAGAGTCGACGGGTGCAGGATCACCAGGACGCGAAGGACTTTCTCGAAGCCGGAGCGGAAGCCGGTGTCTTCGAGCGGACGTTCCTGCTCGACCTCTACGGACGCCTCGGTCCTCGCGCCACGTTCTCGGACCACGAGCTGGTGTACGACGAGCCGGTCTATCTCTCGGCTCCTCGGTACCGGATGAAGAACGGTGACCGCCGACAAACCCTGGCCCGGGCGCGGGAAGCGATTCGGGAAGCGATTCGTTTGTACACCGAAGAACTGAGCTCCGACGATGCCGCGATACGCGCCGCTTACGAGGCCGCCATCGAGCAGGAGCTGATCTCCGGCGACGACGTTCCGCCTGAGGGAGCCAAGCTCAGTGCGATCGCGATGTTGCGCTCGATCGTCAGAGCGTTCCGCAAGGGCCAGGGGAAAGACGCCTCTCCGGAGCAGGCGCGTGAGATCGCTCAGGACGAAGCCGTCAACTTCATCAGGTCGATCGGCCCGGGCGACACCGAGTCCGGTCGGGCGACGCACCGGCCGGCGTCCCGCGAGCTCGAGGACTTCGTGATCGATGCCCTGCGTGATCCGGGCGATGCGGTGAGGAAGGGAATCGTTCCCGAAGGCGCCGAGGCCCGGTACATTCGCGCCGCCATCGGGATCGCCGAACGGCTGTACTGCCGGCTGGAGGGGGCACCGCGCTCGCGGTTCGCCGCGGCTGTACAGGAGGCTTTCGAATCCGGCCGGGGTTCGGACGTACCGGCACGCCAGTTCGCGAAGAAGCGCTGGTCCGATCTGGTCGCTCCGCACCCGATCGGCGTCTAGAACTTCGGCGGGCGGGACTGCTATAGTCCGGCCGCTCGCTGTCAAATCGGGGAGATGGTTTGCCGAGATGGCTCGGTTTGACAAGGCGTGGCTGATTGCCGATGGGCGACCAGAACAAGAGGATCGCGATAGTTGGAGCCGGTCCCAAGGCCGCCGCGATAGCGGCCAAGGTCTCGGTCTTGAAGACCCGGGGTGTTGGAGAGGTCGATGTGGTGGTCTTCGAAAAGAGCCGCAAGGGTGCGAACTGGCTGGGCGGCTACGGCTATACGGATGGCGAGAACGAGCTGTGTACGCCGCCGGAGAAGGACGTCGGGTTTCCCTATAAGTCAGTCTACGGAGTCGATGTCGATCTCGGCCTGCTTTCGCATTCCTGGTATTCGTTTCAGATCGAAGAGGAGGTGCTGCAGTACGCGGGCTACTTCGATCGCGAGGACCGTCCCCGGCATGCCATCCTGGCCAGGTATTTCAACTGGGTGATCAGCCGCACGACCGAGGACTCGCAGGTTCTCGAGCCCGCCGAGGTCACTCGGATCGAGTCCGCTGGCAACGGCAAGGCGCGGGTCTGCTTTCGCGTTGACGAGATCGAGCAGGATCCGATGGTCGTCGACGCGGTGGTTCTCACGGGCCCCGGTGAGGCAAGGACCATCGACGGCGCCGAGCACTCCGAGAGGACGTACGACGCCAAGAGCTACTGGCTAGAGGCGTCGCTCGACGACATCCAGGGCGCCGATCTCAGTCCCAATCGAATCGCCGTGATCGGAGGTGGCGGCGCGGCGGCGACCATCGGAGCCCATTTGGCCCGGATGATGGCCAAGCTGGACCGTCCGGTGACGGTCGAGTTCATCATGAGAGAAGCCACCTTCCGCACCGCGGGAAACAACTACTGGATCGACGAGCTCTTTCGCGAGCCTTCCGCCTGGAGGCCTTTGTCGACGGAAGCCAAACGTCGTTTCGTGCGCGATACGAGGTCAGGCGCGGTCGCAGAGCGAACCATGCAGCTTCTCGAATCCGCTCACAAGGAGTTCGGGGTGCGAATCCGAGGCGGAACGCAGGCGCTCCGCCTATTCGACTCGGGGTCGGGCACGAGCGTCGTGCTCGAGCGAAACGGCAAACAGGTGACGCGCAAGTATGGACGGGTCATCGTCGCTCGAGGGTTCGACCCATGGACCGCCGTCGAAAAGCTGGTCTTCGGCCGCTCGATCAAGGAGACCGAGCGAACCTCGGTCGCAAACGCGATCGCTGAGGATCTGGCGTGGCCCGGCCGCGGCGCCGGCAAGATCAGGAGGGCGCTCCGCCTCGATTATCCGTTGCACGTGCCGATGCTCGCGGACCTGGCCCAGGGGCCTGGTGTACCGACGCTGACCAATCTCGGTCTGGTCTCCGACCGGATTCTGTTGAAATACCTTGCACCGAGATAGCGAGGCTGAGTCAGGCAGGCCACGCCGAAGCCGCCGTTAACCCCTGACAGCGCGGGAGGAGCAGAGCCCTCGGTGCGGGAACACAGCCGGTCCCGCGCACCTCGAAAGCAGTCGTTCGCCCTGGCGGTCGCGAGAACCCCTCACGGGGGCCGATCCCGCCCGTAGAGGAGGAGCAATGAGGGTTGGATGAGAACACCCTGGCCGAAAGAGTACCAATCTGGTACTATATACGGGTTATGCCGACTGGACCGAGGTTACGGCCTTGTAGAGGAACACTTACGAATGGGGGCCGGCTCCTGTGCTGCTGTCGTTGCACCAGAGCTCGCTGGCTCCGGCGTGAGTCCCGACACTGAACCGTAGACCGTTGAAGGACCAATTGACCGCCGGGCTGGAGCCGGCGGTTTTTTTGTTGCGCAAACCCACGGAGTAGCGATCCAATGAGCCCATCCCACGCGGTCGAGACGGCCCGCGCACGACTGTGCCTTCCGGCTGCGCTGCGGCGCCAGCTTGTAGAGCTCGTCGAATCGAGCTATCCATTCGAGGCTTGCGGCCTCATCTTGGGTCGAGCGGCAGAGACGAGGATCGAGGCCGTCCGGATCTTCTCAGCGCGGAATCTCAATCGAGACCGGCCGGAGGATCGCTATCTCGTCGATCCCGAGGATTTCCTCGCCGCAGATCGGGCGGCTCTGGCCCGAGGACTGGAGATCGTCGGCATCTGGCACTCGCATCCGAACAGTCCTGCCCATCCCTCGCAGACCGACCTCGAGGGTGCCTGGGAGGGCTACTCATATTTGATCATCTCGGTGACCGGAGACGGCGCCGAGGGCGCCGTGGCCTTTCGTTCCTGGCGCTTGGTCGGTGATCGCTTCGTCGAAGAGGCCATTGAACCGGAGGACCCTGAGCCATGAGTCGAGCCACAGTACGAATCCCCACGCCGCTTCGTGCTTTCACCGGGGGCGCCACCGAGGTGGCCGCTGAGGGCAGCACGGTCGGCGACCTCCTCCGGTCGCTGAGCGAGGCCCACCCCGGACTGAAACAACAGATCCTGACCGAGGAGAACGAGGTGCGCGACTTCGTCAACATCTTTGTCGATGACAAGAACATCCGGTCGCTTGACGCCCTCGAGTCGCCGGTCAAGGAGGGCGCGATCATCCACATCGTGCCCGCCGTCGCAGGAGGTGAGTCATGAGAGCCAGCCGTCGAAGATTGCAGGAGCTCAAGCAGGCGGTGCCCGAAGTATCGGCCAAGCAGGCCTTTGCGGACCAGCAGCGCGACGCGCTGCTGATCGACGTTCGCGAGCCCGACGAGATCGCCGGAGGCAGCCCGATCGGGGCACAGCGAATCGTGCGCGGCTTTCTCGAGCTGAACATCGAGGACGTGGTGCCTGACCTGGACAGGCCGCTATTGGTGATGTGCGCAGGCGGGGCGCGCTCGCTCTTTGCCAGTCGGGACCTCCAGGAGCTTGGGTATACCTCGGTCCGCTCAGTCGCGGGAGGATTCGGCGCCTGGCGCAGTCAGGGTCTACCGATCGAAGTCCCGAGGGTGCTCTCGAATGATGAGCGCGAGCGCTACAGCCGCCACGTCTCGATCCCGGAGGTCGGCGAGGACGGACAACTCCGGCTGCTCGAGAGCAAGGTCCTGCTCATAGGTGCTGGGGGCCTCGGCTCCCCGGCGGGGTTTTATCTTGCGGCCGCGGGAGTAGGGGCCCTGGGTCTCGTCGACGACGACCTGGTCGACCGCAGCAACCTGCAGCGCCAGATTCTGCACACCGACCAGCGGATCGGCACCCCGAAAGTCGACTCGGCCGCGTCCACGCTTTCGGCCCTCAATCCGGCCATCCAGGTACACCGCCACCCGGTGCGGCTGACCAGCGACAACGTCGAGGAGATTTTCTCAGGCTACGATCTGGTCGTCGACGGGTCGGACAACTTCCCGACTCGCTATCTGGTCAACGATGCCTGCGTCAAGTTGGGCCTTCCCAACGTCCATGGATCGATCTTCCGCTTCGAGGGGCAGGTCAGCGTCTTCTGGCCGGCCTACGAGCAGAGGCGGGGACCCTGCTATCGGTGTCTGTTCCCCGAGCCGCCGCCACCGGAGCTGGCTCCCTCGTGCGCCGAGGCGGGGGTGCTGGGGATCCTGCCGGGTGTGATCGGCACTCTGGAGGCGGTCGAGGCGATCAAGATCTTGCTCGGCGTTGGCGACCCCCTGGTGGGGCGTCTACTCGTCTACGACGCCCTGTGCCAGCGCTTTACCGAGCTGACGGTCGATCCGACGCCCGATTGCCCGTGGTGCGCCGATGGTGCCGTGATCGAGGAATACCCGGACTACGAGTTCTTCTGCGCCGCGCCAGGGGCTTGATGTGGGTGCACCGGGATCGCCGAGTACGGCGATGTCTCCGTCTGACGTAGCCGAGTGGCCGGTCCACGCGGTCGGGCGGACGCCCCTCGTCGAGATCGACCTAGCGCCCTGGGACCTGCAGGGAGTGCGAATGTTCGCCAAGCTCGAAGGAGTGAACCCGGGCGGATCGATCAAGGACCGCCCGGTGAGTCGCATGATCACGCGGGCCCTGGCCGAGAATCGTCTCGGCGGCGGGCGTCGGCTTCTCGACTCCTCGTCAGGGAACGCCGGGATCGCCTACGCACAATTCGGGGCCGCGCTAGGCGTCCCGGTGACACTGGTGGTGCCGGCCAATGCAAGCAGTGAGCGTCTGGAGCGGATGTCCGCGCACGGCGCCGAACTGATCCTCACCGATCCGATGGAAGGCTACGACCATGCGATCTACACCGCCCGACGGCTGGCGGAGAAACATCCGGGTCGATACTGGTACTGCGACCAGTACGGCAACGAGGAGAACTGGCGAGCCCACTACCATGGCACAGGCGGTGAGATTCTGGACCAGATCCACCAAGCGATCGGCGGGGTGCCCGATGCCTTCGTGGCGGGAGTCGGAACCGGCGGCACCGTCACCGGAGTCGGGCGGCGGCTGAGGCGAGCTCGAGCCGATCTTCACATCGCGATCGCCGTGCCGGAGATCTTTCCCGGCATCGAGGGACTCAAACCACTGGGGAAACCCGGCGACCTGGTGCCTGAGATTCTCGACAGCTCGCTCATCGACCGTCGAGTCGAGGTGACCACCGAGCAGGCCGTGGACCTGTGCCGGGAACTAGCTCGGCAGGGACTCTTCGTTGGTCCGTCTTCAGGGGCCTACCTCTGCGCCGCAGTGGAAGTCGCCTCCGAAGGACGGTTCGAGACCATCGTCACAGTTCTCAGCGACTCCGGTGAGCGGTACGTCTCGACCGGGATGTGGAGACAGTCGGTGCAGAACGAACGAGCGGTGGGAGGCTCGAACCCGAGGACTGTTGCTGGCAAGGCTGCGGACGACGACCCTTGAGTCCCTGGCGGGGCTCGATGGGACCGCCGCATCTGTAAGAAACAGACTCCGCTTTTCACTCACCTCTCGAAGTGGGTCGCCCGTCACTGAAGCCGGTCCCTTCGAATTGCACGGGCGGCCCTGGCGCTGAGGTTCTAACAGTCGGAGGATAAGTCGATGCAGGAACTAGGAGGCTTGGACGGTTGGATCGTCTCGTTTGTGCCACTGCTCTTGGCCGCGTTCGTCAGCGGGGCCATCGTCGGCCTGGAGCGCGAGCGTCACGGCGGGCCGATCGGTCTCCGAACCTGCATCCTGGTTTGCGTCGGGGCGACCACCTACATGGCCAGCGGGCATCTGATCATGGAGGTGGCTGCGGGAGCCGGTGACCCGACTCGAATCGCGAGCCAGATCATCACCGGCATCGGTTTTCTCGGGGCGGGCGCGATCATTCGGGGAGCCGGTTCGGTCAGCGGTCTCACCTCGGCGGCGACGATCTGGTTTCAGGGCGCCCTCGGAATCCTGATTGGCTGCAGCTATCCGGTCACCGGTATTCTGCTCGCCTTGATCGTCGTCGTACTTCTCGCCGTGGTGAATCGAATGGAGAGTTGGGTCGGTAGACTGGTGGAGAGGCGGGCGGGACACTAGGCTGGCCAAACGTCGGTGGCGCGCCGCGGTCTGGATTGCCGCTTCGGTAAAGGGACTGCGCCTAGAGGGAGAGAGCATGATCAGAATCGTGGTCGGGTTCTTCAAAGCGATCGGGACGCTGCCGAAGCCCTGGTGGGGCTGGATCGGCCTGCTCATGCTCGTCAACATGATTCTGCCGTTCCTTTTCATCGACAGAATCGAGGCTCGAGTGGTGCTTGCCGCCTTCCTGGTGGCGGCGGCGATCCAGATGGCGATGTTCCGCGCTCTCGGTTTCGTGCGGCTGTTGGGGCTCGGTCACCTCATCGCCTGGGGCCCGCTCGAGATCTGGCTGGTTCTCCGCTTGGGTGAGATCGGTCTGGACGGCCTACTCGGTTTGTGGCTGGCGACGGTCGTCGCCGTCAACGGCATCTCGCTGGTGATCGACATCGTCGATGTCGTGCGGTTCCTCGGCGGTGAACGTGAACCGGGCTACGTCCTCTAGAATCGCAGCAACTTGATTGGGAAGAGGCTCTGCCACTACCGGATCACCGGCCAGCTCGGCAAAGGGGGGATGGGTGAGGTCTACCGGGCGGAGGATACGCGGCTAAGACGCCAGGTAGCCCTGAAAGTCCTGCCCCCGGATCTCGGGTCGGACGCTGAGCGCCTCGAGCGATTCCAAAGGGAGGCGAAGGCCCTAGCGGCGCTGGACCATCCCCACATCGTCACGATCTACAGTGTCGAGGAGGCCGACGGCGTCCACTTCCTGACCATGCAGTTGGTGGAGGGCGAACAGCTCGCCGAGCTGATCCGAAGGGGCGGCATGAGCCTGCGAAGGATCTTCGAGATCGCCATTCCGCTAGCGGACGCCCTGGCCGCGGCCCACGAGAAGGGCGTCGTCCACCGTGATCTGAAGCCCGGCAACATCATGGTCACCGGTGCGGGTCAGGTGAAGGTGTTGGACTTCGGCCTTGCCAAGATGCAGCCGCGACGAGAAGACGCTGTCTCCAGCGAGCTCGTCACCGAGTTCATGACCCGAACGGACCGCGTCCTGGGCACCGTGCCCTATATGTCGCCGGAGCAACTGGAGGGCAAGAAGGTCGATGAGCGCACGGACATTTTCTCTCTGGGCGCGACCCTCTACGAGATGGCGACCGGCGAACGTCCCTTCAAGGGAGACAGCCCCCCCGCGCTGATGTCGGAGATTCTCAAGGAGAGGCCCCCACCCGTCACGAGTCGGAACCAGCGACTACCCCGGCACTTCGAGCGAATCGTGGATCACTGTCTGGAGAAAGCACCCAGTGATCGGTTCCAGACCGCTCGCGATGTCTACAACGAGCTCAGGAGCCTGAAGGCCGAGGTCGAGTCCGTTGAGCAGGCCCCTTCGAGCCCGGCGACTCGAGCCCCGGCCGAGGGGAGGAGGGCGCGCAAGGCCCTGGCGGCGACTCTTGGGACGATTCTCCTGGGAGTCATCGCGCTCGGGTTCTGGGTGGCTCGGCCTCCGCCCGCCCATAGCCCGCTCGAGATCCAGTCGCTGGCCGTGCTGCCGCTCGGCAACATGATGAACGACCCCGAGCAGGACTACTTCGTCGATGGCATGACCGACGCTGTAATCACAGAGCTCTCGAAGATAGGCGCCCTCAAGGTCATCTCCCGGACCTCGGCTATGCGTTACAAGAACACCGACAAGTCCCTCCCAGAGATTGCTGCCGACCTGGGCGTCGACGCTGTTGTGGACGGCTCGGTGCTGCGCTCGGGCGATCGAGTGCGCATCACCGCCCAGTTGATCGACGCCTCGACCGACGAGCATCTTTGGGCCGACAACTTCGATCGGGATCTGGGCGACATCCTCGCCCTGCACAGCGACGTCGCCCGGTCCATCGCCGCCCGGGTCGAGATTACACTCACGCCCGAGCAGCAGGCCCGCTCGGTCGTCACCGAAACCGTCGACCCGCAAGCCTACGAGGCCCATTTAAAGGGCGAGTTCTATTGGAATCGGTTCACGCCCGCGGGCTTCCAAACGGCGCTGCGGTATTTCCAGGAAGCCGTGACGCTCGATCCCGGCCATGCGGCCGCCCAGGCCGGAGTGGCCCGCGCCTACACGACGCTGGGCGCTCTCGGCGTCCTGCCCGCCAGGGAGGCCCGAGCCACGGCGCTTGCGGCCGCCTCGAACGCGGTCGAGCTGGACGACACCCTGGCGATCGCCCGAATCTCCCTTGGCCTGGCCAGGCTGATCTTCGAGTGGGATTGGGCGAGTGCAGAACGAGACTTGAGGCGGGCGATCGAGCTCAGCCCGAGCGGCTCGGAACCGCACTATGCCTACGGTGTGTACCTTCTTCGGGTGGGCCGGCTCGCCGAGTCACTCGCGGCAATGGGCCGCGCGCGCGAACTCGACCCTGTCTCTCCGCGGAAGAACGGCGGCGTGGCGATCGTGCTTTACTTCTCGCAGAAGTACGAACTGGCCCTCCAACAGGCTGCGGTCATGAAGGAACTGGACCCGACCTTCGCGTACGCGTATTGGATCTCCGGCATGAGCCATGAAAGGACGGGCAATCATCAAGAGGCCATCGCCGAGCTCGTGGAGCTCACGGCCTTGCTTCCCGAAAGCTCGTGGGCCCTGGCTTCGCTGGGCTACGTCTACGCCAGCGCGGGCAAGCGCGACGAAGCTCGGGCCGTTCTCGAGCGCTTGCGAGAGTGGTCCGAGCAACGCTACGTCATGTCGACGTTCTTTGCCCTGGTGTATCTGGGCCTGGGCGAGATCGACCAGGTTCTCGATCTCCTCGAACAGGGTTATCGGGATCGCGAACCGGAACTGTCACTCTTCCACGTCTATCCATTCGCCGAGGCGATCGAGGATGAGCCCCGCTACCGTGATCTGCTGCGGCGCATGGACTTCCCCGGGTAAGGGCCGCGGCGAAGCTGTCGAATGTCCCGCGCTCGGTGAGCCGGTTGATGAATGCCTGTGTGAACGTCGGCTGGGCGACGCTCATGATCGTCTGCGCGATCTCGTGAGCTTTGAGACTTCGCGGACGAGACTGGGATCTCGGAGGAGGTCAACTACATCGAGACCATTCCTGAAAACGGTACCAGTGCCGGGTTTCCGTATACTGGTCACCGATCAACTCGAGTGCGGAGCTCGTCGGTGGTGCCTATGGTCGGCCGAACCCTCGCCTATTACAGGATCGTCAAGAAGCTCGGAGCGGGAGGAATGGGTGAGGTCTACGCGGCCGAGGACACGCGCCTGAAGAGGAGGGTGGCGCTCAAGGTGCTGGCGCCCGGTCTTGCCTCACATCCCAAGCGGCTCGAACGCTTCCAGCGTGAGGCCGAGGCCGTCGCAGCGCTCAACCACCCCAACATCGTTGTCATCCACTCCGTCGAGGAGGTCGAGGGGATCCGGTTCTTGACTATGGAGCTCGTCGACGGCAAGCCTCTCAGCGAGCTCATCCACCCGGGCGGACTGGCGCTTGCTCGCTTCTTCGAGGTGGCGGTTCCGCTGGTCGACGCGGTCGCCGCGGCACACGAGAGCGGCGTTATTCATCGCGATTTGAAGCCCGACAACATCATGTTGAACAAGCGCGGTGCGGTGAAGGTGCTTGACTTCGGCCTGGCCAAGCTGCGGGGCGAGGGCACCGGCCGCGGCGCTTCGGGCGAGATCACCGAGACCCTCACCAGGGACGGTAGCATTCTGGGAACGCTTGCCTACATGTCGCCCGAGCAGTTGCGCGGCGAGGCCTTGAATCACCAGACCGATATTTTCTCTCTCGGCGTGATCCTGCACGAGATGGCCACCGGCAGGCGGCTTTTTGGCAGGAAAGCGTCGATGGACGTTGCCTCGGCGATTCTGACTCAGGAACCTCCGCCGGTGACTGATGCTCGCGACGATTTGCCCTTCCATCTCGGGCGCATCGTCAGGCATTGCCTGGCCAAGGACACCGGTCACCGCTACCAGGCAACACAGGATCTGAGCGACGATCTCGCCGAACTGGGTGAAGAAGTTGCAGCGGGTCTGGTTCGAACCTCTACGCTCTCGTCGGACTCACTCCCGGTAGTTCGGGAACACGGCAGCCGTCGCTGGTGGCGCGCGGGCGCCGCCGCTCTGGTTTTGGCGGCGGCGGTTTTGTTGGCCATCTGGTTTGGACGGGACCGGGCCCCGAGCGGCTTGGACGTGATTGCGGTCTTACCTTTCGTCAATCTGACGGGCGACCCGAACCAGGACTATCTCGGCGAGGGGCTGGGCGCGGGTCTGATCTCACAGCTGAGTGGCGTGCAGGGTCTGAGCGTCGTCGGACGCTCGGAAGCGTGGAGTTACCGCGAGCGTGGTCTGAGCGCTACCGAGTTGGGCAAGAAGCTGGGCGTCGCCGCTGTCGTCGAAGGGGAGCTGCATGCCGCGCCTGGAGGGTTGCGCGCGGACGTAGGGCTCGCCGACGCTCGAACCGGACTGGTGCTGTGGTCGAAGAGCTACACCGAAGATCGCGAACGGGTCGTATCCCTCCAGCAGGCGGTTGCTCGAGACCTGTCCCGCTTCGCCTCGATTCCGCTGTCGCGCAAAGAACGGAAGCGTCTGGCCCGTAAGCCCACTCGTTCGTCCAGAGCCTATGACTTCTATCTGCAAGCGCAGCAATTTCTGGAGGTGGTCGACAACCCGAGAGGGTCGGAGTTCGCGCGCGATCTCTACCTCCAGGCCGTTCGGCTGGATCCACAGTTCGCCCTGGCGCACGTGGGTTTGAGCGAGGCTCAGTTGAGGATCTACGAGCGAACCAAGGATTCGGACGCGCTTACCGAGGCCGAGAGCCGCGCGCAGCGGGCGCTCGACCTCGATGCCGAGCTGCCGGCCGCGATCGTAGCGATGGCCAAGGTCTATCGGGCGACCGGCCGCTACGCCGAGTCGCTCGCCGAGCTGCGCCCCCTTCTGGTCAATCACCCACGTCCGGACGAGGCTCACCGCGAGCTGGCCTTCAGCTACGAGGAGGCGGGCGACTTGAAAGCCGCCGAAAGATCTCTCCGCTCGGCGGTGGCCCTGCGCAGTGACCATTGGCAGCACTGGAATTCGCTCGGCGGCTTTCTGGTGCGGATGGGCGACTACCCCCAGGCCCGGGCCGCGTTCGCCCGGGCGTCCTCGCTGGCGCCTGACGGAGTGAGCTGGCCGCTCTGGAACCTAGCCGCCGTTCGGCTGCGGGAAGGAGATTTCGAGGGCGCGATCGAGGCCTTCGAAGAGTTGGAAGAACCGATCGAGGACGCCAAGCTGGCCGGCAATATGGGCACTGCCTATTTCTTTGCCAACCGGCTCGAAGAAGCCGAGAAGTGCTACCGGCTGGCGGTCAAGCTCGAGCCGGGAGACCCGCTCAAGCACGGCAATCTGGCCGATCTCTACCTGCGTCGCGGTCGCGAGGCCGAAGCCCAGGCGGAGTACCGCTCGGCGATGGCGCTGGTCGCAGAGGCGCTAGCGGACAGCCCGAACAGCAACGAGTTGCGCATCTCGCAGGCCCTTTATGCCGCCAAGGCGGGCGAGTGCTCTTTGGCCAGCAGCCTTGCGGATCGACTGAAAACGGATCTGCCCGCTACGGGTCAGAACGCCCACGATCGCGCTTGGGTGCATGCGCTGTGCGACGAGCGGGAGGAGGCGCTGGATGCGATTCGCGTGGCCATCTCGCTCGGGGTATCAGGCGAGCTGATCCGTCAGGAGGACGAGTTCGCGAGGCTGCGGGACGATGCGGTGTTTCTTGCCCTGACCGGCTCCGGTACCGACGCACCGGCGTCCGCCAGGCCCTAGTCGTGAATCTCGATCCGCGGGTCCGTCATGCAGAGACACCTGACTCTCTGGTTCTTTTCGCACTTCCAGACCGTTATCTGATAAGACCACTCCAAGTTGATGCCGTCGTGGAGATCGCCGAGCACTGCCTTGCTCTTGGTGCTTTTCTTGTTGCAATCGATCGCAGTGACAGGGCCGATCCAATTCTTGCTATCCGGTCCCTTGTAGACGATGTCCCAGGAGTACTCTTTCTTCTGTGCCTCGTCGACCCACCATTTCACCTTGTTGGGCTTGCCCTTGTATTTGTCCTTCCCCTTCCAGATCGACGCATTCACCGGGCGCGCCATCACGCACTCGTCGCCGGGATATACTTGCTTGCACTCACCGGCTGGATCGACCGCGCCCATGTAGGTCAAATCGACGGCTTTGAATGCAGGCCGGTTTCCTTCCGCGGCCAGGGCGGGGTACTTCTCGGGCTCCTCTGACTCCGCTGGCGGTCTCTGGCCAGGGTCGTCGCGAGACTCGGCCTCTTGCGCGGTTTCAGGCGTGACGCAGCCGGTTGCCAGTAGCGATGCGACCAGGCACACGACCAGCGCCAACAGTGGAAAGCGAACGCTCCATTGCTTCATAGCTAACTCCCCTTTCTGTTAGATGTTTATAGTGTAATAAAGAGGTTAATGTCAAGGGCCCAGAGGGAGAGAGGACCGGGCCAACCCTCTCTCGTCGAGCGGGTCCGCGGGAGTCAGGTGCCGCCAATCCCAAGGAGTCGCGCCGCATTGCCGCCCAGGACCATGGCCTCGTCTGCCGGCGACAGCCCGAGTGCGCGGATGCTGGCTTTCATCTTGTCGAGGCTGCCGATCATGTGCGGGTAGTCGCTGCCGGCGAGGAGGTGGGCCGCACCGGCGAAGTCGAGGGCCAGTCGCAGGGCTTTGGCGTCGAAGTTGACCGTGTCGTAGTAGAAGCGCGCGAGGGTCCGGCTGGGTGGGGCGGAGAGATTCTCGCGGCAGCCAGGATAGGCCTCGTAGCCCCGGTCGAGCCGTTCGGCGAGGTAGGGAATGGCGCCGCCGAGATGGGCGAGCACCCAGCGGATGTTCGGGAATCGCTCGGGCACGCCGCCGTAGACGAGATGGGCGGCGGCGAGGGTGGTGTCCGCCAGGAAGCCGACGAGCGGCATCAGCATGTAGTCCTCCATCGCCTCGACGCCCACCGGGAAAGTGGGGTGGATGTAGACGACGAGCTCGTGGGCGTCGGCGATCTGCCAGAGCGGCTGGAAACGTGGATCGGCGAGCGGAATGCCGCTTGCGTTCGAGTAGAGCATGACGCCTCGGAAGCCGAGCTCGTCGATGGCAGCGCGGAGCTCGATCCGGGCGGCCTCGGGATGGTTGAGGGGCAAGTGTGCGAGCGCGGAGTACCGCTGGGGATTGTCTTCGACCGCGCCCGCCAGTCCGCGGTTGATGAGCGGTGCGAGCTCGGCGGCGCGCTCGGGTGTCTCGATCGAGGTCCCCGGAGCGGTGAATGACAGCACCTGACGATCGACGCCAGCCTGGTCGAGCACTCGCGCTCTGAAGGCGGCGTCGCGGTGGCCGGGCACGAGGACGTTGTAGTCGCCCGGCGAATGAAGGACCGGATTGCCCTGCTCATCCTCGGTGATACGAAAGGCGCTTGGCCCCTGGCGGACAGCGGCCAGGTACTCTGGAGGGAAGTAGTGGTTGTGAAAGTCGATGATCATGGTCATGCCTTTCTGGTGCGGCTGGTCCAGATCCAATACACCGGCGCACCGAGGAGCACGAAACCGAGACCGATCAGGCTGTGACGCGGCTCGGTAACAAGCTGGTTGCCGACCACGGCGAAGGCGGCGAGAGCGAAGACGCCCGGCACCCAGAGTGGCGCTCGAAACGTTTCCGTGGATGCCGTCGGCGCACGCCGCAGCCGCCCGAACCGCATCCGATAGACGCCGAGCGCCAGAAGGCCGAAAAAGATCCACTCGGTGTAGATCACTCGCGTGAAAAGCGCGCGGTAGGTGCCGGTCAGCGCCAAAACCGCCGCCCAGACTCCCTGGAGCACGAGTGCAGTGTGGGGTGTCCGAAACCGTGGGTGGATGCCGCCGGCCCAGCGGAAGAGAAGGCCGTCGTCAGCCATCGCCAGGTAGACCCGGGGCCCGGCGAGGACGATGCCGGAGAGCGCTCCGAAAGTCGAGACGATTACCAACGCCGAAAGCAGGGCGCCGCCCCCGGAACCCAGAATGGCGTCGGCCGCGTCGGCCGCGACCCGCTGCGAGCGGATCACCGTTTCGACCGGCAGCACCCGGAAGTAGATCGCGTTGAGCGCCATGTAGCAGGCGGTAACGATGAGAGTGCCGGAGATGAGAGCCCGCGGCAGGGTGCGCCGTGGCTCGCGGGTTTCACCAGCGCTGTAGGTCACCATGTGCCAGCCGCCGTAGGCGAAGAGGCCTGCGGCGAGGGCCAGCAGAAAGTCGGGGAGAGAGGCGGTGTCTGGCGAGGCAGGAACGTCCGGGCCGGCCGAAGAGTCGAAAACCATGTCACGGTCGGAAGCGGCATCGGCCGCCACCTGGGGACCAAGGACGATGCCGGCGACGACCAGGAGGACAATGGCCGTGAGCTTGATTGCGGTCAGGGAGGTCTGCAACCGGCTGCCCGGCTTGACGCCCAGGAGATTGACTCCGGTCAGGACCAGGATCGCGCCGGCGGCCGCGAGTTTCGAGCCCAGCGGCCCCAGCGGCACGAAGTAGCCCAGGTAGCGGGCGAAGACCATCGCGATGGCCGCCAGAATGCCGGTGTGCATTGTCCAGAACATCGCCCAGCCCCACAGGAAGCCCAGGAGCGGAGAGAAGAGCTCGCGCAGGAAAACGTAGACGCCTCCGGTTTCGGGGAACGCGGCTCCGAGCTCGGCGATGACCAGAGCGCCGAGGAGAGTGAGAACTCCCGAGACGAGCCAGACCGCCATCGAGCCGGTGAGAGAGGGCACGCTTCCGGTGACCTCCGACGGTTGGACGAAGATCGAGGCGCCTATGATCGTCCCGACGACCAGGGCCGTGGCGTGAGGCAGGCCGATGGCCCGCCGCAGGGTCGGACGATCCTCGCGAGACATTTTGCGGCGCGAGTATGACGCAGCCGGGATCGCGCATTGTCATTCCTAGTGGCCTGTAACACCCGAAGCGATACTAGTGTCCTGTCCCAGTGGTTCGGTGCATAAGGCTCGAGGTCATGGTGTGCG
>JBHHWO010000035.1:0-34845 GCA_046756565.1 Thermoanaerobaculia bacterium | reverse complement strand
TGGTGGCGTCACGGATGAAGAAGTTGGTCTCGTTGCCGGCCACGTCCCAGGTCTGGGGCGTGAAGCCCGAGGAGCCGTCCTGCTCGAGACGCAGGGTGGGCGTGTCGCCGTCCTTGACGTGAAGCTCGACCACCGGAGTCGAGGTGCCGAAGCCTATGCGGCCGCCGTCGTCCACGTAGAGCGAATTGCTGGGAGCGCCGGCTTCGATCGTGAACGGCGTCCTGCCACCGTCGATGTCGTCGATCGAGAACTTGTTGGCGCCGCCGTTCGCCGAGTCGTTGAAAGTGATCTGCCAGTCGTTGCTCGGGAAGCTGGCCGTGGAGCTGGTGTCCTGGGCCTTGATCCGGAGGTTGTTCTCCTTGATCCGGATGGTATCGAAGCCGAACGACTCACCATTGACGCAGTCCTGGCCGATGCAGGCCGAGCCGTCGACGATCAGATCATCGAGGATCACCTGGTCGGCCGATGCCGGGGCGGATACAACGAGGGCGAGCCCGATCAGGGCCGCCGAGCTCCAAAGTGCTGTTCTTTTCAGATTCATTTCTTATCTCCTCTCGGGTTTCCTGATCCTAGCCATCGTTACGGTTGCCGTGCTCGGCGGCACGAGCGGCCGCGCTCGGCGGAGCCGAGGCCCGCGGCGCCCCGATGGCGCGGGGCGACTCGGCCTCGACCAGATTCGCATCGACGATCTGGCCGTTGGAGATCGTGAACACTCCCGACTGCCTCTGGCCGCGCGGCATCTGAGCGGCTTCCATGGTCCGGCCGTCGGCCGAGACCTTGCCGTTCCTGAAAGCCCTCGGGTTCAGATCCTGGGGGCGCGCCGAAACGACGATCTCCCACTTGTAGGTACCGTCGGGCAGCTGGAAGCCGTCGCTGTCCACCGGCGCGAAAGACGCCGTTCGGCCCGAGCGCACGACCTGCCGCGATACGTGCCCCTTGCCGGAGACGGTCAAGGTCATCTCCTCGAAGTTGACGCGGGGCGCGAACGACACGCTTCCGCCGTGAATTGACATGGTGGCGACCTCGCTCTGGCCGCCGATCCCGATCGGCTGGGCGCTCGCAGGCAGGGCCGGCAGCGCCATCAGGACCAGGAGAGCCGCGAGGGAGATCCCTCCCAGGGCCCACAGGTTCCGTTTACCTCTCATCGTTGCTGGTCTCCTTTCGGTTCGTTCCTCGGCTAAGGCGCCGCCGTTGGGCCCGCCGCGGGGATTATGCCTGATTCTCTTCCAATCTGTATTACTGACCATCGATATTACCTCATTCTCTACTCGCTTTTTCCTCGGAACGTCGCGGTGCAGAACGCATCGGGGTTGGCGGTCACGAGCGCCACCGGGTCGCTGCCGGAGCAGTCGCCGCCCCACTCCACGAACTCGGAGCCGGCCTCCACCGGACGGGCGTAGAGGACCACGATCGAGCCCGGGACGAAGTTCGCTCTGCAGTCGCTGTCGGCGCTGCAAAGCAGTCCGCGATAGCTCACACCGTCAACGTGAGGCCGGTTGCTCGAGACGTCACCCGGGCCGCTCACCGAGACGGTGAACGCGGAGCCCGAGGGCAGGCCGCCGACCGTCGGGGCCGGCGCGCTCACGGGACCCTGGCCGCCGGGGCTGCACCCGGTCGGGCGGCCGACTTCAGCGCAGGAATCAACGATGATTATCTCCCCCGTGACGACGAGCTCGATGAGGCCCGTATCGCTGGTGATGCCGTCCGACTGTTGGAACGTGAAGCTCGCCAGCGGGTCGCCGGTAGCTCCGACGGGCGGCGTGTAGGTCACCTGTTCGGTCACAAGAGCCAACGGTAGGTCGCCGGCCGTGATGTCGGTCTGCACTCCGGAAAGCGGCTCGAGATAGCTCAGCGTGCCGACCGCCGGCAGCGTGAGAATCGTAAACGTCGCCTCCAGCAGGACCTCCTCACTGAACGCCAGGCCTTTGACGAAGATCGTGGCGTTCGAACCAAGGAAGGTGAGCGAGCCATCGGTCGTATCGATGATGTAGAGCGAGTCGTCGTTGGTGTTCTGACCGTAGAGGGTGCCGTCGGTCGAGAAGTCGATGCCCTGGAACCCATCGGCGAAGTTGTCGTTTCCCGAGCACGGCCGTGTGGCGCACTGCGACACCACGGTCACTGCTCCGGTGGCCTTGTCGATCGTGACCAGAGCCGCGTTCTCGGTGGTCGAACCGGGCGAGCCGAACTCGGCGCCCCAGAGGGTACCGTTGGCATCGAACTCGAGGGCGGCGATGAGACCGCCGACCGTCCCCGCCGTAGCGTTCACCCGCGTCGTGGTGCAAGTGGTGCGGTCGATCTTGTGGAGGTCGTCCGACTGCGTGATGCCGTAGAACTGCCCCTCGTCGGTCGGATCGGAGGCCACGCCCTGCCAACCGCTGACCCCGGTCGAGCAAACCAGCGTCGGTACGCCGGTGTTGAGATCCAGTGTGTAGAGGCCGCCACCGCCGAGATCGATGGTGAACATGTCGGTGCCGTCGAACGCCAAGCTGGCGGGCGTCGTCGGTCCGGCGGCGGTACTGCCCACCAAAGTCGAACTCGCATCGACGGGCGACAGCTCGAAGAGCTGATCGAGATCGCTGTCGATCGCGTAGAGCTCTTCTCCGGTCGCGGCGGCAAGCGGCGCCGGCGCTCCGCCTCCCGGCGAAATGGAAGCTCTGGCGCGTGCGGTGGGACCGAAATACTGGCCCGCGCCCGTGGCATCGGCGACATAAGACACCGGCCTCGACGATCGGGGCGCCGCGGGCGAGCTCTGGCTCACCGTCCCAGAGGGAGCCGACGCCGGACCTTGAGGCTGCTGACGGCAGCTCGGGTCGGTGTTCGGATCGCAGGGTTCGCCAGGTCCTGACAGGCTGATGTCGACCGGCGTGTCCTTCGGCGTCGAGACCCGCTGGTCCCGAGCCTCCACCGGCGGTACCGGCGTGAAGGTCTGGACGCTGATCTCCACCGTGGCAATGTCCACCTCGGGGTTGGGCTCAGCGCTCGGATCGATGCCGCCGCTGCCGTCGACGTCGCCGACCACCTGGAAGGTGAAGCTGTCGACGCCGGTGAATGTAGCGGGCGGGGTGTAGAGCACGTGAGCGCTGCGCTGAGGCACCTCGTCGGCGCCCGGCGGCTCCTGCAACTCTCCCGTACCCTGGTTGAGACCGCTCAGGGTGCCGCCCTGGCTGGTCGTCGGGCTCGGCAGCGAGAAAGTCAGCGGCACGTCGTCGACCGCAGTCGGCAACCCGTCGCACGGCTCAGCTGGGTTCGGAGCGCCGGTCGGATCACAGGGCGCCGTAGCGGTGAGGACGATGGTGATTGCCGTGCCCTCGACCGTCTCGAGGGCACAGTCGACCGGATTCGTGCTGATGCAGAGCTGGTCATTGGCTTCAACTTCGCCGAGCGCCACCGGCTCGCAAACCTTCTCGGCGTTGCAGAAGAAGCCGGCGTCGCAGTCGTTGTCGTCGAAGCACTCCGGATCGCCGCCCGGGTTGATGCGCACGATTGCTGCGGCGGTGCCGCCGTTGTTGTCGTCAACCTGGAAGGTGAACTCGTTCTCCTCGTTGTTGGCGTTCACCGGGTCATAGGTCACGGTCGCGCTCGCCGGCGGGTCCGGGGTCACGGCGCTCAAGCTGCCCTTCCCAGTATCCGGGCCGCTCACGATCGTGAACGTAAGGGTGTCGCCGTCGACGTCGCTCCCCGTCAGAGTGATCGGAAGATTCACATCGCCGTTGGTGAAGACGTCCTGCGCGTTCGCCGCCGGCGGGTCGTTGACGGGCGTCACCGTGACGGTCACCGTGGCAGTCGCGCAGAGATCATCTGAGTCGGTTTCCGTGTCGCAGTCGGCGCCACCGTCGCAGACGGTGTAGCCGAACGTATCGGTGCCGAAGAAGTTGGGATTGGGCGTGTACTCGACCTGATTGCCGACGATCTTGACGTGGCTGTTGCCCGAGCCGGCAATCACGTCGATGGTCAAAGCCTGACCAGGGAGGACGGGATCCCCGACGTCGTTGGCGAGGACATCGATCGTCGTCGTACCCGAGTCTTCGGCGACCGTCGCGCTGTCGTCGACGGCAACCGGCGGACGATTGAAAAAGAAGCTGTCGAGGCTGACCTGCACACCCTTGCCCACGTTCGTGTCCCGGCCCAGGAAGGCACCGGTGGCGTTGGTGTTCTGACGCAGGTGGAGGGTGCCGTTCGGAACGTAGAAGTTTGCGTTCACGGTGTTGGCGAGACCCACCGAGGCCGCCTTCGGGGTTGCGCCCAGATTGCCGGTGCTGCCGTTGATGCCGGCGACGTAGAAGATGATGTCGGCGGCCGAGCAGGGAGTTACATCTGCTCGGAGGCACCCGGCGCTCGGCCCGACGGTGGAGTTCTTGTCGGTATCGAACTTCTCTTCGACGCGAACCTCGGAGGGTGCCTCGAAGGTGAAGGTATTGGCGATGCCGCCGTTTATCGAACGAAAGCTGTAGACGCCGCCGGTGAAGCTGACGGAGCCGTTCTTCTTGACCAGGAGATCACCGTAGTCGCCGGGAGCCAGCTCGGCCGACCCGCCGATGGCCACGGTCACATCTCCGAACTGCGGTCCGCCGGTCGAGCCCTGGTTGAAGTTCGGCAGCAAGCTGAATACCGGCAGGGGGCTGAGGGGTGAACAGGTCACGCTGCCGCTGCCGTCATTCAGGATGTTGCAGAAGACGGTTCCTCCCACCACCGCCGAGCTCTTGACCTTGATCTCGTCCGCCTTGATCGCAAAACCCACAGGCGTCGTGGTGGCAAGCCCGATCGTGAGCTGGAAACTCGTGAGGTGCGGAGGTGAACTGGAATCCTGGTTGACGACGACGTCGCCGCTCAGGACGTCCGAGCCCTGCTGCAGCCAGGCGCTGTTGGTGGCGAATACTGCCACTTGATCGAAGCCCGGCTCGACCGACCACACTGGCAGAGCCGCCAGGCAAGCCAGCGCGAAAACGGAAACTGTATTAGCTTTAGTCAATCCTTCCCCCTTATTCGTCCGCCGTCTTAACAAAGGTCGCGGTGCAGAACGCATCGGGGTTGGCGGTCACGAGCGCCACCGGGTCGCTGCCGGAGCAGTCGCCGCCCCACTCCACGAACTCGGAGCCGGCCTCCACCGGACGGGCGTAGAGGACCACGATCGAGCCCGGGACGAAGTTCGCTCTGCAGTCGCTGTCGGCGCTGCAAAGCAGTCCGCGATAGCTCACACCGTCAACGTGAGGCCGGTTGCTCGAGACGTCACCCGGGCCGCTCACCGAGACGGTGAACGCGGAGCCCGAGGGCAGGCCGCCGACCGTCGGGGCCGGCGCGCTCACGGGACCCTGGCCGCCGGGGCTGCACCCGGTCGGGCGGCCGACTTCAGCGCAGGAATCAACGATGATTATCTCCCCCGTGACGACGAGCTCGATGAGGCCCGTATCGCTGGTGATGCCGTCCGACTGTTGGAACGTGAAGCTCGCCAGCGGGTCGCCGGTAGCTCCGACGGGCGGCGTGTAGGTCACCTGTTCGGTCACAAGAGCCAACGGTAGGTCGCCGGCCGTGATGTCGGTCTGCACTCCGGAAAGCGGCTCGAGATAGCTCAGCGTGCCGACCGCCGGCAGCGTGAGAATCGTAAACGTCGCCTCCAGCAGGACCTCCTCACTGAACGCCAGGCCTTTGACGAAGATCGTGGCGTTCGAACCAAGGAAGGTGAGCGAGCCATCGGTCGTATCGATGATGTAGAGCGAGTCGTCGTTGGTGTTCTGACCGTAGAGGGTGCCGTCGGTCGAGAAGTCGATGCCCTGGAACCCATCGGCGAAGTTGTCGTTTCCCGAGCACGGCCGTGTGGCGCACTGCGACACCACGGTCACTGCTCCGGTGGCCTTGTCGATCGTGACCAGAGCCGCGTTCTCGGTGGTCGAACCGGGCGAGCCGAACTCGGCGCCCCAGAGGGTACCGTTGGCATCGAACTCGAGGGCGGCGATGAGACCGCCGACCGTCCCCGCCGTAGCGTTCACCCGCGTCGTGGTGCAAGTGGTGCGGTCGATCTTGTGGAGGTCGTCCGACTGCGTGATGCCGTAGAACTGCCCCTCGTCGGTCGGATCGGAGGCCACGCCCTGCCAACCGCTGACCCCGGTCGAGCAAACCAGCGTCGGTACGCCGGTGTTGAGATCCAGTGTGTAGAGGCCGCCACCGCCGAGATCGATGGTGAACATGTCGGTGCCGTCGAACGCCAAGCTGGCGGGCGTCGTCGGTCCGGCGGCGGTACTGCCCACCAAAGTCGAACTCGCATCGACGGGCGACAGCTCGAAGAGCTGATCGAGATCGCTGTCGATCGCGTAGAGCTCTTCTCCGGTCGCGGCGGCAAGCGGCGCCGGCGCTCCGCCTCCCGGCGAAATGGAAGCTCTGGCGCGTGCGGTGGGACCGAAATACTGGCCCGCGCCCGTGGCATCGGCGACATAAGACACCGGCCTCGACGATCGGGGCGCCGCGGGCGAGCTCTGGCTCACCGTCCCAGAGGGAGCCGACGCCGGACCTTGAGGCTGCTGACGGCAGCTCGGGTCGGTGTTCGGATCGCAGGGTTCGCCAGGTCCTGACAGGCTGATGTCGACCGGCGTGTCCTTCGGCGTCGAGACCCGCTGGTCCCGAGCCTCCACCGGCGGTACCGGCGTGAAGGTCTGGACGCTGATCTCCACCGTGGCAATGTCCACCTCGGGGTTGGGCTCAGCGCTCGGATCGATGCCGCCGCTGCCGTCGACGTCGCCGACCACCTGGAAGGTGAAGCTGTCGACGCCGGTGAATGTAGCGGGCGGGGTGTAGAGCACGTGAGCGCTGCGCTGAGGCACCTCGTCGGCGCCCGGCGGCTCCTGCAACTCTCCCGTACCCTGGTTGAGACCGCTCAGGGTGCCGCCCTGGCTGGTCGTCGGGCTCGGCAGCGAGAAAGTCAGCGGCACGTCGTCGACCGCAGTCGGCAACCCGTCGCACGGCTCAGCTGGGTTCGGAGCGCCGGTCGGATCACAGGGCGCCGTAGCGGTGAGGACGATGGTGATTGCCGTGCCCTCGACCGTCTCGAGGGCACAGTCGACCGGATTCGTGCTGATGCAGAGCTGGTCATTGGCTTCAACTTCGCCGAGGTCTGGCGGATCAACTGTCGGATCGCCACCCGGGTTGATTGTGACGTCGGCGGTATCGGTCAGTGGGGTGGGCAGAACACCGTCGCTGACCTGGAAGGTGAAGAAGTCCTCGGGGCACTCGAGCGGATCGCCCGAGCACAGCTGGAGATCCGGCGTGTAGGTCGCTGTCGCGCTGATCACCGGACCGCCGCCAGACGGCACGATCGGCGTGATTGTGCCAAGCGTGCCCTTGGTGGGCGCGGTGGTTACCGAAAACGTCAAGGAATCGTCATCGGGATCACTCCCGGTGAGCGTGATGGTCACTGCTGCGGTCGCGAAGAGGTCCTGTGGATCCGCGGTAGGCGCGTCGTTGACGTTGGACACGGTAATCACGACCGCGGCGCTGTCGCAGAGTACTGTCGCGTCCTGGGCGCCGTCGCCCGAGTCGCAAACGGTGTACTGGAAGACGCGCTCACCGAAGAAGTCTTGTGGCGGCGTGTAGACAAGCTCGTTGTTTACGATCTCCGCCTCCTGGGCGGCTGCGCCTCCAAGCGGTTGCACGGTTAGGGTGGCCAACTCGTTGGCCGGGCCTGCCGAATCGTTGCCGATGAGGTTCACGGTGACCTGCGTCTCCTCGGGGGTCGAGGCGCTGTCGTCCACCGCAACCGGCTGGTCGTTGACCGAAGTCACCGTCACCGAGACGCTCGCCGTGCTGCACTGCACGCCGGGGTCGTCAACGCCGTCGCCGGCATCGCAGGCGGTATAGCTGAAGCTGTCATTGCCGAAGGAATCCTGATTTGGGGTGTAGGTCACGGTCGTGCCGTCCGTCGTCACCGAACCGCTCGCGCCCTGCGTGACCGAGTTCACCGCCAGAGTTTGTAGTTCGTTGGCCGGGCCGGCGTTGTCGTTGCCGAGTACGGCTACCGCCACCGGAGCGTCCTCGGCCGTCGTGGCACTGTCATTCGCCACAACCGGTGGGTCGTTGACCGAAGTCACCGTCACGGTGATAGTCGCTGTCGAACAATTGTTACCGTTGATTGCCGTCGAGTCGTCGCAGACCTCATAGTTGAAGACGTCGGTGCCGAAAAAGTCGGCGTCCGGCGTATAGGTCACGGTCATGCCGTCGGTAGTCGCCGTGCCGTTGGCCGGGTCGTCTACGCCGTTGACCATGATCGCGTCGCCGTTGGGATCAGTGTCGTTACCCAGCACCGGGATGACGTTGTTGAGGCTGTCCTCAACGACCGTCGCCGTGTCGTTCACCGCCACCGGTGGCAGGTTCTGGAAGAAGCTGGCCAGGTTGAACTCGACCTTTGAGCCCACGGTGAGGTCCATCGCCAGGAAGGCCCCGACGGCGATGACGTTCGAGGGCAGGTCGAGGGTGCCACTGGGAACATAGAAATTGGCATTCACGCTGCCCTTCTTACCGAGCGACGCGTTCCCGCCCACATAGAAAACGACCGTCTCGGCGGCGGCCGCGCCCGAGAGATTGACGTTGCCTTCCAGGCCCATCGTCATGCCGTTCTGGATGCGGACCTCGGTCGCCCCTGAGAAGACGATGTTGGTCTTGTTGCCAGCCGTGATCGAGCGCACGTTGTGGACACCCGGAGTGAAGACCAGGGTGCCGTTGGCTGCGATCGTTATATCGAGGGCGTCGCCCGTAACGGTCTCCGTGCCCCCGCCGGGGACATCGACGTTGCTACCGGCCGGAGTCGAGGCTTTGAAGAGAGGAAGAAACGTATAGACCGGAAGGCTCAGCGCACCGCCATCGCAGGGAAAGATCTCACCGGCATTACAGAACTCGGTGCCCGCCAGGGTCACGTTGGTGCCGACGTCGATCGAGTTGGCCTTGACCTCCCACCCCGCCGGTGTCTTGGCCTTGTTGCCAAAGGAGAGAGTGCCCGCCGGAGAGTCGTTGACTACTACGTCGCCGGTGAAAATCTGAGCGCTGGAACCCACGTTCATCGAGTTGGTAGCGAAGAGGACGACCTCGGGGAAGTCGGCTTCGATCTGAGCGGCAGCCGGCACAATCGTGAGAGCCGCCAGCATGGTAACGGAGATTGCCGTAAGAAGTCTCTTGGTCATTATGCGCCTTCTATCCTCCTCTGACTCGCCTCTCAGCGAGCCTTTTGTTCTGCCTGAACGCAAAACGAGGGTGCCCGCGAAGGACACCCTCGTCAAAAAGTCTCGATGAGTTACACGTCAGCTCGACCACAACCATTCCCGCCTCCGGGCTGATCTCTTCCCCTCCCCCAAGAAGAATTGGAGCGCGCATTCTACGGGCGGAATATGACTTGTCAAGTACCTTACTCAACAACCGTGTGACGAACCTGTCAAATACTGACAAACTTTTATATGTGTAATTTGCTATATACCGAGCGGCGGCAAGCTCCGGGCCCGGCTCGACTCGGTCGGCGGCGCGACGAGCACCGATCCCGCAGACGGCTCGCGGGCTTTCCGCACCGGTCCCGGATACGACTCCCCGCCGCAGGGTGTGATCGATGCTCATGCGTTCGGACTGTTGATTCGAGACGCTGTCGTTCACTACAGCAACGGCGATGCCAAGACTTGACACGCCCTTCGCACGGGGCTTTTCGGGCTACGGGCGGCGTCGGAGCGGCAGGGTGCGGCCGGAAAGGTTTGCACCGAGCGGAAGGATTTACCCGCCTGCGAGTCGATCAAAGCAGAATCGCTCGAGCCTAGGGCGCGCTGGACGGAGCAGTGCAAGCCTCTCCGCTGTCGAATCGCTCGAGGTTCGTTCGCAGCCGAGCCATCACCGCCTCCGACTGGTCCGCCTCGACGGCCTGGTTGACGACCTCGCGCTGCCAGCCCGCGGCCTCCTCGCAGCGACCGGCTTCGGCGAATGCTTCGGCCACCCACTCCGCATCTTCCAGCCTTTGGCGCGCCTCGAACACGTTGAGCGCGAGCCGAATCGCCCGCTCGGCGTCCCGGACCTCCGGGTCTTTTGCCGACGCCAGCACCCGGGACAGAGCGACCGCCAGGACCGCACTCTGCGGTATCTGTTCGAGGCCGGCTTCGAGCGTCTTTCGGGCCTCCGCAAGCCGATTCAAGCGCGCAAGCGCCTGTGCCTTGCCCAGCCTGGGCGCTTCGACCGCCGGAAGAGCCTTGATCGCCGCATCGAAATGGAGGATCGAGTCCTCGAAGCGCCCAGCCAGGCGCAACGCCTGAGCGAGCTCGAATCGAATCTGACCGTCGTGGGGCGAGAACTGCCCGGCCTGGCTCAAAAGGCTGATCGAACGTTCGTACTCACCGCCACGCGAGAGCAGAACACCCAGATTGAACAACGCCGTTTCGTTACCGGGAGCCAGCTCGACCGCGCGCTCGAAAGCGGCGACCGCCCCTCCGGCGTCCCCCGCCTCACCAAGCGCCGAGCCCAAATCGATCCAGCCCGCGATACTCGTCGGGTTGATCTCGAGAGCCTTTCGAAAGCTCTCGGCGGCCTCGCCGTAACGGCCCACCCGGAAGGCCGACTGTCCTCGCAGAAGGTAGACTCGCTCTCCCGTCTTGAGGCCCTCGAGCGAATCGATCACCGGATCGTCCGGCCTGACGCCGACGTCGCCGCGCCAGGCCAGAAACTCGCGCGCCTTGTGCTCGTCGCCCAGCTTGCGATAGGCGAGAGCAAGTGGGTAGTACAAGCGGTTGGCTCCGCTGGCGAGTTCCAAGGCGCCTTCGAGGAGATCGATTGCCTCCTCGGGCCGGTCTCGGGAAAGCAGCAGCTCACCCAGGCCGGCCATCGCCGCCGCCGAGGTCGAATTTGCCTTGATTGCTTCGCGGTAGAGCCATTCCGAACGATCGGCATTTCCGAGCTCGGCCTGGACCGATGCCAGCCGAACCAGAGTCGGCGACACACCCGGAACGATCGCGAGCGCTTTCTCGTAGAGAGACGCCGCGTCCTCGAGCCGCCCCTCCCCCTGGGCGATGTAGGCCTTGAGGTACGGCCAGCGAAAATCGCGCGGAGCGAGCCTCGCCGAGAGCTCGTAGCAAGTCCGCGCCGCGTCCAGCAAGCCGTAGGCATGGTAGTGGCGCCCGAGCTCACCAACCGATTCGGCCTGATCGGCTGCCTCCTCTCCTTCCAGGGCCCGCAGGGCCAGGGCCCGGAGCTCTGCGAGTTGAGTTGCCACTGTCGGGTCCATGTCCTCGAGCTCGACCGCGGGCAGGACCGGCGACTCGGCGCCGATTCCCGGAACCGCCGCCGCCGCCCAGAGCAAGACCAGAATGGCGAAGGTGCGGATCAGCTTCCTCTCCCGGCCACGACGGCGAAGACGGTGCGACCCAGGATGTAGAGATCGATCCAAATCGACCAGTTGCGAATGTAGTAGGAGTCATGTTCCTTCTTGTTCTCGAGCGAACCCTGGTGCCGTTGCAGTACCTGCCAGAGGCCCGTCATGCCGGGTCGCACGATGCCGCGCAGCTCCCGAAAGGCCTCGTCGAACTTTTCCAGGTGGTAGCGCGGCAAGGGTCGCGGGCCGACCAGACTCATATCACCTTTGAGAACGTTCCAGAACTGAGGCAGCTCATCGATACTGAATCGCCGTAGCGTTTTGCCGACCAGGGGAATCACTCTCGGGTCGTCTTTCAGCTTGAAACTCTGCTCCCACTGATCTCGCGCTCCGGCATCGCCGTCCAGGTGCTTCGCCAGTTTCTCCTCGGCGTCCACGCACATGGTTCGCAGCTTCAGAACACGGACCGCGCATCCTTTCATTCCCTCGCGCGTCTGGCGGAAGAGAACAGGTCCCGGGCTCAGTATGCGAATCAGCAGCGCCGCCAGAAGTATCAAGGGCGAGAACACCAGAAGAGCCAGCGTGCTGCCGACGATGTCCATCGCTCGCTTGACCAGGCGATTCCGTCGGTGCAATAGCTGGTTCCGGAACTCGATCCCGAGAACACCGCCCAGATTGCGCACCTTGAGACCTTCCAGGGGAATGTTCTTGCCACTTTGAATGACGATGACGTTTCTGAAGATCCTCCGCAGCTCGTCGACGCGAGACCACCAGTCCGCCTCCTCTGTCGCGAGCAGAACCGTCCGGACACCGGATTTCGCGAGGCGGTCGAGACTCCCGCCCGGCGAGAGCACCGGCAGACTCTCGAAACTGGCGTCTTCTCTGCCCGTCTCCGAAACGACCCATCGCGGGCTGTAGCCCAGGGTTCTCGCCTCGGCGAGCAGCTGGACCGCTTCGCGGGCCAAGGGCCCGGTGCCGATGATGACCGAGGGCTCGCCCCAATCGGAGCGCCGGTGGGCCCAGGAGAGCACAGCAAAGCGGGCGGCGGGCACCGAGATCAGGCTCAAAACAGCAGTGATCAGGAAGGTCACCCGCGAGTAGACCTGAGGTGCCTGGAGAATGAAGCTTCCGGCCGCGACCGCCACGAAGACCGAAATCGTGCCGATACTCAAACGCCTGATCGCCTCCACCGCGCCAAGGCCGAATCCCGGGTAGAGACCTTCGGCGGCAAAGGCAATGAGAATCAAGCCGAGGAGTGGCCAGAGGCGCAGATACAGCTCAGGCGGCTGGTGCCGAACCGGGACGGCCCAGATCGCCACGGCCACACATGCCGAGGCGGACACACTCAGGCAGTCCGAAAACGCCAGCAGCCCGAAGCGCGCGAGGCGATTCCACAGCCTGGCCAGCGGTCGTGGGACACCGAGGTCGAGCTCGACGCGTTCCGTGATGGCTTCGGTGGTCTTTGCCGGTTCTGCCTCGAGACGAGCTGCGGGACGAATTGGCCTGGACATGTCTACGAATCCGAGCTGGCGAAAACGAGCCTAGCACGCGTCCTAGGGGCCGATTCTGCCGAGTCTCTTGCGCAGCAGCTCCCAGCCGGCGACAGCCACGAAGGCCGGGTACTTCGCATAGCGCGACGTCAACCTGCCCGGCTCGGACAGCCAGCGATGGAGCCACTCGAATCCGGATCGTTGAACCCACCGAGGAGCCTGCGGCTTGGTTCCGGCGACAAAGTCGAAGGCGGCACCGACTCCTATCAGCACGGGCGCCCGGAGCACATCGCGATACGCGCTCATCCAAAGGTCCTGCTTGGGCGAGCCGAGTCCCACCCAGACGATCTCGGCTCCGCTCTCGTTGATGGCGTCGACGACCGGGTTCTCGGGCTCGGGACGGTCTCCTACCCTCGGCGAGAGCGTTCCCGCGACCCGCAAGCCCGGAAACCGCTCCGACAGTCGCCTCACCAACAATTCGGAGGCCTGGTTGCTCCCGCCAAGGAAAAAGTGGCTCCAGCCCGGTTCCAGTGAGCGCTCGCACAAGCGCATCATGAGATCGGGCCCGTAGACGCGTCCCGCCGCCTGGCGGCCGCTCATCCGCAGCAGCCAGACCAAGGCCATGCCGTCGGGAACCACCAGATCCGCCGCTCGAAAAGCGCGTCCGGCGCCGTCGGAGGCTCGAGCGTCCTGGATGCCGTGGGCCGTGGCCAAGGAGACATAACCCTTCCTGCTCTCGGACAGCCACTCCGCGAGGGTAGCGGTCGTCGCCTCGAGATCGACAGCAGCTACCGGAATACCTAGAAGGTTCTCGGTTTCAACTGTGGGCAAGAAACGCGCTGCACTCGTTCTATATCGTCGCTCACCGTCCGGCGGAGACCAGCTCTACCGAAGCCGGCTCGGCTACGGCGACGTTCTCGCAGAACCAACGGTAGGTCGAGGCTATGCCTTCGCGGAAACCGATCCTGTGGCTCCAGCCCAGGTCGTGCAGACGCGTGACGTCGAGCAGCTTGCGGGGAGCTCCATCGGGCTTGGAGGTGTCGAACAACAACCTGCCTTCGGGATAGACGATCTCGCCCACCAGCTCGGCTACCTCGCGGATCGAAAGGTCCTTGCCGGTGCCCACGTTCAAGTGAACGTCGTCTTCCCAGTTATCCATCAAGAAGACACACGCCGAGGCCAGATCGTCGGAGTGCAGGAATTCCCTTCGCGGTGAGCCGCTCCCCCAGATCGTGACCGTTTCGTCGCCTCGAACCCGCGCCTCGTGGAACTTCCGTATCAGGGCCGGAAGAACATGCGAGGACTTCAGATCGAAGTTGTCGTTGGGGCCGTAGAGATTCGTCGGCATGGCGGACACGAAGTTGCATCCGTGCTGCCGGCGGTAAGCTTGGCAAAGCTTGATACCCGCGATCTTCGCGATGGCGTAGGGCTCATTGGTAGGCTCGAGTGCACCCTGGAGAAGGTACTCCTCCTTCATCGGCTGCGGACAGTCGCGCGGGTAGATACACGAGCTCCCAAGGTAGAGCAGCTTGGTCGTCTTGTGCCGGTAGGCCGAATGCACAACCGTACCGTGGATCAGCATGTTGTCGTAGATGAAGTCCGCCGGCTGAGTCGAGTTGGCGAGAATCCCGCCGACCTTGCCGGCCACCAGAAAGACGTACTCCGGGCGATGTTGCTTGAACCAGGCGTCGACTTCCGATTGATCCCGAAGGTCGAGCTCGGCCCGGCTTGCCGTCTGGAGATTCGTGAAGCCGTCTTGCTTCAGTCGACGCACAATCGCCGATCCCACCAGACCGCGATGGCCGGCCACGAAGATCCGGGAGCTGCTTTTCATCTCAACCTCCAAAACGCTGCCGCCTGATCTAAACCCCCATCAGATCTACTATACCAGGCTCTGACCAACGCGGCCCGAAGCTCGCTGGGTCCCGACCACCGGTACGTCCTCGACGAGCCGGAGGCGGCCAGAGAGGACACGTCAATCTTCGAGCCACCAGCCCGATCTGACGCTTTCCGAGGCCACAGACATCACTCGAAGACCTCCGCTAGAATCGGCATTCCTGATGAGCTCCCGTGGCATTCTCCTGTCCGGCGGATCCGGCACCCGGCTTCACCCGGTAACGATCTCCACCAGCAAGCAGATGATGCCGGTGTACGACAAGCCAATGGTGTACTACCCGCTCACGACCTTGATGCTGGCCGGAATCCGAGACATTCTCGTGATTACCACACCCCGCGATCAGGCGGCCTATCAGTCGCTTCTCGGAGACGGCTCGCGCTGGGGAATCTCGCTCAGCTATGCGGCTCAGCCGGAGCCTCGAGGCATCGCGGAGGCATTTTTGATCGGGCGGGAGTTCGTCGATCACGAGCCGGTCGCCTTGATTCTCGGCGACAACATCTTCTACGCCACGAGCTTCGCCAAGACGCTCAGGCGAGCCGCGGAGAGGCAGTCGGGAGCGACGGTGTTCGGCTACTGGGTCAAGGACCCGGAGCGTTACGGCGTCGTGACCTTCGACGCCGACGGCCGTGTCACCAAGATCGAGGAAAAGCCCGAAAAACCGGACTCCCATTACGCCGTCACCGGCCTGTACTTTTACGATGGCGACGTCGTGGACATCGCCGAGGGACTCGAGCCGTCGGGACGCGGAGAGCTCGAAATCACCGACGTCAATCGCGCCTATCTGGAACGCGGTGATCTCAAGGTCGAGCTCCTCGGTCGGGGCACGGCGTGGCTCGACACCGGAACCCACGACTCGCTTCTCGACGCCGCCAACTTCGTCAGGGTCATCGAGGAGCGACAGGGGCTCAAGATCGCCTGTCCCGAAGAGATCGCGTACCGGCTGGGCTATATCGACAAGGAAGAACTGGAGAAGCTGGCCGACGGATTCGGTGATACCGGCTATGGGAGCTATCTCCGAACCGTCCTGGTCGAGCAGGCGCCGATCTCGGCATGAAGACCGTCGAAACCGAGATCTCCGGCGTCGTCGAGCTGGAGCCACGTGTGTTCTCGGACCGGCGTGGATTCTTCTTCGAAAGCTGGAACAAAAGCGACTTCGAAGGTATCGGAGTGGACGCGGTCTTCGAGCAGGACAATCACTCCCATTCCGTGGCCGGCACGATCCGCGGACTTCACTATCAGCTCTCTCGGCCGCAGGGGAAGTTGGTCCGGGTAGTCCGCGGGACGGTCTTCGACGTGGCCGTGGACCTGCGCCGCAGTTCCAGGACGTTCGGCCGCTGGATCGCACGAGAGCTGTCTGAGTCCAACCACAGGATGCTTTGGATACCGCCCGGCTGCGCTCACGGCTACTACGCTCTTTCGGATGCCGACCTCCTTTACAAATGCACCGAGTTCTATGTCCCGGACGACGAGCGCGTGATTCTGTGGGACGATCCAGAATTGGCGATCGTTTGGCCGATCGACGCCGACCTTCCCTTCCTGATTTCCGAGAGAGACCAAGCGGGAGCCCTCGTACGTGACGCGGAGACCTATCCGTGATGACGCTCCTGCTCGGCGGCGGCGGTCAGCTCGGGCGCGAGCTGCGGAAAATCGCGCCCGACGATGCAGCGATCGAGGCACCCTCCAGCATAGAGCTCTCGGTAACCGACCGAAGCGGGCTCATTCGTGCCGCGCAGTCTGTGAATCCAATGGTGGTGATCAACGCAGCCGCCTACACGGCTGTCGACGACGCCGAGTCCGATCGCGAGGCAGCGTTCGCCGTCAATGCGCAGGGCGCCCGGGCCGTTGCCGAAGCCGCTCGTGCAGTTCGCGCACGGCTGATCCACGTATCCACCGATTTCGTCTTCGCTGGCGACCAGAGCCTGCCCTATCTGCCGACCGACCCGACCGGCCCACTCGGGGTCTACGGCGAGAGCAAGCTGGCCGGCGAGAGAGCGGTCCTGGAGACGAACCCGGACCACTCTCTAGTGGTTCGCACTTCGTGGCTCTACTCCGCTCACCGGCGGAACTTCGTCGGAACTATGCTGCGCCTCCTGGCCGAGCGGTCGGAGATTCAGGTCGTCGTGGACCAGGTCGGCAGCCCGACCTGGGCTCGCAGCCTTGCCCGGGCGATCTGGAAGTGGTCGGCTTTGCCGGCTGCCTCTGGCCTGCGCCACTATTCCGACGCCGGCGTAGCGAGTTGGTTCGACTTCGCAATGGCGATCCGCGAGGAAGGGTCGAACCTGGGACTGCTTCGAGGGAACATCTCGGACACACAAATTCGGCCGATCCGCACCAAGGATTTTCCGACTCCGGCCCGCCGGCCGGCGCTCAGCGTCTTGGATTCCTTCGCCAGCTGGGACGAGCTCGGGTTCACTCCCCTCCATTGGCGCGACTCGCTACGACTCATGCTCTCCGAAATGGCGGGATCGGATAGGAGGCGGCCGGCCGATGAGTAGACTTCTGGTAACCGGAGGGGCCGGCTTCATCGGCGCCAACTTCGTGCGCTATTGGCTCGATCGGCACCGCGAGGGTCGCGTCGTCGTGTTGGATGCACTCACCTACGCCGGCAATCTCCGTAGCCTCGACTCGGTAGCTGGCAGGGACGACTTCCGTTTCGTGCACGGAGACATCCGCGATCAGGCCCTGATCGAGAGTCTTCTATCCGAGGAGGGACTTGACACGATCGTCCACTTCGCGGCCGAGTCGCACGTCGACCGTTCGATCTCGGGGCCCGACGCGTTCTTGGAGGTCAATGTGCTCGGAACCCACACCCTTCTCAAGGCGGCTCGTTCGGTGTGGCTCGGATCGAGCAGCCGGACGGCCCATCGTTTCCATCACGTCTCAACCGACGAGGTCTACGGTGACCTGGGCCCGGACGATCCAGCCTTCTCCGAGACCACGCCCTACGCGCCGAACTCGCCCTACGCGGCGAGCAAGGCCGCGGCCGATCACCTGGTGCGTGCCTACTGGAAGACCTATGGCCTCGAGCTGACCATCAGCAATTGTTCGAACAACTACGGTCCCTATCACTATCCGGAAAAACTCCTCCCTCTGTCGATCGTGAACCTCCTCCACGGCAAGCCGATCCCAATCTACGGCGATGGATCCAACGTGCGCGACTGGCTCTTCGTAACCGACCACTGCCGGGGTATCGAGAGAATCCTCGAGCAGGGGCGCGTGGGACGCACCTACAACATCGGCGGTGAGTGCGAGAGAACGAATCTCGAGCTCATAGAAGTGCTCTGCCGGCTCATTGACGAGGCTTTCGAGGCTGAGCCCGATCTTCATCGGAGATTCGCCGATGCGTGGCCGTCTCGAGGCCGGTCTTGCAGCGAGGCGGTCACCTTCGTCACCGACCGTCCGGGCCACGACCGTCGCTACGCCATCGATGCGGCGCGCGCCCGCGCCGAGCTCGGCTGGGAAGCCGAGGTCGGTATCGACAAGGGCTTGCGAAAGACGGTGCACTGGTACCTCGAGAATGTCGAATGGTGGAGCGCGATCATGGACGGCTCATATCGCCGGTGGATCGAGGTCCAGTACGGGACCAATTGATGATTGCCCCAACGAAGTAGTGACTCGATCGACTTCGGATTTGCCGATCGCCAACGCCGCATGGGCGGTGCCGTTCGCGTTCCTAGCCGGCGCATGGGCGTTCGCGACCTATCACACCGATCCGACCAGCGCTGCCGAAGCCTCGTTTCTCGGACTGCTGGCCACGGTCGTCTTGTCGGCTATCGCCGCTCTCGATCACCCACCGTACCGAGTGCTCAGTGTCAGCGCGCTGCTGACGATTCTGGCTATCTGGACCCTTCCTCCAGGAGCCGCCCAAGGGGCGACGGTCTCGGTTCTGCTCGTCGCAGGCACCGCCTTTGCGACCCGCGGCCGGATGATCCAGAAATCCGGCAATAGCCTCGTCGGGTCGGCAGTTGCCCTGGCGATAGCGGCTCAGGCCCTGTTTCGGCCAGAGATTTGGCTCGCACCGGCTTTGGTGAAGTCCTTTGCGCTCGACGCGGTCGCGCTGCCGGTCGTCGCGGGTCTCGCCACCGCCAGCCTCGTCTCCTGGCGAGGCGAGCGGGTTTTGATTGGCGTCGCGGTCGCGATCGCCCTCTCACGCGGCATCAGCGCTGATCTGACAGTAATTCTGGCTGCCCTGGCAACAGTGAGTGCGATCCTCATGCGGAGGTCCGCCACCACCTGGACAGCGACGCTGGTAGTCCTTGTGGCTGCGACCTATCCGGAATTCCTGCACCTGAGCGACTCGCCGGCCAGCCCTCGTCGGATACTCACCGGTCTTTCATGGCTGCTGCTCCTGGTTCCGGCGCTCCTGCGGCCGGCGAGCGGACGGCGCGCACAAACGCTGGTCGCGTGGGGCCTGGCCTCGGCCGGACTGTGGCTCTTGCCGACTGCAACCGCCCTGATCCTCCCGGTCGTGATCGCGTTTGACGCGTTGCCGGGGTTGTCGTTCGCATGGAGGCTGCAGCGGGTATGGTCGCTGGCTGTTCTTCTGGGCGCGGTCGCGGCCTCCGCCTATCCCTGGCTTCGAGCGGAACCCGTGAGCTCCACGCTGGGAATGATCGGCCTGCGGCCGGGCTGGCTTGGAGCCGTAATCATCGGTATCGTCTTCTGGAGCTTGGTGGCGGCTCACGGGATGTCCCGCAAGACGCCGATCGCCGATCGGTCTGCCGGCCGGTCCCTCGCCCCCGCCGCCTTCGTGCTGTTCGGTGCCGTGCTGCTGACGGTGTTTCCGCCCTTTCGCGCTGCACTCCAAGAGCCCATCGTGGTGTCGCAAGCGACTCCGGCCAGAGAGATCACCGCAAGGATGAGAATCGGTGAGATCTTTGTCGACTCCTACCTTTCCAACGGCTTTCTGGTGGAACCCGGGACGTCGCTGGCCACGGTGGCACTCGAAACACTCGGTGGCGGCGGCTTCGAGTTCAAACTGACCTCCGGAACCGACACCGGCGAGTGGGCGGCGAACCGCCCGGACCTGTCTGTGGAAGTTCCTCCCGCTTGGATCTCCTGGCTGGCGCCCGACGGCCCCTATTTCGCGCAGCGCTATCGGACGTGGCGTACGCTCGATTCCCCTCTGGATGTAATCCGCTTGCGCATCGTCCGAGCGGACGGTTTGCCGGCGGAGCTCGAGGTGGCGGTGGTCCAGATAGGGGCGAGAAGATGACCAGAGCCGGCGCTTGGATCCTGGCCGGGCTGGCCACCTCGGTCGTGGGCCGCCATCCGCAGCTGCTACCGGAGGACGACCCGCTGACCAGCACGTTGCGGATGCTGCCGCTGGTACTGGGGCTGTTCCTGGCGGCGTCCGAGCTCCTACCGGCCAGCGCGAGCCGAGGCTCGCACCTGGGTCCTCGGCTCTATTTCGGCGCCGGACTCGTCGTGCTGTCTCTGGCTCGCGATCAACTCGGGCTGCGCTACGGAGAGGTACTCGGCTCGGCCCTTGTGGTCGCGGCGATCTTGGTGTTGCTGCTTTGGCAGGCGGTCCACACCGTCAGCGTGCTGGCAAAGAGCCGCCATCGTGGCCGGCGAGAGTATCTGGCCTTCTTTCTGACCGTCCTTGCCGTCTATCTGGGAGTCCTGCCCTGGTCTACCGACCAGCGCCTCCCAAACGGCGACGAGCCGCACTATCTCTTGCTGACCCACAGCCTGGCGTACGACTTCGACACCGATCTCGCCAACAACTATGAACAAGGAGACTCACTTCGGTTCATGAATCGCCGGATCGGACCTCAGATGGGCGACCCGGTGGGACCCAATGGCGAGAAGTACTCGCGCCACAACATGACCGTTCCGTTGCTGATGGCTGTGCCGTACAGGCTCTTGGGCAAACTCGGAGCGTTCGGAGTAATGGTCGTGCTAACGGCTGCTTTGGCCGTATGCATTCTCCGGATAGCCGACGTCTATTTCCCCGAGAGACCGGTGGCGACGATCTGCGCGGCTTCGGTCACGGCGCTCACGGCCCCGCTGCTGACCTACTCACACCAGGCTTGGGTGGAGGTGCCGGCGTCCTTGCTGACGGCGGTGGCGTTCCTCGGGCTTCTCGCACTCACCAGCCAGCCCACCTCCGCGCGAACGGTGATCTGGGCGACCCTCCCGGTCCTGGTCTTGCCTCTGATAAAACTCCGATTCCTGGCTCTCTCGCCCGGCTTTCTTCTGCTCGCTCTGACCCGAGTCTCGAAGCGCAAGCGCATCCTGATCTTGCGGTGTGGCGTCGCGCTCTTGTTGGTCGCCGCAGTCACGATGCTGTTCAACCATGCGGTATTCGGACAGGCTCTCAAGCACCACTCCTGGCGGTCCCTGGCGAGCTACTTGACGTCGCCGGCTGACTACCTAGAGGGTCCCTTCGGGATCTTCTTCGACTGCGCTTTTGGACTGTTCTTCGCCAGCCCCATCTGGATACTGCTTCTGGTCGGATTACCGGAGGTATTTCGAGAACGCCGGAGTCTGCTACTCGAGACCGCGCTCGTCTGCACGCCCTACCTGTTTCTGCTAGCTCCCAAATGGTACTGGTACGGCGGGTGGTCGCCACCGTTCCGGTACGGGACCGCGTTCCTACCGTTTCTGACGCTTTTCCTCATACCCGCGTTCGTTCGGCGGCGGGAGGGCAGTCTTCGATTCCTGATCGCGTTGTTGAGTGCCGCTACGGTCGGCCTCACGATTCTCTGGGTGGCTCTGCCGGGCTGGACATACAACTTCGGCGACGGCCGATCGCTGCTGCTCGATCACATGACGCGAATCCTGGGCGCCGACGTGGCCCGTCTCTTCCCAAGTGCCCTGCGACCCAGAACCGCAAATCTCATTTGGCTGATCGGCCTCTCGGGGTTGTTGTTCGTTGCGGCGAGACGATCGCGCGGCCGAGCTCGTGCCGGTATCTCCGCGGCCGGAGTCGCCACCCTGTTGCTCGCCATGGCAGCTGTTCCACCGATGGCGAATCATCTGCCGACTCGGGTGGTCGAGTTCGAGGATCCCTACGTGGAGACTTCGGGCGGCGGACTGTGGCCGGATCAATGGGTGCCGAATCGGCCCGCCTTTCGTGGAGGCTGGAAGCTCACGGCGACCGATGAGGTCCGGTTCGCGGTCACGCCTCGGGACGAGTGGCTCGCGCTTGCTGTCGAGGCGAGGGCGATGGGCTCGAAAAGGGAAGCCGGCTCACTCCAGCTTCTCGCCGAAGATGCCGTACTCACCGAGGTCGATCTGTCTTCGTCGGGTCCTTGGTCGACCCTCGCAATCGGTCCGGTGGAGTGGCCGCCCGAGGCGAAAACGATGGTACTGCGCCTCAAATCGTCCGAGCACTTTCACCTTCTGCTAGACCGCGCACACCTTCGGTGGCTCGAAGCAGGCCCGCCCTACTAGAACGGGTTTCCAAAGCTCAGAAAGACCACAGCTTCGCTTTGTCCTGGCTCGCGGTCGACCTTCCAACCGACCTCGAAGCGAAGCGGACCGATCGGCGAAAGGTAGCGCAAGCCGACTCCCGCGCCAACTTCGAGCTCGCCGGGATCGATCCCGGACAGGTCGCCGAAGACATTGCCGGCGTCGACGAACACGGTTCCACCGACCGCGCCGGCAACCGGGAACCGATAATCCAAATTGGCGAGCAGCAGGCCGTTTCCCCCGATCGGCACCCGCCGTGTGCCGCCCTTCCCGTCGTCCACCAGCAACAATGTCTCGCCGGGAACACCCAGCAAGTCCCGCCGGTACGCCCGGTGGGTGGTTCGTCCGCCGGCGAAGAAGCGCTCCGAGATCGGAACCAGGGCGGAATCCAGCCCCGCCGGTACCGTCGGATCCGCGGCCGCCAACTCATCCAGGGGCTCGATCGCGCCGACCCTCACGCTTCCGGCAAGGACCCCGAGCCGGCCGAGATCCAGATACGAAGTCTGCTGGCCGAACAGCTTTACGAACTCGGCGCTCCCGCCGAGCGCCGGGAACGCGTACTCGGTTTGAACACCGAGCGTCCAGCCGCGGGTCGGCACCAGAGGGTCGTTGCGACGATCGATCAACACGCGCGGAGTCAGGCTGAGGATGTCGACCTCCTGGAGCTCGCGCTCGATCTCGATCGCCTCGAGGGCGGGGTCCGGGTCCACGACCCGGACCTGCTTCGCGGTCAGAAGCAGGCCGAACGTCGATTGACCCGTGCCGACTTCCGTGTCGACCTGAACGCCGCGCCGCTCGGAGTCGAAGCTCTCCTTCTGCTGCTCGACGCCAAAGATCGAATAGGTGATCGGCGCCCGGAAACGGCCGAGAAACGGCTGCCGGAACAGCAACCGGGCCTGGCGTTCCCGCTCACTGAGTCGCAGGTCGAATCGCGTGGCTACGGCCCGACCGAAGAGGTTGCCATGCGAATAGCCGAGGAGCGTCCTCAGGCCGTCCTCCGAGTCGTAACCGAAACCGACACTCCCCTTGCGCGGTCGCCCTTCTTCGAGCCGAATCAGAACGTCTCGGCTCGAGGCGAACGGCATGGCCGGCGCGAGGCGAACCTCCACCTTGGAGAAGATACCGAGGCGATAGAGCTCCCGTTGGACGGCCAGCAACCGTCGCCGGCTTACCGGGTCACCAGATTCGAGCCGAACGCTCTTGTCGATCACTTCGGTCCGGGTGTCCGCGTTGCCCCGGATGATGATTCGGTCGACGATGACTCTGGGGCCTTCGAGCACCTCGATCGTGACCGTAGCCAGCGTCCCCGTGGCATTCCATTCGACCCGCGACGCCACTTGCGCGGATAGATACCCCAGGTCCTCGCAAAGGGCTCGAATCTCGGCGACCGTGTCCTCGAGGCGCCGGGGGTGAAACGGTCCACCGGCGCGAATCGGGAAAGGCCTCGTTGTCGGATCGAACGCGGTCACCCCGACGAAAGCCAACTCCACTACCCGCCTGCGAGTCCCCTCCACGATCGGAATCGTGACTTCGATCGACCGGTTGGAGCCGCCGACCCGGACTTCCGCCGGTCCGACCGTCGCCTCGGAGAAGCCTTCCAGAGCGTAGTAGGAGCGCAGATTGGCGAGGTCCTCGTCCAGCACATCATCCGCGAGCCGGCCGCTGCCCGCGGCGAGAAACCGCTCCGGCGTAGTCGCCATCCGTTCGACGAGCTCCGAGCTGGTGACCAGCTGATTGCCGGAGAATTCGAGTTGCTTGAGTGCGTAGACCGGTCCCGGCTCGATGAAGAGACCGACCAGCAGGTGCTGATCGCGCTCGGTCATCTTCCCCCGGACCGATGCTCCATAGTGGCCACGGCTCTGAAAGTCGTGGCGGATCCGCTCGACGGTCTGTAGCAAAAGGGCTTCATCGAAACGCTCCCTCTCCAATCCGGCGAGCAGGCCGCGTTTTCGCAGCTGCGCCGCTTCATATCCCGAGACCGTGAGCTCGATGAGCGGTCCGATCGAAATTGGATAGTCGAGCACCAGGGAGCGTCCGTCCGAACCTCGGATCTGCCGCGGCACTCCGATCTCGGCCGACCGATAACCCTTGCCCCCCAACCAGGTCTCCAGGCGCTCGGTTTCGTCCGAAAGCCGTGCCCGGCGGAACTTGCGCCCTTCGGTGAGCTTTAGCGGGCCCGTCAACTCCTCGGTCGTGAACGGGCCGAGGTCACCCGTGAACCGAACGCCGGCAATCAACGTCGGTTGACCGCACTCCACGTGGTAGGCCACAGCTGCCCGATTCTCCGAGCGATCGACCTCGACGGCTACGACCACACTAGCTTCCAGATACCCGGCGTCGTGGAGAAGGTCCTGCATCCGGTACACGCCCCGCAGGATGCGGCTTTCGCTCAACGGCGTCTGAGGGCGCTGATTGAGAGCACCTCGGAGCTCCGAATCGCGCAGGCAGTCGTTGCCGACGGTCTCCACCGAGGAGGCCTGAAGCCGGGTGTAGATCCGGAACACGACTCGGGCGCCGTCCGGGCCGCGAGACACCTCGGCACGAGCCCTGCCGACCTGGCCCGAAGCCTGGAGATTGCGCAGGCTCTTGCGCACGTCCTCCGGATCGAGCTCCGCCCCAGGCACCACGGAGAGAAGCTCCATCAGCCCCTCCACCCGCCCAGGCGCAGCGTCACCTCGCAGCTCGACCGAGTGCACAGTCTCGGCGGACGCCGACCCGACGCCGAGCGCCAGCCAGCACACACCGCCCGTGAGAACGCTCCGGAGGAGCCGCGCCGCCTTCATCGATTCAAAAGGCCTTTTCCCATTTCGCGTCGACGGCGTAGGTACCGTCGCCGTTCTGCGTCAGCACGAGAATCACGGAGCGGCTCACGCTCCATTCCAGCTCGAAGATCTGCTCCTCGGTCTCGGCGGGATCGTAGGAGTAGGTGACGAAGAGATCTCTCGAAAGCTGTTTGCCGACGGTGATCCGGGCCGATGACAGGCTACCGGTCGAGCTGGTCAAGGGATCGATACGGAACTGATCGAGTCCGAAGAGGCGATTGAACCGGCTCGCGACCAACGACGTCGCCTGGCCGTACAAGAAACCCTCGGCCCCCAGGTTCTCGCTCTCGGGCCCGGTCGAGGTTGGGGTGGGATCGAACTCCGGGTCGCCGGACCGCGATCCTCCGGTCAAGAGCGCCATCACCTCGAGCTCCGCCAGCGGTGGATCGGAGATGAAATCGAAGTTCAGGCGATCCGGGGTGCCCGACAGGCTCAGCGTAACGTCGTATTCGCGCAGATCGGTGTGAGCCACCAGGTCGATGACCGGCTCCAGGCGATAGGGATTGGCGAACGTCAGCTGCCCGCGCTCCAGCTCGTACTCGTTGCCCGCGTAGACCAGCCGGCCGGACGAATCCAGCTCGACTGACCCGAACACGACGGGTTTGGCCAGGCTGCCCCGAAGCACCAGATCGGCCGAGCCTCGCAGATCGGCCAGGTTGTTGCGAATCCTCAAGGTCTTGTCGGCGGCAATCGCCAGGTTGAGCTGGGTGGTCGACAGAAGCTCATCGGTCTCACCGGCTTCCAGGCGCCTCTGTTCGAAGAAGGTGCGCAAGAGCTGGTCGAGCTCGATCGGGACATCGGTCACATACAGCGCTCGATCGAGCCGCAGCTCGCCACTCAACTGGCGCCCTCCCGGGCTCGACACCAGCGTGAGGTCCGTGTCGGTTCGCACGGACCAGCCCTCCGGGTAGCGCAATCTCAGACCGTCGCCCGAGATTTGAAACCGGTACTCCGGCACGTCGGCGGCCAGGTCGCGCACGGTTCCGGCGCCCTCGAGGGTCCCCCCGGCGACTCTCGACCAAAGCCGGTCGACCACGATCTCGCCGGGGTAGAGGAGCACCCGGGCTTCGGCCTCCTCGAAGACGGCGGGGAATTCCGTCAAGACCACCCTGCCGCCGGAAAGCTCTCCAACACCGTCGAGACTGGGCTGGGTGAGTGTTCCGCCGATGGACCCGATTACATCGAACCGGCCCTGGCTCAGCTCGACTCCAACCGGAAGCCAGGGCTCGAACCAGGACGCCGCCAGCGAGCTCTGGAGGTTGAGTTCCAGAGCCCGGCTCCCGCCGAGGTCGAGATTCCCGGCAACGAAGAACTCGCTATCCTCGTTCGGCGTTCCCAGGTACACGCTCTCGATGACGAGGCTGTCGCCGTCTAGCGCCAGCGTAACCGGCTCGAGGTTCTCGAGCCGCTTGATCGAGTCCGGCGGCGGGCCGGCTCCGCGATGCTCCACCAGGACCCGCTCGAGCTCGAGGCGAGCCGCGGGGAGCTTCCCTCGAGAGAAGGCTCCCTCCACGCTCAAACGCCCGTGTCCGATGGCGTCGAACAGCGGCAGCTCGTTCGGCGAGAAGAGACCGAGGACCGAGCTGAGGTCGTCCAAGGTAACGTCGAAGGACAGATCGGCCCGCTGTCGCTCCAGCCCGCCGCCGCCGGAGAAGCTCACCAGGCCGTAGAGACCGCCCTGCGATCGAAGTCGCGATCCGTTCCAGGACAGCTCGAGGGCGCCGGCGCCGGTCGTACCCAGCAACCGTCCGTCGTCCGCGAGGTGCTCGATGCCGAGCCCGAGCTCGAGCTCGGGCCGGACACTGGAGCCACCGATCGTGCCGGCAATGTCGATCGTGCCGCTCAGCCGTTTCGAGGCCCAAGGCAGCACACCGAGCTCGGCGATCTCGAGTCGATCGGAATCGAAGGTAAGGGCCAACCGGTCGGTGGTCCGATCGAGACGTCCTCGGAGCCGAGCCGCTCCCTGTCCGACTCCCAACTCCGCCTCGTGGACAATGGCGGCTTCGGCCGAGAAATCAATATCGAAATCCAGCCGGGACGCGGTCAACCCCTCGAAGCGGGGCGAGGAGACCCGGCCGCGCGCAGTGCCGCTGGGGCTTTCCACCGAGCCGCCAATACTCGCTCCGCCGGAAAAGGTCCCCGAAAGCGGCAGCTCGAAAGGTAGCCAGGGGCCGAGGTCCGTCAGCGGCCAGCCCTCGGAATCGATCGAGAGCGCGAGCTCTCGGCCCTCCGCCGCCGGTTCCGAGAGCGGTACCGAACCGGTCACGATCATGCCAGCCGAAGGCCGCAAGAGCTCGACGCGAATGTCATGAGCTCCCAACCGGTCGATCGCCATGCGGCCCTGAAGGCGCTCGGCCGAATATCCCGGCGCTTCGACTTTTTCGAGCGCCATGTCGACGTCGACGTCGACTTCGTCGCCGGACAACTCGACGCTCGCATTCACCGAACCGCTACCGCGACTGGGCCGCCACAGCGACTCACCGGCAGGCAACGGCAGCAGACCGAGAAGCTCAGCTACCGCGTCCGTCGTCGCCTCGACGTCGAAGCGCCCCTCGCTGGTGCGAAGATGGTACGTGCCGCTCGCCAGCATCAAGTGCTGGGTCCCCAACAGCCGCACGGCGTCGGTTTCGAGAAGGCCCGAGCCTATGTTGAAGCTTGCCGAACCTGCCACCGGGAGTCCTTCCGACGGCGGGCCGGCCCGGATCTCGAAGTTGGCCCAGCCACTTCCAACGCGCACGTCGTTGCGTGGAAACTGGTAGCTGAAGTCTCCGGTCGCGCTAGCGGAGAGTCCCGCGATCGGAATCGTCTGATCGCGGAGAATCTGATCGACGGCTGCGCCGGCCAACCGGAGTTCGAGCTCGACCGGCGACGTTTCCGAGCTCAGCTCCATGCGGACGGTGCCGCCCAACTCGCCGCCGGCGTACCGAGCCGCTTCGATCCGGTAGCGGGCGCCCTCGGAATCGACCAGAAGCCGACCACGCACGTCCTGCAGCCGGCGCTCGGCGACGATCGCCCGCCTCGAGCTCAGCCCACCGGAAAGAGACCATTCCCGTTCGACCCGAACGAACTCGCCGGCGAACTCGAACGGGCCGGTGATCAGGCCGTCGCCGTATCCCAGCTGATCGAGGAGGCGTCCCCGGCCCGAAGCTTCGATGGCAAACCGCGCATGCTTGCGCTCGCGCCACTCCCAGCTGCCTCGCACGTGGGCGCGTATGTCGGGTGCTTCGAAGCTTCCGTCGGAGACTTCGACGCGGCCGGGACGATACGACCCCCGCGCCGAGACCGTGCCGAGATACGGTCTGGCTTCGGGCAGCAGAACGGAGACCTCGTCGGCCCTTGCGTGCCCCGCCAGCTCCAGCCGCCCGCCGCCGCTCAAGTTCGCCTTCAGGTTGCGGGCAGAGATCTCGACCGGATAGCGCCGGAACTCGGTCTCGAGGGTGCCGTTGACTACCTCCACCGTGCCGATCGCCACTTCGACCCGGCGCGGAGCACCGGCGGGCCGGCGGCGCACCCGTCGGGGCGCGTCGTGGCGCCCGGCCTCATCGACCGACACCCGGATTCGCGGCGTATCCACGAGCAGTCGCTGAAGGGTGATCCCGGGCCGTACCCAGGAGCCGATCTGCACGTCGACTTGGATGCGCTCGACCTCCGCGAAGGGCGTTTCGGCCGCACCCTCGATGACGACTCCGGTCGCTTCGACGGAAAGCGGGATGACATCGACCGACAGGTCTTCGATGCGGACATCCCGGTCCAGATAGCGGCCGGCGCGCTGCTCGGCAAAACTCTTGAGCCGAAGGGCGAACCACTCGCTCTCGGCGCAGACGAGTACGAGTGACACCGCAACGACCACCCCAACGGGCGACCACACCAGCGGCCGGAGCAGCCACCTGGCCAGCCTGGAGCGCTTCGATCTCTTGCCACGCTTGGCGCGGGACTTTTGGCGAGTGTTCCGTTTACGGCGCGCCACGGTTCGGTCCGGCGCTCTCAACCACCCCAGCGAAGTTTGCCCCGGAGACTGTCGTAGAAGCTGCGCCCGCTCAAGCGCACGAGGCGCACACCGTCCGGGGCCTTGGTCAGCCGCACCGTGTCGTGATAGCCAAGCGTCGTGCCCTCTTGCCCATCCAGCGTCAGAAACACCTCTGCGTCGTCCGTTTCTAGAGTGACCTCGATCAGGCTCGTGTCCGGCACCACGATCGGGCGCAGCGAGAACGTGTGCGGACAGATCGGCGTCAGCAGAACCACCGGAAGAAGCGGGTTCACGATCGGACCACCGGCGGAGAGGTTGTAGGCGGTCGAACCCGTCGGAGTCGAAATGATGAGCCCGTCCGAGCGGTATGTGGTCACCAGCCCGCCGTCGGCTGCGAGAGTCAGTTCGATGATCCTGGAGAGCGCGCTCTTGGCGATGACGGCGTCGTTGAACACGCGGTAGGACTCGGTTCTGCCATCAGCTCGTGCCACGCTGATCTCGAGGAGAGATCTCTCTTCGACTTCGAACCGGCCTGCCAGAATCTCGACCAGGCTCGGATACAGCTCGGCACGTCCGATCTCGGTGAGAAATCCGAGGCGGCCAAGGTTGACTCCGAGAATCGGCACGCCGGGTCGCACGGCTCTTCCGGCCGCAAGCAACGTGCCATCCCCCCCAAGCACCACGACCAGGTCGTAGTCACGGTCCGGATCGTAGGTCTGGCCGTGGAAGGCCGGCTCCCGCGCCCCCGCCACGATTCCCTCGAGGGCGGGTGTGATCTCTCGACGCGCCAGCCAGTCGGCCAGCTCATGAGCGCTTCGGATCGCTTCGCGGCTGGCCGCCTTGGCGACGATCCCCACGCTTCGGATCGCCGTCATTCGACCGTCCCCTGGGCCCCGGTCTTGCGAAACAGGGCAAAGGCCTCACGGTTGCCCTTGGCGCCGTGAACCGGTGAGTCGAAAAGTCCAAGCCGTTCGAGCGCGGACTCCTCGAGCAGGCGGACCGTCTGCGCTATGGCAGCGGCCCGCACCGATTCATCCCTGACGATGCCGCCCTTGCCGACATCGCGCCGCCCGGCCTCGAACTGCGGCTTGACCAGCATGAGGAGAAGTCCTCCATCCCGGACGTGGCCGACCAGTGCAGGTACCACTTTGGCGAGGGATATGAACGAGAGGTCGAAGGTCGCAAGATCACAGAGCTCGCCGAGTGCGTCGGCCGGAAGGTGGCGAGCGTTGACTCGCTCCATTACCTCCACGCGTGAGTCCTTTCGCAGGCCGTAGTCGAGCTGGCCGTTGCCGACGTCGATTGCGAACACCCGCCGCGCGCCGCGCTGGAGGAGACAGTCGGTAAAACCACCGGTCGAGGCGCCGACATCGGCGCAGACCCACCCGGAGGGATCGATGCCGAAGTGGTCCAGGGCGGCGGCGAGCTTGCGACCCCCGCGGGATACGAACGGCTCGGAGGGCTCCGCGACCACGACGTCCGCGTCAGCGGGAACGCTCCGGCCGGGCTTATCGACTCGCTGCCCGTCGACCTCTACGACTCCGGCCATGATCGCGCGTCGGGCGCGCGCGCGTGTTTGAAACACGCCTCGCCGCTTGAGCAGCTGGTCCAAACGTTCCAAGACAGCACCTCGAAACCTTTATTCTCCCACGCCGGGCGCTGTCGTCGGCTCCGCGTCATCGGCCGCTCGGAGGATGAAGGGCACTGTCAGCAGAAACAAGATCGGCCGCTGGACCTCGGTGTCGAGCCAGTTGGCTTCGAACAGTCCGGCGATGCCGAATCCGACCAGACCCAGGAAGCTGGCCAGATAGAGATCCTCGCGGGAGGCCCGATCACGATGATACTCGTGGGCGGCGCGGTAGCCACGATAGGCGACAACAATGCCCGAACCGATCAGCAACAGGTAGGCAGCAAGCCCGACCAGGCCGGTGTCGGCGGCCAGGTGCAGGTAGGTGTTGTGGAGGTGCGGCACGGTATGTCTCGGAGCGGCCAACGGGCGGTAGATCGGGTAGAGGCGTTCCGCCATCCCCGGGCCCAGACCGAAGAAAGGTCGCTCTTCCAGCATGTCGATGCCGGCGTCGAGCATCGACAGCCGGTCGTAGTTGGACGGATCCTGAAGGTCGACGATCGACAGTGCCCGCTGCCGAACCGGAGCCACGAACAGTGAGAGCACGACCAGCGCCGCGGGCACCCAGACCAACAGCGATCGTGGCCTCCGCATCAGAACCGCGACCAGGAGCGTCAGCGCCAGCGCGACCCACGAGCTCCTCGTCAGGCTTCCCAGAAGAGCGATCGTGATCAACGCGCACGCCGCCCAGCGCCAGTCGCCGGGCCGTGGTTTGCGGCAGGCGAACCGAGCGACCAGCACCAGGTCGGCAAGCAGCAAGACCCCGGCAAAGGTCATGTAGTGCGAGAACGGCCCGCGGATCCTCTGTCCCAAGTCGCCGTAGCCGGCCAGGAACTGGCCCAAGCCCCAGATCGCGGAAAGCGTTGCGACCACCACGATGCCGTCGAGAATCCAGCGGACCTGACGCTCGTTGCGCACCCAGACGATCGCGAGCAGGAGAGTCACCAGCCCGAGAAGCTCGTCCGCCTTGCCGAGACTGGCTCTCGGGTCGAGCGAAGCCGCGACCGAGACGAGTCCGGCCAGAACGTAGAAGCCGACGGCACCTAGAAGGCCACGGTACGGCTCCAGGCGGGCGAGCTCTTGGGGCAGTCGCCTGCGGAGCGCGATCGGCACCGCCGCGATCGAGAGCAGGAGCAGAATGTTCGACAGCGCCAGAGCAACCACCGCCCAGAGGTGAAAGGCGAAGGCGACGAACCCGAATCGCTCGGAGTCCGAACGGTCCCCCGCAGTCGAAGCCACCGCGGCTCGAGACGAAACGGAAATCGCATCCGAGCCCATGACCGGGTCTTCGACGAGGCCAGGACGGGTCAGCCGCCGAGCACGTCGGCGGGCAGCGCTTCGTCCACGAGCATGATGGGGATATCCGACACGATCGGATAGACCAGCCTGGACTCGGCGCAATGGAGACCCTGTTCCACGACCGGCACTTCGTCGCGAAAGTGCTCCTTGTACTTCTCGACTAATTCGCTCCGGATATCTTCCGGCAGCTCGACGAGCTCGAGATCGCCCTTGGTCTTGGGGCAGACGAGGATTTCGAGAAGCTCTGGATCAACTGCCATCGCCATGAAGTCTACAGGAATCGGCGCCCTCGCTTCAGTGAGCCCTCCCAGCCTGAAAAGCAGGTCGCCTGCTCCTTGCGAGCGCGAGCGCCCGTGCTACGCTTTTTCGGTTCGGGCGTTCCCCGAAACCCTCCCTGATGACGAACAAGTTTTGGCAAGGCCGTCGGGTGTTCCTGACCGGCCACACGGGCTTCAAGGGCGCCTGGCTTGCGCTCTGGCTGCGCGAGCTTGGGGCCGAGGTCGTCGGCTACGCTCTCGACCCGCCTTCCGATCCGAGCTTGTTCGAAACCGCCCGCATCGCCGAGGGCATGATCTCGATCCACGGCGACGTGCGCGATCTCGAGGCGCTCGCCGCGGCTGTCGCCGAGCACGCGCCCGAGGTGGTCTTCCATCTCGCGGCACAATCCCTGGTTCGGGAGGGCTACGCCGACCCGATCACGACCTACTCCACCAACGTCCTCGGAACGGCCCACCTCCTCGAAGCCTGCCGCCGCGTGGAGTGCGTTCGCTCGGTGGTGTCTGTGACCACCGACAAGTGCTACGACGATCCTGAAGCGCCGGTCGCGTTCGGCGAGGACGACCCCCTCGGCGGCAAGGACCCGTACTCCAGCAGCAAGGCTTGCGCCGAGCACGTCACCCGGGCCTACCGCGAGTCGTTCTTCGAGACCACAGCGAGACCCGTCTGCATTGCGAGCGCCCGCGCGGGAAACGTCATCGGCGGGGGCGATTGGGCTCGTGACCGGCTGGTGCCGGATCTGATTCGGGGCTTCATCGCGAACCGGCCGGCTGCGATCCGCCGGCCATCGGCCATCCGGCCCTGGCAACATGTGCTCGAGCCGCTGAGCGGCTACCTCGAGCTCGCCGAAGCCGGTTGGACCGATCCGGATACCGTCGCCGGAGGCTGGAACTTCGGACCGGACTCGAGCGACGAACAGCCGGTTGAGCGAGTGGCCGACCTGTTGGTCGAGCTCTGGGGCGGCTCGGCTGCCTGGGAGCGGGACGACGCCGACCATCCCGCCGAAGCCGGCTTTCTGAAGCTGGACTCGACCAAGGCCCGCGAGCGCCTGGGATGGCGACCCCGGCTGACACTGGAGCAGGCCCTCGACTGGGTCGCTTCGTGGCACCGTTCGGTGCTCGAGGGCAAGGATCCCGGCCGAACAACGCGAGCCCAGATCGCTGGCTACGGGGCGTTGGGCTCCGGCAGCCAGTAGCGCGAGGAGTCGCACGCGATCATGGCCATCTTCTCCTGCCGCTTCTGTGGAACCGGACTCGAGCACGTGTTCGCGGACCTGGGTGAGTCGCCGCTCGCCAACAGCTTCGTCGACGCCGAGAATCGGAACCGACCCGAGCCCCTGCATCCGCTGCGCGTTCTGGTCTGCGCCGAGTGCCGGCTGGTACAGCTCCCCGAGCTCGAGTCGCCGGAGAGCATCTTCAGCGACTACGCCTACTTCTCTTCCTTCTCGGATTCCTGGCTCGAGCACGCCGAGCGCTACGTCGAGGCCATGACCGAGCGCTTCGCCCTGGGCTCCGACAGCCAAGTGGTCGAGATAGCGTCCAACGACGGCTATCTCCTCCAGTACTTCGTCGAACGCAACATTCCGGTCCTGGGCGTCGAGCCGGCGGCCAACGTGGCCGAAGCGGCGATCGCCGACGGCATCCCGACCGAGATCCGTTTCTTCGGCGAAGCCTCGGCTCACGACTTGAAGGAGAACGGTTTCGGCGCCGATCTTCTGCTCGGCAACAACGTGCTGGCCCACGTGCCCGATCTCAACGACTTCGTAAGTGGTTTGAAGGTCCTGCTCGAGCCCGACGGCGTGATCACGATGGAGTTTCCCCATGTGATGCGCTTGATCGAGCACAATCAGTTCGACACGATCTACCACGAGCATTTCTCCTACTTCTCCCTGGCTACCGTAAAGCGGGTCTTTTCCTTTCACGGACTCAGGATCTTCGACGTCGAGGAGCTCCCGACGCACGGAGGGTCGCTCCGGATCTTCGCGGCCCACACCGAATCGGAGGAGCATCCGACCAGGGACTCGGTGGACTCGCTGCTCGCGACCGAGTTCGAGCGAGGCCTGAGTGAGCTCAAGACCTACCTTCGCTTCGACGCTCAGGCTCGCACCACTCGGGACGGACTGCTCGAGTTCCTGGCCGAGCTACGGTCGAAGAACGCCTCGATCGCCGGTTACGGCGCCCCGGCCAAGGGCAACACCCTGCTCAACTACTGCGGCATCGGCCCCGACGCGATCGAGTACACCGTCGACCGCAGTCCTCACAAGCAGAACAAGCTCCTGCCGGGGAGCCACATTCCGGTCCATGCGCCCACCAAGCTCCGCGAAACCCGTCCCGACTACGTCTTCATCCTGCCCTGGAACCTGAGGGGCGAAATCAGCCGGGAGTGGGCCGAAATTGCGGACTGGGGTGGGCGATTCTTCGTCGCGATCCCGCGGGTCGAGCTTCTATAGCATCCCGGTCTGCGTGATCGGCCGAAATGTGACCGACCAGCCGAGACCGGACGCGACCCTGGCACGACGGCGCCTCTTGATGGCCTCGCTCTTCACTTCCCACTGCCGCGCGTCGTCGGCGATCGGCAGGCGAATCCTCCAGGCGACGGCTCGGGCTGAAAGCCCTTCATTGGCCCGGGCCCTCGCCTGCGCTCCGCTGCGCGCACACCGCTTGGAGCCTCCGACACTCTCTCTCGGGCGCTTGCCGAGAGCCCCCTGCGCGGATTACCTGCCGCCTCGCCG
>JBHHWO010000034.1:0-35016 GCA_046756565.1 Thermoanaerobaculia bacterium | reverse complement strand
CTAGTTGTCGGACTCCGCCTGGCGCGCCCGCCGGCGCTCCTCGCGTCGGAGCTGCCGGTTGACCTTCCGCTCGGGCGACTGCTTACCGGCCTGGGCGGCCAACAAGATGGTCGTCACGTGCTCGGGATTCTCATAAACCCGAGGAGCCAGCGAAGCGGGTGACAGGCCCGAGTAGGCCCAGAGCACCGCGCTCGAGGCGAGAGCGTTTTCGACGATGTGGGGGTTGAAGGCGGGATCCGTCAGTCTCGGATCCAGGCGCATTGAGCGCGCGAAGCTCTGGATCGCGGGCCCGCGACGGCCGCGGTCGGCCAGGGCGACACCGAGCTGATAGTGCCCCCAGGCGTGGCCCGGGCTCTGCTTGACCACCTTCCGGAGCTCGCGCTCGGCGCGGCGAGGGCGATCCGACTCGTGGAGAAGAAGTGCCAGGTTGTAGCGCACCGCGATCTGCTCCGGGTCCAGCCGCAGACCTTCCGTGTAGGCTGCCTCGGCCTCTCCCATGCGATGGTCCAGATAGAGAAGGTTGCCGAGGTCGTTGTAGAGAGCGGCATTGTGCGGGTGCTTTGCGATCAGCTTCTGCTGAGCGATGATGGCGTCATCGAGGTTCAAGGGTGGCAAGTTCGCCGCCGCGTTTCCGGTCAGGGCGCACGCGAGACCGGCGGCTACTGCAATTGCTGTCTTCTTCATGACGACTCCTCTTTGCGAACGGGCTTGGCCTTGAGTTTCAGCGTGCCGCCGTCTTCGGTGACTCGTAAGTGCACCTGTCGGCAGCCTGTCTTCTTCTGGAGGGATTGAACCTGCTTGGCGACATGCTTTTCGAAGCTCCCGAAATCGGTCTTGGACTCGCGTCCGGACGCTCCGTAGAGCTTCTTGTAGAGCGCTTCGAGCGCACTTCGATCCGCCTTGTCTCCGAGGACGAAGCCCCTGGTCGGATCGAGCTGGGGGCGAGCCTCGGCTCGGCGAGGGTGGGCCACCTTGCCTTGCTCGATGTCCCGCAGACGGCGGCCGTGCAACTCGCACAGGGTATTGAAACTCGCCTCGAGCGAGCCCAACCGGAAACGCTGGGCAAAGGACCGCAGTTTGGCCTGGCGCATGTGGCGGATTCGCCTCTCGATCTGGAAGCGGAACTCCTCGGGCGGCACCCGACTCGCCCCGGCCATGAACTTGTCGAATTCAATCCGAAGCCGGCGCATATCTTTTTCGATCGAAGCAATCTGGCTGTCAAAGCTCACGTTTCTCTAGAATCGGTGCTGGATGATGGCTGATCTTCGAACGGAGTTGCTGCGCGGACTGCCCGCGGTGGATGTCTTGATGGCCAACAGCGAATTGCTGCGCGCTCAAGAATTATACGGAAGGGGTCTCGTGCTCGTCCAAGTGCGACGCGATCTGGATCGGCTGCGCGACCGGATTCGCGCCGGCGAGGTCGTCTCCACGGAGGCGGAGCTGAAGGGCCAGCCGGATCGGATTCTGCAAGAGCTCGAAGCCGGATTCGGGCGGCCGCTACGCCGTGTGCTCAACGCCACCGGCATCCTGCTGCATACGAATCTCGGGCGCGCGCCGCTGCCGCGAGCCGTTGCGGACCGCTTGCCGGAACTAGTCAACGCCTACTGCGATCTCGAGTATGAGCTCGATTCCGGCCAGCGCATCGATCGCAACCGCCGAGCCGCGGCCCTGCTGGAAGCGGCCACCGATGCACCGGCGTCGCTGGTGGTCAACAACAACGCCGCTGCGATGGTCTTGGCGCTCAACGCCCTGGCTCTCGGGCGTCAAGTGATCATCTCGCGCGGCGAGCTGGTTGAGATCGGAGGCTCCTTTCGGATTCCCGATCTCCTGGAGGCCGCGGGCGTTCGCCTGGCGGAGGTGGGGACCACGAATCGGACGACCGTCGCCGACTATGAGCGAGCGGTTGATTCCGAGACGGCGCTGCTGCTCAAAGTCTATCCGAGCAACTACCGCCAGGCGGGCTACGTTGCCAGCGTCGAACCCAGAGAGCTGGTAGCGCTCGGCCGGAAGTGTGAGATCCCGGTGATGGTCGACGAGGGCAGCGGGCTGCTGCGCGCCTCCGACGAGCGAGAACAGCTCCGGGGTCATCCCAGCCTTTCGCAGCTGGTGGCCGACGGCTGCGATCTCGCGTGCGGGAGCGGCGACAAGCTCCTGGGCGGCCCACAGGCCGGGCTGCTGGTGGGCAAGAAGGAGTTCGTCGACGGGTGCCGGAAGCATCCGCTGTACCGTGCCTTCCGGCCAGGCAGGACGGCTCTGGCGGCGCTCGAAAGCGTTCTGCGGATGCACCTGGCCGGCGAGGAACTGCCACTCGACCGCCTCTGGCCCGACGCTTCGGCACACCGGGAGCGCCTGGCCGCCGCAGCCGGCCGTTTGGACGCGGAGATCGTAGATGCAGAGGCGTTTCTGGGAGGGGGCTCGGCGCCGGATCGGCCGGTTCCTGGCGAAGCACTGGCGCTCGGCGACGAGCCCCGGCTCGCGGCGGCGCTTCGAAGCGCAGACCCGCCGGTGGTCGGCTATTCGAAACGAGGAAAGCTGATACTCGATCTGCGAACCGTGGACCCGGTAGATGACCGGCTGTTGACCGAAACCGTGCTGGCCACCCGCCGCGCCCTCGATCCGGAAGGCACCGGGTAGGAGTCGCAAGATGCCTGCTGACAAGATCCTGCTCGTCGAGGACCGCGGAGCCCTACGACGGCTGCTCGCAACCGCGCTCGAGCAACACGGATACTCGGTGCGGTCGGCGGCCGACGGCGCCCAGGGTGTGGAGCTGGCGCGCACCGGCGGGTTCGATCTCGTGGTCACCGACCTCAAGCTTCCGCTGGCGTCCGGCCTCGAGGTGCTCGAGGCCAGCCGCTCGACGCGCCCCGAGGTGCCGGTGATCGTCTTGACCGCGCACGGCACCGTCCAAACCGCGGTCGACGCGATGAAGCTCGGTGCCCGCGATTTCCTCGAGAAGCCGGTCGAGATCGATGATCTAGCGACCCTGGTCAAATCGCACCTGGGTGGAGAAACCGAGACCCTGGTACTCGAAGCGCCGGGAGCACCGACGATCGTCGGACGACATCCATTGCTTCGCGCGGCCGCCAAGCTTGCTCTCAGGGTTGCGGCGACCGACAGCACCGTACTGCTGACCGGCGAGAGCGGTACGGGCAAGGAGCTCTTCGCCCGCGCGATTCACGCCCATTCGGCTCGAGCCGCGGGTCCGTTCGTAGCGGTGAACTGCGCCGCCCTTCCGGAGCAGCTTCTCGAGAACGAGCTATTCGGCCATGAGAAGGGCGCGTTCACCGGCGCCCACAAACGGCAGCAAGGTCGTTTCGAGGCCGCCCAGGGCGGCACCCTGCTCCTGGACGAAGTCGGCGAGCTCGGCCTGGGGATCCAGAGCAAGGTCCTGAGAGTTCTCGAAGAGCGCGCCTTCGAACGGGTCGGGGGGAGCCGCACTCTTCGTGCCGACGTCCGGCTGATCGCCGCGACCAATCGAAGGCTTCAGGGAATGGTCGAGCGTGGTACCTTCCGCTCCGATCTGTTCTTCCGACTCGAGGTCTTTCCGATCGAGCTGCCGCCGCTGCGAGAACGCTCTTCGGACGTTCCGCTTCTGGTCCGGCATCTGCTCGACGCGGTCTGCACCCGGCTGCAGCGATCTCGCTTGAAGCCCACGGCGGGCGCGGACGAGCTGCTTCAAGCTCAGGCCTGGCCGGGCAACGTGCGCCAGCTCGCCAACCTGCTCGAGCGGGCGGCGATCCTCAGTGAAGGCGGTAGCCTGACGGCCGCGGATTTAAGGAGCCTCCTGGGCCATGGCGGCGAGTCCGATCGCCGCCGAGAGGTCGAGGAAGCGCTATCGGCGACGGACGGCGACAAGAAAGCGGCCGCCGCGATGCTGGGAACCAGTTACCGAACGCTGCAACGCTGGATCAAAGACCTAGACCTCGAAGGATTTCCCAAGTACCGAAGCTGAGCCCGAGCGCCGATTGCCGGGCGAGCCAGCTAGGCCTCGGCCAGCCCGAATGAGAGCCGCGCCGAGGTGCCGCCGCCCGATCGGTCTTCGAGCTGGAGCTGGCCACCGTGGAGGTCGACGATGCGCCGGGCCAGAGACAGGCCGAGACCCACTCCGTCCGCCCGGCCGGTGACGAAGGGCTCGAAGAGCCGTTCGCGCACGTCGCGGGGGATTCCGGCTCCGCGATCCAGGATCTCGACGATCGCTGTTGCGTCCTTGGTGGACAGGCGTACCGAGATCGGCCCTTCGACCGTCGCCGACGCCTGCGCTTCGACGGCGTTGTGGAGGAGGTTGCGTATCGCCCGCTCCAGAAGCTGCGCGTCCCCCTGGATCGGCTGATCGATCTGGCCGGTGATCTCCACCGGATTGTTTCCCAAAGCCGGGTCGGCCGCCGCTCTCCGGATCACGGTCTCCAGGTTGAAGGTCTCCGGGCGCGAGCTCTCCGGCCGGGCGAACGACAGGAAGTCCTCGACGACACGCTGAAGGTGATCGGTCTCGCGACGTAGCTCGGAGAGATAGTCGGTAATCACCTCCTCGTCGGGAGCTCGCTCGACCAGGGTGAGATAGCCGCGAAACGTCGACAGGCTGTTGCGCATCTCGTGAGCCACCCCGGCGGCTAGCTCGCCGACCTGGGCGAGGCTGACCGACAACCTCTCCTCTTCCGCCTGGCGCCGGGTCTCGGTCAAATCGGCAAAAAGGACCAGATAGCCCCGCACCTTACCGTCGTCGCGCCGCAGCGGATGGACACTCAGGCCGAGGGTCAGGCTCTGTTCGTCTCTCTCGATCGAGACCTCCTGACGCTGGATCGGTTCCTCGCCTTCGAGTGCAGCGGTGATCAGCCGGTCCAGCTCCGCGTGGCGGGCCAGCAGCTCGCCGACGGGTCGGCCGGCTGGGGGATTGTCGGACCCGAGGAGCGCCGCTCCGGCGGGGTTCAGCGAGAGCACGTCGCCACCGTGTCCGAGGAGCAAAAAGCCGCTCTCGAGACTCGGCCCAAACGCCAGCTCGAGGGTCTCGAGATCGCCTTCGGCCGGGCGATCCTCCTCCAGGGTCCGGACCGCTCTTTCGAAGGAGGAGATCAGGAAGGCGACTTCGTCCTCTGGGGACTCCTCATCGCGCCGAATCATGCGCGCCGTGGCCAGCAGCTTGTCGTAGGGTGCCAGTAGATGACGAAGGAACAGCAACACGAGAACCGACAGGGCCGCGTTGATTGGAATGACCACCCAGGTGAGGGCGCGGAGGCTCTGCTGCTGGCGGGCGAGCTCGTGAGCGCGCAGGTCGATTCGCAGGTAGTGGCGTTGTGCTCCGAACGAGGTGGGAGCGATCGCCGAAATATGGCCGGATTCCCGGCGCGGTCCGATTGCGGCCGGGCCGTCCACGGCCTGAAGGTCGAACCCGCTCAGCGGGCTTCCGGTCGGGATAGCCCCGCCCTCGAACACCGCGTGGCCGGAGTCCGAGATCAGGGCGAAGTAGTCCGCGGTCGGAGCGCGCTCGCGCAGTGCCATCACGTCCTGGACGCGACCGCTGGCGATCGATTCGGCGATCCGTCCTACCAAGCGCGCCGCTTCGGCTCGGCGCGCGTCGACCAGCGAGGCGATGCCGGCCCGATAGCTCAGCAGCGTGTATGCCGACAGAACGACCAGGAGCAGCAGCACGATCGGCAGCACGACAGCAACTTCCCGCCGGAAGCCGATGCCGGGCCTACGCCGCTCCGGGCTCATAGGAGTCCGGCGTAGAGCTGGGTCAGCCGTTCTCCGAAGAAGACCGCCACCGCTGCGCCCAGGGACAGGAAGACTCCGAAAGGCAGGCGCGATTTGGCCTCGAGCCGCCGGCCGCCGACCAGCGCGAGTCCGACGACGGCTCCGGCGACGGTTGCCGTCACCATCGTGACCGCCGCGCCCTTCCAGCCGAGAAACGCGCCGACCATCGCCAGCATGTTGACGTCGCCCAGTCCCATGCCCTCTTCTTCGCGCAGCCAGTACCAGAAGTTGATGATCAGAATGAGCGCGCCGGCGCCACCGACGACACCGAGCAAGGCGTCGGTGAAATCGACTCTGGGAAGCCAGGGCTGCAGGGCCAGCCCCGCAATCGTCCCCGGTAGCGTCAACTTGTCGGGCAACACGAAGTGATCGAGATCGATGAGGGCGAGCACCAGCAACAGAGAGCAGAAGAGCGCCATCGCCGGCGTCTCCCAGCTCAGACCGAAGCGCCACGCGACCAGTGCGAACAGCAGCGAGGTGGCGGCCTCGACGAGTGGGTAGCGCATCGAGATCGGTGCGGCACACCGGCGGCACCTGCCACGAAGAACGAGCCAGCTCACGACCGGGATGTTGTCGCGTGCACTGACCGGCCCGCCGCAGTAGGTGCAGGCCGAGCGCGGGAAGACGATCGACGTTCGCCGCGGCAGTCGATGGATGACGACGTTCAGAAAACTGCCGACGACCAGCCCGAACAGCGCCGCATACGGAATCAACAAAGGGATTGACACGCCAGCGCCGATTCTACAGTCAGCACACGCGCTCGAGAGCGCTCAGAATGCCGTGCAACGGCGCACGACGTCGGAGTAGAGCTCGACGCCGGCGAGAAACGCAGCTCGAGAGATGCGCTCGTCCGCAGCGTGAATCCCCCGGGTCTCCAGCGGGTCGAGGCTGAATGGCGAAAAACCGTACGCGGGAATATCGCGCTCGCGGTAGTAGCGCGAATCGGTGACCCCGGCGATGAAGGCGGGAAGGACCGGCGCCGTCGGGACCAGGGCTTTCTCCAGGCATCGGTAGATCTCGTTGTCGACGGGTGAGGCGGCGGAACGTGGTGCGATCAAGAGAGTCTCCACGTCGATGCGCGGTCCGAGAAGCTCACGCACCTCTTCGAGCATGGCTTGCTCGTCGACGTCCGGTAGCAGTCGTATGTCGATGAGAGCGGACGCTTGCTCGGGCACCACGTTGATGCGATCGCCAGTGTCGATGACATTGACCTGAATCGTGTCGACGAGATAGGTGGCGACGCCGGGGAACAGCTTGGTCTCGGGCACCTCGTCGGCGACAATCTCGTCGAGCTCCGCGATCATCTTCTGGTAGACCACGCTCTGGTACGGCGCGGCGGCCTCGAGGTAGCGGCGAGCCTCGGGAGTGGCCCTGAACTCGCGGGGCCGCTCGAGCAAGCGGCTCAGCGCGAGAGTCAGCTGGTGCGGCGCGCTCGCCGGGTTGAGCATGGAGCCGTGCCCGCCGCGTCCCCGGACGCTCGCCTTGAGCCAGAGCGGCCGCTTCTGCGAGGTTTCGATGCCCCACCAGAGCCGGGTTCCGGAGATCACCCGGTTCGCGCCGCCTTCCCCGAGAACTCCGGCAACACCGGTGAACAGATTGTCGTGCCGATCCAGCAGCCATCGGGTGCCGTCGGCGCCTCCGCTCTCTTCGTCGGCGACTGCCAGGAAGATCACCGGGCGCGCCACAGGACCGCCACGGCGATGCAGATCTATGAACGCGGCGAGCTGTGCGATGCCGAGGCTCTTGACGTCGACCGAGCCCCGGCCCCAGATCCAACCGCCGGACTCGAGGGCGGCGAACGGCTCTACCGACCAGCCCGGTCCGGCCGGTACCACGTCCATGTGGTGGGTCAGTACAAGCGCTCCGCCGCCCGGCTCGCTCGGCTCCAGGCGCGCGTACAGGCTGGTGCGGCCCGCGGGCGAGACCAGGAGCCGAGTCGGGATTCCCTCACGATGGAGGATCCCGCGGAGGAGTGCCGCAGCCTGGTCTTCGCGGCCGGGCGGATTGGTCGTGTTGATCTCGAGGTAGCTCGAGAACCAGCCGAGGACCTCGGGAGGAGCAGCCTGGCTTTCGCGAGCGCAGCCGGCGACCAACCCTAAGAGGGCCAGCATTGCCCCCGCCCGGGCGAGCCGGCTGGATCGCTGCGCCGCGCCCGGCCTGTCCAACCGAACCTCGGGGTGGCGTAGCGCACGCGCGCTGCACTTTGTCGAGCGACCAGGCACGCGAAACCGAGTCTAACAGCGGGTCGGCTAGCCGCCGGGCGCCGGGCCAGCGGACGAGGACAAGAAAAAAGCGCCGCTCCTGGGAGCGGCGCTTCGAGGATTCGCGTGTTGACCCAAACTTTACGGGCCGCCGGTGACGGTCTCGACACCAGCCGGATACTGTACGAAGAAACCGTCAGCCCAGACGATGTCGCGGTTGTAGTCCGTGGCGATGAACGGGCCCATGGTGTAAGTCGAACCTTCCCAGACCTCACCACGACCAGCGCTGCGGATACCCATGTACTGGGGATCGTCGAGGCGGTCGCCGTGAGCGTAATTGAAGGGGTTGCCCCAAGCGTCGCGCTCCTGAACTTCCTGGAGGTAGAACATGGTGTTGCTGATGAAGAGCGTGGTCTTGAGACCGGCAGCCGTGATGGTCTCGGTCAGGCCGGCCCAGTTGTAGGCCGACTGGCCAGCCGCGGCCGCGCCGTTCTGATCCTGCAGCCACGAGAACCACGCCGAGCCGACGTTACGGATGTCGCCGACGGTGCGCTTCTGCTTGGCCTTCTGGAGCGCGTCCAGGAGGTTCGGGATGAGGATCGCCGCGATGATACCGATGATCGCGACCACGATGAGGAGCTCGATGAGGGTGAAACCCTTCTGGCCCCTACGGCGGTTCAGTCTGGAAAGCATTGTCTGGCTCCTTTGCCTTGGTTATGAATTGAAAGCGCGTGAAAGTCGCTTTTTCTGTCCGGCATCGGATAGAGCAGCATCCATGCCAGTGAGAGAGGCCCAGTGAATATGGGTTTTTGGGGGTTTTCGGACCGCTGACCGACAATTATTGACGGTCAGGCTGCCGGTGACCGTCAGCCGGCGATCCGGAACACGGCGTCGCGGTAAATTTCGAAACCCGAGATGTAACCCGGAAGCGACATCCGCTCGTTGGGACCGTCGACCCGCAGGGAGTCGGTGGAGAAGATGACGAACGGCGAAAAGCCATACGAGTTGATTCCTCTTTGGCGGAAGAACCTGGAATCCGTAGCGCTCCAGGACAGAAACAGGGGCCCGACGGTAGCCTTGGGGTACACGCCTTTGACTGCCTCGGCGAGCGCCACGAAGGCTCGGTGGTCAACCTCGCTGCCGTGCTCGGCGCCCATCGGCTCCCCGAGTTGGACGGTCAGGCCGTGGGTGAACCACTCGGGTAGAAGGCGCTCGCGTGCGCCGGCGAGGGTCTGGCCCGGCAGCAGATGGATCTTGAATCGCATCCGGAACCCGCCCTCGGGGTTCGACTCCACCTCGAAGGGGGCGATCTCGTTCCGGAACAGGGCTCGCAGGTATAGCGGAAGCTGCCGGAACCGGTTGGCGTCCCGGAAGAGACCGTCGGGGTCGAGCAGAGCGTCGCGATATAGCGGGTTGTCGCGCGAGGGCCCGTAGCTGTTGGCAAACAGGCGCACCTCGTCGGTGATCACTTCGGCGACCTGAAGCTCGTTGAGTCCGAGGATCGTCGGGATCAGGGCTTCGAGCTGCTCTTTCGTTTGCGCGCAAAAGACACCGTCGACGAAGCGTTTCTGGCCGAACTCGACTCCCCAGTACTTGATCACCTCACGGTCGATCGGCTCGACGATGCCGCCCTCGGTGAGAACGACTTCGAATCTGTTGGCGAGCTCGGGATGATGGTCGAGAATCCAGCGGGCGCCGAGCTCGCTCCCGACTTCCTCGCTCCCCGTGGCCAGAAAGATCACCGACTGTTTCGGCGGCCGGCCGCGTTCGACGAGTCTCTGAAGCGCGAGCAGCTGAACCACCGTCACGCTCTTCATGTCGAAGACCCCGCGGCCGTAGAGCCAGGCCTGGTCGATGGTCGCGCCGAACGGGTCGAACGTCCAGGTCTCCGGCTCGACGATCGGGTAGACGTCGATATGGCTGTGCAGCACCAGCGCCTCCGGATTCTCCCCTTCGAGAATCGCCCACACGTTGGCGTGTTTGTCGGCCAGAACCTCCACCGTGGGCTCGAGTCCCATGCGGCGAAGCTCGGCGGCCAGAAACTCGGCTCCGGCGACCTCGCTACCGGTGGCCTGGCTGGTGTCGATTCGCAGGTAGCGGCGCAGAAGGTCGACTTCCGGCATCGCCGCATAGTCGATCGAGGTCCAGTCCTGGTCCTTGCCGGGAGCCGCGAGTCGGCCGAGGAACCAGATCAACGCCAGGAGCAACAGGACCGCGACCGTCGGCACGCCGTACAAGAGCAGGCGCTTCTGGGTATCGGTGAGCGGCGTACGGCTTCCCTGTGCGCCCATGGAGCGGCGAATCTTAGCATCGAGCAACTCGTCGAATGGTGCCGCGGATAGAATCCGGCCGACGGCGACTCGCCACGATGCCACGACTCACCCGCGAACGTATTCCTGTTGTCGCAGCCCTCGCGGTCGGGCTCGTCGGTTGCCTCGGCTACCTCGGCGCCGAGATGTTCTTCCTGGCGGGAGGCCTGGGCTTCCCGCTGGACGACTCCTGGATTCACCTCCAGTTCGCCCGCAATCTGTCAACCGGCGACGGGCTGACCTACAACCCGGGAGAGCCGGTTGCGGGTTCGACCGCGCCGCTTTGGACCGCTCTGCTTTCGATTCTCTTCCTCTTGCCCGGCTCGGTGCTGTTGTGGGTGAAGTTGGCGGGAATCGTTGTCACCGTTGGCGCCCTGCACGCCGTTTATGTCCTGGCCCGGGAGCTGGGGCTCGCCGAAGGCCTGGCCGCGTTTGCGACGCTGTTGACCGCGATGACGAGCTGGATCCTGTGGTCGGCGGTCTCGGGGATGGAGATCCCCGTCTTCCTGCTGCTGTCGTTGTGGGGGATCATCCTGCACCTCCGGGAGCGGCGCCGGAGCGTCCCCAGCGCCTGGGGCTTCACCGTTCTGGCCCTGTCGGCGTTGGCGCGTCCGGAGGGCGCGCTGCTCGTGGCGATGGCGGTGGTCGATCGAATGCTGCTCTGGAAGCGGGCCGCCAGCGGCGACCTGAGCGTCGAGCCGGGTCAATGGCAAGCCCTGATCAAGGGTGCCTTGACCGCGTTGATTCTGATCACGCCGATCCTCGTGCTCAACTGGACCTTCAGTGAATCCCTGCTGCCGACGACCTTCGGCGCCAAGTCCGGCGGGCTGAAACGCCTGCTGCCCGATCTTCGATATCTCTACGAGGTGATCAGCGTCTTCATGCGCACACAGCCCTACATGCTGTTTCTGAGCGTGGCGGGCGTTCTGGTCCTGATCGAGCGCCTCGGTACCGAGCGCGACCGGGGGCTACTGCCCGGGCTCTGGCTGACGTCGCTGCCGATCGCCTATTCGATGATCACACCGTCGAGCAAGCATCTGCTGGGCAACTACGGGCGCTATTACCACCCCTTGTTCCCGATCCTGATTACCCTAGGTGTCCTGGCCCTGTCGAGGGCCGCGCATTCGATCGGTCCCAGGGTCGTGCTCGGGCGCCTGAGGGTTCCGCTACGAGGAGCCATCATGGTGGTCATCCTCCTGCCGACGGTCTCGTCGGCGATCCTGGGCGCGGGGCAGTATCTACAGTCGGTCGGCAACATCGAGGACGGCGACGTCCAGATGGCCAAGTGGCTCGCCGAGAGAGTCGATCCCAGAGCCGTGATCGCGGTCAACGACGTCGGCGCACTCAAGTACTTCCTGCCGAACCAAGTCATCGATCTCGCCGGCATCATTCATCCCCGCGCCAAGGCCTACATCGACGAGGCCCGCGCTTCCGGGCGGGACTGGCGCGAAGGAGTCGTGCGTCTGCTCGAAGAGACCCGGCCGGACTATCTGGCGATCTTCCCGAGCTGGTACCCGGGTCTGGAGCGGTTGAACACGGGTTTCGCGCCGCTCTATGAGCTCGAGGTTCCGGCCAATATCGCCTTGGGCGGCGACCGCATTGTCGTCTACAAAACTCCATGGACCCGATTCCCGCTTGGCGCCGGCTCCGAAACCCGTTGATCGGCATGGCGAGATGATCTCGGTGCCCGTTTTTGATCTCGATCGAGCTCTCGAGGAGATCCGCGAAGAACTCGACGAGCGCTGGCGCTCGATCCTGGAGTCCAAGCACTTCGTCGGCGGTGCGGAGGTGGGCGAGTTCGAGTGCGCCTTTGCCGGGCTCGCCGGCAGCGCCGACTGTGTCGGCGTCGGCAACGGCACCGACGCGTTGATTCTCGCCCTCAAGGCCCTGGGCGCCGGCTCGGGAGACGAAGTCGTCGTACCGGCGTTCACCTTCGCAGCCACCGCCGCGACGGTCGAATGGGTCGGCGCGCTGCCGGTCTTTGCCGACGTCGAGGCCGCGACCCTCAATCTGGATCCGGAGCGGCTCGAAGCCGCCATCACGGAACGCACGGTGGGTGTGATCGGCGTCCACCTCTACGGGCAGCCTTGCGCTTTGAAGCCTATCCAGGAGATCTGCCGGGGTGCCGGCCTCTGGCTGATCGAAGACGCCGCGCAGGCCCATGGAGCCCGCTACCGTGAGCGACCTGTGGGCGCTTTCGGCGACCTGGCGACCTGGAGCTTCTATCCTTCCAAGAACCTCGGTTGCTTCGGTGACGGCGGCGCGGTGACCGGAGGCGACTCGGACGCGGTGACCCGGGTTCGCCTGCTCGCGAACCACGGAGCGCCGAGGCGCTACGAGCACGTATTGGTCGGTACCAACAGCCGGCTGGATGCCTTCCAGGCCGCGGTTCTGAACTGCCGTCTAGTGAGCCTCGAGGCCAAGAACCGTCGCCGAGCCGAGATCGCCGAGCGTTATCAGAGAGGTCTGGCCGGGGCCCGGGGTGTCGTCTGTCTGGCGACCGATGATCGGTCCGAGCCGGTCTATCACCAGATGACCGTCCTCGCCGACCGCCGGGATGAGCTGCAGGCGTTTCTGGCCGAACGCGGAATCGGCAGCACGGTGCACTACCCGACCGCGCTTCCCGACCAGGCGGCGTTCGCGAGCTCGGACGGCATTCGGGGTGACTGTCCAGTCGCCAGGCGGGCCGCGAGCGAGGTTCTCTGCCTACCGATGTTCCCCGAGCTGAGCGACGCCGAGGCCGATCTCGTCATCACCGCGGTGCGAGAATTCGCCGCCGGCGCCTGACGCGGGCTTCCGGCGATCAGAAAAAGTAGACGATTCCGAGAACCGAGCCGCCCCACAACAGGATGTTGAGCACCGAGGGCCCGTCGCGAATCACCGCCTCGGTTGGATTGATCCGATCCGGCACCTGATACATCAAGTACAGATACCGGAAGATCCCGAACAGGACGAACGGGATGGTGTAGACAAGAAAGCTGGTCTGGAAGCGCTCGATCGTCTCGGGCGCGACCGAGTAGAGGGCATAGGAGACCACCGTGGAAGCCGTGACCACGTTAATCATCTGGTCCAGAAACGCGCTGCTGTAGTGAGACAGGACCCGACGCTGGTCCTTGGCTTCGTCGGCGAGCAGGATGAGCTCGTGGCGACGCTTGGAGAACGCCAGGAAGAGCGCCAGGAAGATCGTACACAGAAGCAGCCAGGCCGAGATCTCTACGTCGATCGCTCTGCCTCCTCCCAGAACCCGCAGCACGAAGCCCAGGCTGACGATCATGACGTCCAGGATCACCACTCGCTTCAGCCCCAGGCTGTAGAGCGCGTTGATCGCCAGGTAGATCGAGACCACGATGGCGAATCCGGCTCCGAGCCACGCCGATGCCGCTCCGACGCCGAGGAGCAATACGAAGACAAGACCCAGGGCCGCCGACGGCGAGACCGCCCCGGAGGCCAGGGGCCGTAGCTTCTTGAGTGGATGCCTTCGGTCGATCTCGCGATCGCGGTAGTCGTTAAAGATGTAGACGACGCTGGAAGCGGCGCAGAAGCAGACAACCGCGATCGCCGTGCGGATCAGGGCCTCGGGCACGTGCAGCAGCTGCGCGAACACCAGCGGCGCCAGAACGAACACGTTCTTGGGCCAGTGGGCCGGGCGGCAGAGCTTGACCAGACCGGCGATCATCCGCCGTATCTTATGAGAGGAGACCGACCTTCGACGTAGACTCCTCGGATGCCACCCGTTCAGCCGATCGCGTCGAGCTCTAGCGCCGGCGTCACCGATCGCGTTTCGAGGGGCCGCCTTCTGGCCTGGTATGTCGTGCCGTCATTGGTCGTACTGGTGTTCGTGTTCTGGCCGCTCGTCACCGGAGGCCAAACGCTCTTTTTCCGCGACGTGCTCAACACCCACCTGGAAATGAAGTGGTGGCAGGCCGAAGCGATGAAGGAGGGCTTTCTTCCGCTTATCGACCCCTACCGCTCGGGAGGCCAGCCCCACCTGGGCAATCCCAACACCGTCGCCCTCTATCCCGACAACTTGCTCTATCGCGTCTCGCCTTTGTTCTGGGCCCTCAACGCCCACTTCTGGCTGCACCTCCTACTGGCTCCGGTGGGCGCGTACTGGCTGGGACGGCGACTCGGGCTCGAGCCCCGGGCGGCTTGGGCGGCGGGAGTCTTTTATGGCGCCAGCGGCTATCTTCTCTCGACGCTCAATCTATACAACCTAGTGGCCGGAGCGGCCCTGGTCCCGGCTTTTCTGGCTTCGATTCTCGAGGTCTATTCGGGGCGAAACCGCCGGTGGGCGGTGCCGGCGGCTGCCGGCCTGTGGTGTCTCCTGATTCTCGCAGGAGATCCGATGACCGCGGCGTTGGCTCTGGCCATGGGTCTCTCGATGCTCTGGCTCGAGTCGCCCGGCCGGAAAGCCCTGGGGCTTTTGGCCGCCGCGCTCGCCGCCGGGACCCTCGTAGCCGCCCCGCAGTGGGTGGAGTTCCTGCGCATCCTCGAGCTGTCCTTCCGCGGCCACCGGGGCTACTCCGAGGCGGCGGCGACGGTTGCGAGCTGGCATCCGGGAGCCGCCCTCGAGTGGTTTCTGCCGCTGGCGTTTGGCGGTCCCGACCTCACCTTCTGGGGGCAGCGGTTCTACTCGAATTCCCAGCCGCTCTTCTACTCGTTCTACCCGGGCTTGTTCTCGCTGGCGTGTCTCGGACTCGGGTTGGTGTCTCGCCACGGCTCGCGCCGCGTTCTGCTGTGGGCGGGAGCGCTCATGGCCGGAGGGCTGTTTCTGGCTCTGGGCGGCTACAATCCGCTGGTCTCATGGCTTCTCGGCCTGCCGGGCCTGAGCGTGCTGCGGTTGCCGGTGAAGTTCTGGCCGATGGTGGCGGTCCCGGCGGCAATGGTCGCCGGGATCGGTTTCGAGAGCTGCGTTCGAACCGGCGGAGCCACCCGCTTCCGCCGAGTCGCGCTCCTTTTCCTGGGCGGCTACCTGATCGCCTGGCTGCTCCTGGCCTGGGGTGGGACGTGGATCGAGTCCATTCTGGCCGGCTGGATGCCCGAAGGTTTCGGCACCAGCAGTCTGCCGGAGATCGAAACGGAGCGATGGCGGACCCTGCTGCTGTGGCACGCGGGTCTGGCGCTGGTGTTCTTGCTCGCCACCCTGGCCCGCGAGCGGGTTTTTCGACTCCTGTTGCCGGCGCTTCTCGTGGCCCACCTGGTGCTCCAGCTCACCTTCCTGGCGCCCCTCTACCGAAGTGAAGAGACCGGGATCTACGAGTCGGTGCCGCCTGCGGCCACGGCGGTTCCCGAACAGGCGGTCGCCGCACACGCGGCCGTGGGCGGGCTGTTCGGCACGGTTCCGATGCCCGTCGACAAGTACCCTTCACCCGACCCGCGCTGGATGCAACGCCAGTTGCATTACGAGGCGAATCCGTACGTTGGCATGATGCAGCGCAGGCGGTTCGAGTTCGTGCTGTCGCCGGAAGGCCTCGACTCGTTTCTGACCCGCGCGGCGACCGAAGCATTCCCGCTTCTCACCGACGAGAACAGAGTCCGGTTGCTCGAGGCGTCCGGAGTCGAGTGGCTCTACATGAAGAGAGAGCTCGAGGGCACCGATTCCGCGGAGCTCGTGGAGCGCTACCCGTCGGTGGGCGGCGACTTGTTGCTCTATCGCCTTCCCGGGGCCGCGGCTCCGGTGCAGTTCGTAGGAGAGATCCTGCCCTCCGCCAATCTCAATGAAGCCCTGGTCGCCGTGACGTCACCGGATTTCCGTCCTCGGAGCCAGGTAGTGGTCGCCGGTTCGTCTCTCCCGGGCTCGGAGCTCGCCGGAGCGGCCATTCGCGAGATGCCGGCGGCGGGGCCGGAGTCGTGGAGCTGGACGGTCGCTGCCGAAGGGGCCGGGGTGCTCTTGATCCAGCGCTCGCATTTGCCGATCTATCGTCTGGAGGTCGATGGAGTCGAGGTCGAGCCCCTGGTCGGCAACCTCCACCGTCTCGCGGTTCCACTCGAGGCCGGCCGCCATGTAGTGCGCCTTCGAGTCGACCGCCGGCCGTTTCGCGTGTCGCTCGTAGTCGCGGTATTGACGGCGCTGGCGCTGGTGCTCTACGTTGTGAGACCCGCGGTCCAGCGCCGAACGACCGTCTCCTGATGCCAGAAAGATTCGAGAAGATCTTGATCGCCAACCGCGGCGAGATCGCGGTACGTGTGATCCGAGCCGCGCGGGACCTGGGGATTCGGACGGCGGCGATCTACTCGGATGCCGATCGGGAATCGCTGCCGGTGCTGATGGCCGACGAGGCCTACCGCGTAGGTACCGCGCCGTCTCTGGAGAGCTATCTCAAGGCCGAGCTAATCGCGGATCTGGCGGCCGAAGTCGGAGCCGACGCGGTTCACCCGGGCTACGGTTTCCTGGCCGAGAACGCGGACTTCGCGCGGATGTGCGGCGATCGGGGCGTCCGCTTCATCGGGCCGTCCCCGGCGGCGATGTCGCTCATGGGCTCGAAGCTCGAAAGCCGGCAGCTGATGAAGAACGCGGACGTGCCGATCGTTCCCGGCGGCGACAGCCCACTCGAGACCGTGGAAGAGGCCGCCGTCGAGGCCGAGGGAATCGGATACCCGGTCATGCTCAAGGCGTCCGCGGGCGGCGGCGGCAAGGGAATGCGGCTTCTGGAGGGACCCGACGAGCTCGAAAGCGCGTACCGGGCGACTCGATCCGAGGCCGCCGCCAGCTTCGGCGAGGACTCCGTGTACCTCGAGAAGTACATCGAGCGGCCCCGGCATGTCGAGATCCAGATCATGGCGGATCACCACGGCACCGCGGTGGCCCTGGGTGAGCGCGAGTGTTCTCTTCAGCGCCGCCATCAGAAGGTGCTCGAGGAGGCCCCCTCGCCGGTGGTTGACGAGGAACTGCGCGACCGAATGTGCCGGGCCGCGGTGTGCGCCGCCGAGGCCGCCGAGTACACCAATGCCGGGACCGTGGAGTTTCTGCTCGCTCGCGACGGAGGCTTCTACTTTCTCGAGATGAACACCCGGTTGCAGGTCGAGCACCCGGTGACCGAGATGATCACCGGACTGGATCTGGTCGAGACCCAGATTCTCGTCGCGCAAGGACATCGCCTGGGACCGGAGTTCGACCGTATCGAGCGTCGGGGTCACGCGATCGAGGTGCGGCTCTACGCTGAAGACGCGTTCCACAACTTCATTCCCTCGCCGGGAACGATCACCCGATTGCGGTTGCCGGAGGGTCCGGGAATCCGGAACGACTGCGGGATCTACGAAGGCAGTGAAGTGACCATCCACTACGATCCGATGCTGGGCAAGCTGATCGCCTGGGGAGCGGATCGAGCCACGGCTGTCCGACGCCTGGGACGCGCACTGGCCGAGCTTCGAATCGAAGGGGTCAAAACGAATGTGCCGCTGTTCGCGCAGCTTCTCGATGATCAGGACTTTGTGGCCGGCGAGCTCGACATCGGCATGCTCGACCGCAAGCTCGAGTCCGGCGAGCTCGGGCTGCCGGGCGACGGCGGAGTGAACCGACTGGTGATCGCCGCGGCGGCGCTCGAGTATGCGGAGCGCCACGCGCGCCGTGCGGCGCGTTTCACCGAAGACGGCGGCCGGCTGCTATGGCGCGAGGCCGGCCGCAGGGAGGCGATTGGGGAAGACTCATGAAGCTGGTGGTTCGGCACGGGGCTCGAGAACAGAAGGTTCAGCTCGACCGCGATGGATCTCGCGTCAGGATGGCGTTGGACGGCGAGGTGATGGACCTCGAAGTCAGCCACCTTGCGGGAGGCGTCCGGAGCCTGATCTGGGATGGCGATCACTTCGAGGTGACGGTGCGCCACCTGGGCGACGATCGCTATGAGGTCTCGGGCTCGTTCGGAAGCGAAACCGTCGAGGTCCTCGATCCCCTGACGCATCTCGCGGCGACGACGCACGATGCCCAGCTCGGCTCGGGCGTCTCGCGCACCGATGCCTACATGCCGGGCCGAGTGGTCAAGGTGCTGGCTGCGGAGGGCGAGACCGTCGAAGCAGGGCAGGGAGTGCTGGTGCTCGAGGCGATGAAGATGGAGAACGAGATTCAGGCCGAGAGCGCAGGGGTGCTGAGCCGGGTGTTCGTCGCCGAAGGCGAGGCGGTCGAAGGCGGCGACCCCCTCTACGAAATCGAGTCGGGCGCCGGGTAGGCCTCGAGGATCACGTTCACGGTCTCGTGGACTTGTGCGGCGCTGAGGTCACGCAAGCAGCGTTGGTGAAACAGAGGACAACGCTTCCTGAAGCACGGTGAGCACCACCGCTCGGTGTAGAGCAACCGGCTCCCCTCGCCTCTCGGCGCGGTCCGCGCCGGATTCGTCGGTCCAAACAGTGCGACGCAGTGCGTGCCCATGGCATCGGCGATGTGCATAGGGCCCGAATCGTTGGTCACCAGCACGTCGAGCGTCGCCAGGACCGAGGCCAGCTCGGCCAGGTCGAGCTCCGGCCCGAGGATGGGGATCTCGGGCGCTCCGTCCCCGCGCACCGCCGCCGCCAGCGCTTCCTCGCCGGGGCCCGCGATCACCAAGACTCGAACCCCGGGCGTCGAGGCGAGCCGGGATGCCAGCTCGGCGAACGACTCCGGTGGCCATCGCTTGCTGGGACCGAACTCGGCGCCCGGGAACAGCCCGACGATCCTGGCGCTTCCGCCCGAATCGATGCCGGCCTGGCGAAGGGTCTCCTCGCCCGCCGCCAGCTCTTCCGGCCCGAGGGCGATTGCGGGCAGTCCGGCGGGAATCGCGACGCCCATTCTCTCGAGGAGGGAATCGTAGTCCGTGGTCTGGTGACGCATGCCGGCCGGACGGCGCACCGCGGGCTCGAGCAGAGCACTGCGAAAATCTCCGCGATAGCCCCAGCGCACGGGAATGCCGGCGCGGAACGGAAGCCAGGCACTTCGAAACGAGTTCGGCAGGACGATGCACTCCTCGAAGTGGCACGACTTGAGGGTCGCGATCGTATCGGTGTCTTTCTTGGGCCGCGGTACCACCTCGTCGACCGAGGCGAGAAGATCGAGCAGAGGCACGAGATGGGGTCGCGCGAGCACCGTGAGCGAGCGCTCCGAGGCGGCGAGTGCATCCAGCACCGGGATCGCCATGACGTTGTCGCCCACCCAGTTCGGCGCCACAACCAGCGAGCGGGTAGCCTTCAATGCCGCCTCCATCGGTCGTGCATCCACATCCACTGGCCGAGTTCTCTTCGAATCGCCATCTCGGTGGCCTGCGCATACTGCGCGGTGAGGTTGTGAACCTCCGCCGCGGAGGGCTTCGAGCCGCCGCTGGCCGGCGGCAGGATGGGGGAGTGGGCAACGATCGAGTAGCGGCCCTGGCCTCGCCCGTAGGCGAAGATGGGAAGCACCGGTGCGCCGCTGCGAAGCGAGATTTGCGCGGGCAACGGACTGGTCCAGGATTCGCGGTCGAAGAACGGAACCCGAACGCCCTGGAAAGGATGGACACGCTGGTCGATGAGGATCGCCACTCGGTCGCCCTCTGCAAGCGCCCGCATCATGCCGCGAGCGGCCTGCCTCTTGGGCAGCGAGAAGTTGCCGAATCGCTCGCGTATGGCTCGAACTCGGCGCTCGAGCGCCGGATGCGAGAAGGGTCTCGCCACCATGTGGAGCGGCCCGCGGTAGAGAGCGATCGTCGGACTCAGAACCTCGTGGACACCGAGATGGGCGGTCAGGACGATCACCCCGCGGCCCTCGGCTTCCGCGCGGGCGAAGTTGTCCCAGCCTTCGAAGCTCAAGAGTGAGCAGATCGCCTCGGCATCGAGCCGGCTCAAAGACACGGTCTCGAAGATGGATCGACCGAAGTGGCGGAAGGAAACCCGGGCGAGCCGTTCGAGGCGGCGATCCGGCTCGTCGGGGAAGGCCAGCGCGAGGTTGCGTCGAGCGACCCGGCGGCGGGATCCCGCCATCTCGTAGAACAGGGCTCCGGCTGCCGATCCGAAGCCACCGGCGAGAGCGTGTGACCGGATCGCTGCGCGGCTCAAGGAATCGACCCCAGCGCCGCGTCCAGCCACGCCCAGAAGGCCGGCTCGGGCTCGGCGCGAATCGGCAAGTACGCCAGCGGAACCTCGAGCCGGCCGAAGAGCTTGACGTGGTCCTTCGCGGTCGTCAGCACCCAGGGCGCGCCCGCGGCCCGAGCGGCGCCGACGATTCGCTCGAGATCGGCCTCCGAGTAGGAATGGTGGTCAGAGAAATCCAGCTGGCCGGCGATCTCGTACTGCCTCTCGGCGACCGCGGTGGCGAAGCGCTCCGGCCGCGCGATCCCGATCGCCAGAAAAACCCGGGTTCCCGTCGGTAGCTCGGATCCTCGCTCGGTGACGACGTCGAGCGTGCGCGTATGGCTGCAGAAGCCCGCGCCGCTGAAGCCGAAACGCTCGAGAGCCGCAGCCAGCCGGCGGCCCGCGTTCGGATCCGGATTCGTGACCTCGCTGCCCGAGAGAATCGCCGCCGACGCGTGGAGCACGGACGCCAGAGGTTCTCGCAGCCGGCCCGACGGCGCGAGGCGGCCGCCGCCGAAGGGATCCGCCGCGGGGAAGACCAGGATGTCGAGATCACGAGCCAGACCGAGGTGAGAAAAGCCGTCGTCCAGGACGAAGACGTCCGGAGTCTCGGGAAGCCGCTCGAGAGCGTGCCGGCCGGCCTCGAAACGATCGGCGCCGACCACAACGGCCACGCCCGAAAGCTCACCGGCGAGGGCGACCGGCTCGTCGCCCGCCAGCCGGGGACCGAGCATGGGGCCCTCGCCGATCGAGACCACACGTACGCCCTTGCCCTTGCTGGCGTAGCCCCGGGACAGGACCGCCACCTTGCGGCCGCTTTCCTGGAGGTGACGGGCGACCGCGGCGACCATCGGTGTCTTGCCGGCTCCTCCCCAGTGCAGATTGCCGATGCTGATCACCGGCCGCGGCAGCTCGAGAGCTCGTCTGCGGTACCAGCGCCTTCGCCATCGGTGAACCGCCCCATAGAGAAGCTGCCACGGCGATCGCGGTTTCGTGGGCGGCTCGATCGGCACCGGCCGGGTCATAAGCCGAGCGCCTCGCCGAGTTGGTTTTCGAGAAACGCCGTGGTCTTCGCCAGTGCGCCTCGGTTGCTTGCGACCACCCGTGCGCCGCGCGCTCCGATCTCGCCGGCCGAGTCCGGATCCTCGAGCCATCGGCCCCAGAGGGCCGCGAGCTCCGACGAGCCTTCAACTCGCTTCCAGGCCTGCTCGGCTTCGAATCGCTCTGCGATCTCCTTGAAGTTGTGCATCGAGGGACCGACGGCGATCGCCACTCCGTGGAGCGCCGCCTCGAGCGGGTTGTGGCCCCCGGTAGGGACCAGCGTGCCACCGATGAACGCACCGATTCCCAGCCTGTAGATCGAGGCCAGCTCGCCCAGGCTGTCGAGCAGCAGCACGTCCGCCGAGCTCGGGATGGACGGTGCGCCCGAGTCGAGCTGGGATCGCAGAAGCACCTCGTGCCCGGCCTTGCGCGCACTCGAAGCGACTCGCTGCCAGCGTTCAGGGTGCCGGGGCGCGAGGATCAACAGCGCCCGCTCGCCGCCACCGCATTGCCGAAACGCCTCGAGGACTTGCTCTTCCTCGCCGCGCATCGTCGAGCCCGCTACCAGGATCGGCCGTTCCCCCGCCAGCGTCCGAATTCGCGACTCCAACTCGGGAAGTTCCGGAGCGGACGCGATTTCGAACTTGAGGTTGCCCGTGATCGTGATCTTGTCCGAGGAGACTCCGAGTTGTTCGAGCCGCTCGGCGTCCTCTGGAGTCTGGACCGCGAAGCCGTGGACGGGCGCGAGCAACGGGCTCAAGACCTTGCGCAGGATCCTCATCCGGCGGAAACTGTGCTCGCTGATCCGGCCGTTGACCATCGCAATCGGGATTCTGGATCTCGAGGCTTCGCGCAGGACCAGGGGCCACAGATCACCTTCGCAGAGAATCAGGGCCCGCGGCTTGAGCCGGTCGAAGAAGCGTTGAACCGCGAATGCCAGGTCGAACGGAAGGTAGGTCACGAGCGCGCCGGGGAACCTGCCGCGGGCGTTTTCCTGGCCGCTGGGCGTGATCGTAGTCAGCAGCAGCTCGCGGTCGCCCGGCAGGATCGAAGCCAGACTGGCGGCGACGTTGACCTCGCCGACCGACACCGCGTGCACCCAGACCGGCTGGCGCTCTGCGACCGGAACTCGCCCCAGCCGGATCGGCAGACTCTCAAGGTAGTGGCGACCTCGCCGAATCAGCAGGAAAGGCCCCAACAGGACCGTGAGGCCGGCGAGGAGAGCCTGGTAGAGGAGCCACATTCGGGGAAGCTGCGAAGACGGCCGTCGGCGTTTCCGGACCGGCAGTATAATTGTTTGTTCGACCGAACCTGTGGCTGGATCGGATCGTCGAAAGCCGATCGGCTTCTAGACGAAATCGAGACACCGCCCGTAAGCAACCAAGGTACAGCATGCCTCACTCCGTTCCCAGCGACCCGAGCCGCGCCGGCAAGACGGCCGGAGCAGCGCCCGTTGCCCAGTCGCCGGAGTTGTCCGACACCGAGCTGTTGCTGGCCATCCGAGACGGCGACCGGCCGGCCTTTGGCGACCTCGTGACTCGGAAGACGCAGCCTCTCTTGCACCTCGCCTTCCGCATCGTCGGAGATCGGGAGGAGGCCAAGGATCTGGTGCAGCTCGCCTTCCTGCGGGTGTGGGAGCATCGCGCGCGCTTCGACCCGCGCTGGAGCGCCAACACCTGGCTATACCGGATCACCACCAACCTGGGCATCGACTATCTCAGGGCCCGTTCCACCCGGCGGGAGAAGGCCGAACCGGTCCGTCACCACTTGCGCTCGGTGCACAGCCGGCCCGAGGCGGGTTTCGAGGCGCTCATGGCAGGCGAGGCTCTGGCGATCATGCGGGACCTGGCCAGTGACCTCAGCGACAGACAGCGCAAGGCATTCTGGCTGCGAGAGGTCGAGGGGATGAGCTCCAGGGAAGTCGCTCAGGTGCTGGCCTGCAGCGAATCGACCGTGAGAAACCACCTGTTTGCGGCGCGCGTCAAACTCCGCAGGGAGCTGCGGTGCCGGTTTCCCGAGTACGCTTCGCTTGCCAGGACGGCGAAATGAGCTGCCCGGTCTGGGAGGATCTGGCCGCGTCGGCGGACGAGCTGCTGCAGGAGAGCTCGCCCGAGCGCTTGCGCGCCGAGCGGCATTTCAGGGAATGTCCGGAGTGTGCCGGCAAAGCGTTCCTGCTGGATCCGAGCTGGGCGGTTCGGAGGATGGACGATTCCGAGTTCGACGCCAAGGAGATCTCCGAGCTTCAGGAGGAGCTGGTCGAGTCCGGGCGGATTCGAGCGCTGGATCGGCGGGTTGGCTCTCGGGCAGCCCGGTGGCGGATCGCGGCCGCGGCTGCTCTCATCGCACTGGCCGCGGTGGCGGGAATGCTCGCCAACCGCTCGTCCGTGGTCTCGACGGCAGCGGTAGCCGATCCGATCGACACAGTCGAGCCGACGCGTGCCGCCGAGGTTCGGACCGTCGACAGCGGACTCGCGGATGTCTCACTTCCGGCGATCGGCTCACTGGCGCCGGCTGCGGCTCGGGTCTACGAGATCGGCGAGGAAGACTTCGCGCTGGTCATGGTGGTGCATGAGACGCTGGACCTCTAGCTTCCTGGTTCTTTCGGCCCTGGTGGCCCCGGCGGCGACGCTGGTGCCCGCCACCGCGACAGCCCAGGAAACGCAGGCCGCGCCACAGCTGGTCGCCTATGCCTACAATCTACAGCATCGTGGCGCCTCGGAAGCACTCGAGCTCGTGCTGCCGCTGCTGTCGAGTCGCGGCGCGGTCGAGTTGCAGCCAGGCGGGAATGCGCTCGTCGTTCGAGACACCGAGTCCGTGCTCGAGCTGATTCGGCCCCGGCTTCGGGCCTTCGACCATCCGTTCGAACCACTTCGAATTCGAGTGCAGGTGATTCGCGCCGAGCCCACAGACGGCGCCCAGGGCGACGCTCCCGAGCTACCGGCGGGTGTGCTGGAGCGACTGCGCGAGCTGCTCAAGTACGAGAGCTACTCGCTTCTCGCCGGCTCGGAGATCCGAATCGACGACGGGATGGCGGTGGTCCACGATATCGGCGACAAATTCCGCGTGGACTTTCGGCTCCGGCACCTGCTTTCCGACGAGCGGGCTTCGCTCGAAGGGTTCCGCCTGTCCCTTGGCCGAGACGGCGAGTTCGAGCCGCTGATCCACGCAAATCTGAACCTGGATCTCGACAAGCCGATGGTCCTGGGCCTGGCGCCCACCGAGGCCAGCGACACCGCTCTCATGCTCGTGATCGAGTGCCTGCCCGAGGGCACAGCCGAGGCGGCGAACAGGTAGCAAGCCGATGCAGTTCGTTTGCACATTGGGTAATACCGAGGGTCAGATTGTTCACCAGACCCACGATGGTCGCTCCGAGCACGCGGTGCGCACCGAGCTCGAGCGCCGCGGCTATCACGTGCTCAAGATCCGACGCCGGGGCGTGTCGCTGGTCCCTGGCGCGTTCTTGCCGACGCTCTCCCGTGGCCGCAAGAAAGTCCCCGAGGAGGCTCTGCTCCTGTTCAACCAGGAGTTTGCGGCGTTGCTGCGGTCCGGGCTGCCGGTGCTCCAGGGCCTTCAGCTGATGGCGGAGAGACAGCGCGAGCCGCTGTTTCGCGAGGTGCTCGACGACGTTGTGATCCAGGTGCGCGACGGTGCCGAGCTGTCGGCGGCCTTTGCCAAGCACGGCGATCTCTTGCCGCCGCTGTTTCCCGCGACTCTCAAGGCGGGCGAGCGGAGCGGCGAGCTGGAGGCGGTCGTACGGCGCTTCGTACGTTACATGAAGCTGGTGACCGAGGCCCGTCGAAAAGTGGTTTCCGCGCTGGTGTATCCAGCGGTCCTGGTCGGGCTTTCGGTCATGCTGATCGCGGTCATGACGATCTACGTGGTGCCCAAGTTCACCGAGTTCTTCTCCGCGCTCAATACCGAGCTACCGCTGCTCACAAGGATGACCCTGGCCCTGTCTCGGTTCCTGAGCTCGAACTGGATCCCGATAGCCATCGTTGTGGCGGTAGCCGTGATCTTCGGCCGCCGCTGGGCTGGTTCGACCGTCGGCGAGCGCGTCTTCGATCGCCTCAAGCTCAGGGTTCCGGTTCTGGGCTCGATCTTCCGCCGTCTGGCCATGTCCGAGTTCGCCCGGTCGCTCTCGACATTGCTGGCCGGCGGCATACCGGTGGTCCCGGCGCTCGAGGATTCGGTATCGGCGGTGAGCAATGCCCACATTCGGGGCCTGCTCACGCCGATGATCCCGAAAGTCCGGGAGGGCGTGGCTCTTCACCAGGCGCTCGAGGCGGCGGGCGAAAGCCCCGAGATTGTCGTGGAGATGACCAAGGTGGGAGAGGAAACCGGCAGCCTCGATGCCATGCTCGGCAACGCTTCCGATTTCCTGGACGAAGAGGTTGACACTCAGCTCGAGAGAATCCTGGTTCTGGTCGAGCCGGTGATGCTGGTGCTGATGGGAGTCATCGTGGCGACACTTCTGGTGTCGGTGTATCTGCCGCTGTTCAGTATGCTGAGCCAGGTCGGACCGAGTTAGGGGCCGAGATTCATGGAAGAAGCCGTTTTTGCAGAAACCCTCGCAACCGCGACTGCCGAGCGCGACCGCGAGGAAGAGCGTGCCTCCGAGCTAGCGCGCCGATACCAGCTCGAGTTCGTTCCTCACGACCGATTCACGGTCGACAACGATCTGTTTCGCTCGATTCCATTCGAGGTCATGCTCCGGTACGGCTTCATTCCCGAGAGCACGGCCGACGGCCGGATCACGATCGTCGTCGCCGATCCCACCGACGTCACCAAGCTGGACGAGATCGAAATGCTGCTGGGCGGCCCGATCGACGTCAAGGTCGGGGCGCGGCTGTCTATCGAGGATGTGCTGCAGAAGTCGGAAAGCGCCCAGCGGGTGCTCGACGAAGCTACCGAGGACTTCCGCCTGCAGCTGGTTCAAGATGACGGCGACAGCCAGGAGGTGCTCTCGATCGATCGCATCAGCGCCGACACGAGCCCGATCATCAAGCTGGTCGATTCGACGGTGCTCAACGCGATCCAGCGCCGCGCAAGTGACATCCACATCGAGACGCGCGAGAGCGAAGTCGTCATCAAGTATCGAATCGACGGCGTTCTCTACCAGGCAATGGAGCCGATCGACAAACGGCATCACCAGACGATCATCAGCCGCATCAAGGTCATGTCGGAGCTCGATATTGCCGAAAAGCGGGTGCCGCAGGACGGCCGCTTCAAGCTCCGCTTCAAGGGCCGAACCATCGACTTTCGCGTCTCGATCATGCCGTCGGTACATGGCGAAGATTGCGTGATTCGTATTCTCGACAAGGAATCGATCAACAAGGAGTTCCGGAACCTGCGTCTCCCTGTCCTGGGCTTCGACGACGGCACGATCCGCAAGCTGCGCAAGTTCATTCGCGAGCCCTACGGCATGGTGCTGGTTACCGGCCCGACCGGATCCGGTAAGACCACGACTCTCTATGCCTGTCTCTCCGAGATTCAAACCAACGAAGACAAGATCGTCACGATCGAGGATCCGGTCGAATACCAGCTCAAGGGCATCACCCAGATTCCGGTGAACGAAAAGAAGGGGCTGACGTTTGCCCGCGGGCTGCGATCGATCCTTCGACACGACCCGGACACGATCATGGTCGGCGAGATCCGCGACGAGGAAACCGCGCAGATCGCCGTGCAATCCGCGCTCACCGGGCACCTGGTGTTCACCACCGTCCACGCGAACAACGTGGTCGACGTTCTGGGCCGATTCCTGAACATGCGAGTCGATCTCTACAACTTCGTCTCGGCCCTGAACTGTGTGCTGGCTCAGCGCCTGGTTCGCAAGATCTGCGAGCACTGCAAGGTACCCGCCGAGGCCTCTGCCGAGCTTCTCGAGGAGAGCGGCATCGAACCGGCGTCGGTTGGCGACCGCGTCTTCTACGAAGGCGCCGGTTGTGTGGAGTGCGGAGGCACTGGTTTTCACGGCCGAACCGCGATATCCGAGCTACTGGATCTCTCCGACACGATACGAGAGCTGATTCTGGAGCGGCGCCCGGCATCGGAGATCAAACGAGCCGCGATGAAGGAAGGCATGTCGTTTCTACGCGAATCGGCCCTGTTCGAAGTCTCGAGAGGAGTCACCACCCTTCGTGAGATCAACAAAGTCACATTCGTGGACTAGAAGGCTGCTGGGGATGGACCCGGTACGGGTGCCTCCGCACGTCTTTGCCCTGGATGAGACCAGCCTGACGTATCTCAGCCTCGATGAAGGCGGGGAGTTGTACTGTCGGGACTGTCTGGTCGAGTCGTTGGCCGAGGACTGCTTTCAGGCCGGACCGCTGGGTGGTCGTCTGCGAGACCAGGAGAACCTCTCCGGCGCCGTGGAGGCGCTACTGGGCAATCTCATCCGGCGGCCGGCCGAAGCCTCGCTGGTCGTTCCGGACAGCTGGATGCGACTGACCTTTGTCGATTCCGAAGAGTGGCCGCGGCGTCGAGAGGAACAGCTCGAGGTGCTGCGCTTCAAGCTCGGGCGGATCGTGCCCTTTCGCGTAGAGGAGCTTCGAATCGCGGCCGAGCCGGTACCGGCCGTCGAAGGCGGCGGGAGTCATCGCTTTCTGGTCGCTTTTGCCATCGACTCCGCTCTGGTCCAAGTAGAAGAGGCCTTCGAGGATCACGGCGTGCGGATCGGAAACGTCTCCAATCAGAGCCTGTCCCTGTTCTCCGCTCTCGCTCCCGGACTGGCTTCGCCGCCGCTCGGTGTCGTCGTACGGGTCGACGACGAGCGATACTCTTTGATCGTCACCCGCCAGGGCGAGCCGGCCGTCTACCGGAGTAAGACACACGCGATCGGGAGCTCGATGGCCCCGGTGGGGCGCGAGCTGAGGTTGACGCGGAGTTTTCTGCAGGAGCGGGTGCCGCCCGGGATCGTTAGCGAGATCATTCTGGCGGCACCGGACGCCCGCGAGGGCGAATGGAGCACTCTGCTCGAAGAGGTCTTCGAGCGACCCGTAGCTTCGCTGGACCGGGAATGGCCCTCGATTCCGGGCCTGGTCCACCTCACCACTCACGATGCGGCCCCGCTGCTGGGTGCCGCCTTGCGAGAGGTCGCCTGAGAGATGACTCTCAACCTCGCCAGCAAGCCGTTCGTCAATCTGCGGCCGATTCGCAGAGCGGGAATCATTCTGGCCGTCCTGGGCGTGCTCCTGCTGGGCGTCAACGTCTACCTCTACTGGAATCACCTTTCCGGCAAGGGGCTGACCGAGTCCGGGCTCCAGGAGATCGACGACGAGCTCGACCAGGAGTCGGTGAGATTTCAAGCGGCGCAGGCCAAGCTCGCGGGATTCGAGCCAGACGAGTTGAATCGCAAGATCGAGTTCGTGAATCTCCGGATTCTCCAGCGGACCTTCTCCTGGAGTCGTCTGTTCGATCAGGTGGCCGAGACTCTTCCCCGTGATGTGCGGTTGACCAGCCTGACGCCGAGATTCGGCGAATCCAACCGGGGCCGGCAGCGTGGCCGAAGCCGGGACGGCGCCGCCGACCAGGTGAGCCTCGAGATCCGCGGTGAAGCGAAAACGTCGGAGGCATTGCTCGAGTTCGTCGATCGTCTGTTTGCTCATGAGGCCTTCGCGGATCCGGACCTCCACCAGGAAGCGACCCGGCCCGAGCGAAACCTGATTACCTTCTCGATCTCGACGCCCTATAACCCCAAGGAGGCAGGAGCTTCCACACCGGTGCCCGCCAAGGAAGGCGAAGAGTGAGCGCCTGGGTCGCCAACCTGCGCTTCTGGCTGCCGGGAGCGTTGTTCCTGGCCCTGATGCTGGCGCTGCTCGCCGTCTTCGGCCTGCGGTTTGCCGACGAGGCGAAAGTCGCCCGCATCCGGCTCGAGCGCCGTACCCAGGAGCTCGAGGCCGTTCGTGCCAAGCGGCTCGAGGCGGAAGGCGTCGTCGATCGAATCCGTTCGAGCGAAGAAGGCCTGGCAGATTTCTATGGCCGGCGTCTGTCCACCGAGCGCCAGTCGCTGACCAGGATCATCGCTGAGATCAAGGAGCTTGCCGGCCGGGCCGGCATTCCGCCAGAGGCCCTGAACTACCAGCGGGAGCGCCTGGAGGGGCAGGATGTGTCCCGCCGCACCGTTACCTTTGCCGTTCAGGGAACCTACGCGCAGCTGCGGCAGTTGATCAACTTCTTCGAGCTGTCGGACTCCTTTCTCGTTCTCGACCAGGTGGCGATCAGCAGCAACGAGATCGAGAACGCCCCATTGCGAATCAACCTGACTCTCTCGACGCTGTTTACGGCGTCCGCGCCGGCGGCGGATGTCGCCGTTCCAGGCGTTCCGGAGCTGGAGAGCTGAGTCGTGGATCGTAGGAAGCTACTTCTGACGGTGCTGGCGGCGGTGGCTCTCATGGTGAGCGTTCGTGCGCTCTGGCCGTACCTGGCGCACTTCGACGCCACCGCCGGGGTGGCGGGTCTGGGGCGGAGTCCGATCGACATGGAGACTCCGAGCCCGAGCCTGGCCGAGCTGCGGCTGGCCGATCTCGAGCTCAAGGCCGCCGAGTATCACCCGGGCAGGGATCCGTTCCGGTTCGAGGCCGCGCCTCCGCCTCCACCTCCGCCTCCCAAACCGGTCCCCAAGCCGGCCCAGACGCAGCGCCGGCCGCCGCCGCGCCCGAAGGCCGGAGGGGCCAAGGCTGCGCCCCAGCCGCCGCCGGTGGACGTGAAATACCTCGGCAGCTTCGGGCCCGAGAATGCCAAGATTGCCGTTTTTGGGGACGGAAACGACCTCTACAACGTACGTAAGGGCGGTATCCTAAAAGAACACTTCGTCGTGGAGAGCATCAACTACGAATCGGCTGATCTCAAGTTCGTGAACTTCCCGCAGTTACCCGCCACCCGGCTGGCAGCGGGCGAGTGAGCGTCTAGCGCCGCCGGCAGCGAGGCAAAACGAGGAACAGAGCATGAAACGGGGATCACTTCTCATCAGCTGCGGGGCGCTCTTGCTCGTGCTGGCGTGCACGGCAAACCGTGCCTATCGGCTTGCGCAGGCCGCCGAGGACGAGGGCGACTGGGATCGGGCGGTGATCCACTATCTCGAGCTGGTCGACCAGTTTCCGAAACGGGTCGCCTATCGCACCGGGCTCCTGCGCGCCAAGATCCGCGCTTCCCAGGAGCACTTCGAGCGCGGCAAGAGATTCCAGGAAGCGAATGCCATGCAACGCGCTCTGGCCGAATTCCAGCAGGCGGTTCAGCTGGATCCTTCGAATCAGTATGCGCAGGTCGAGCTCGAGAAGCTGCGCGAGCAGCTGCTGCGGGCCGACGACGATCCGATCCGGATCGGATCGCTCGAGGACCTCAAAGAGAAGACCCGGGGCACCCGGCCGCAGCCGCCGGTCCTGAATCCGCGCTCGCGGGAGCCGATCTCGCTCGAGTTTCCGCGAGCGGTGTCGGTGTTCGACATCTACAGGGCGCTCGGCACGGCGTTCGGGATCAACATTCTCTTCGACCCCAAGCTCAGAGACCAGCAGATCGCGATCGAGCTTCGCGACGTGGTTGCGCAGGACGCTCTCGAGATCCTGATGCGCACCGCGAACCATTTCTACAAGGTGCTCGACGAGCAGTCGATCATCGTGGTCGAGGACTCTCCTCAGAACCGGCGCAATTACGAAGATCTGGTCATTCAGACGTTCTTCTTGTCGAACGCCGAGGTCAAAGACGTCATGACCATGCTGCGGAGTCTGGTCGGAGCCAAGAACGTCGCGTCCAACGACCAGCTCAACGCGATCGTCCTGCGCGACACCGCCGACAAGGTCAAGGTGGCCGAGCGGATCATCCACACCAACGACAAGGCGAGGGGCGAGGTCGTCATCGACGTCGAGTTGCTCCAGATCGGCGGCAACAAGATCCGCGAGCTGGGCGTTCGGCTGTCGGAGAACTTCGTCGTGCAATCCTTCGATTCCGGTACCGAGGGCGCTCCGAATTCCGTGCGAGTGTCCGACCTCGAGTTCATCAACCAGGGCAACTGGTTCGTGACGATTCCGAACATCACGTACAACTTCCTCAAGAATAGCTCCGACGCCGAGATCCTGGCCAGCCCCCAGGTCCGGATCAGCGACGGCGAACAGGCGACGCTCCATATCGGCGAGCGGATTCCGATTCCGGTGACGTCCTTCAACACCTCGCAGACCGTGGGCGGCAACATCGTGCCGTTGACCTCGTTCCAGTACCAGGACATCGGCATTCGCCTCGACATGGAGCCTCGCATTCATCACAACAAGGAGATCTCGCTCGAATTGCAGGTGGAGGTAAGTAACCTCAGTGGTTTCGTCGAAGGCTCGGGCGGCCAGAACCAGCCGATCATCGCTACCCGCACGATCGAGTCGGTCATTCGATTGAAAAACGGCGAGACCAACTTTCTCGCGGGCCTGATCCGAACCGATGAGATCACCACTGAAACTGGTGTTCCGGGCTTGAGCGACATCCCGGTGTTGGGCCGGCTGTTCTCCAACAAGCGAACCGAGCGCAGCCGCACCGATCTGGTGTTGACGCTTACGCCGCACATCATCCGCACGCCCGACATCACCGAAGAGGATCTGCTGCCGATCTGGGTCGGAACCGAAGCCAACATCACCTTCCGCGGTGGCAGTCCCAGAGTCGAGTCCGAGGTCGAAGGTCCCTTCGACGAGGGCTCGGCCGGAGATGCCGAGCGGATTCGGGAGATGATCCGGCGCCGCATCCAGAACCTACCTCGGGGTTTGCAGGACCGTCGGAATGATGAGGCGGAAGAGCAACCGCCGACCGGGATCGATCTGGCGCCGTCGGCGGCTCCGGGCGATGTCTTTGGCCGTGATCGGGACCAGAGCGGAGGCGACGAGGACGACGACGGTGGTGGACTGGCCGACCGTTCACTGATTATCGTACCCGACGGTCTCGAGATCGCGGCTCCGGTGTCGGACCTGGCGATGACTGCGCCGGCGGTAGACCTTCCTGTCGAGGGCAGCTATCAGGAGGAGCTCGAGCCGCTCACCCAGGGCGTTCGGGTTGCGCTCTTTCCGGTGGTAGTCAACCCCAGAGTGGGCGAGTTCTTCAGGGTGGAGGTGGTCGCCCAGGCGGCCGACGAGGTGGCTCACCTGCCGATGACCATTTCTTACGATCCCGAGGTTCTCGAGTTCGACCGTATCGCGGCCGGCGATTTTCTCGGCCCGCTCGACGAAGTCGAGCTCGTGGCTAGCAGCTCGCGGCCCGGCCGGATCGTGGTCGGAGCCAGCCGCCTCGGACGCGGCGCCGGCGTTTCCGGATCCGGAGCCCTCGCGACGGTGCGTTTTCGCGCGCTGCGTCCGGGTGAGACCGAGCTCGCCTTCGTCCGGGTGTCGGCCCTCTCAGCCGAGCTGCAATCGATCGAGCCGGTGGAAAGGTGGCACGCGCTCGCGGTCGTGAGCGGGCGCGCCGATTCGGAGAACTGATGCCTGGAAGCCGGTGCTTTCGCGGCCGGGGCTTCACGCTCGCGGAGATGGCGATGGTCGGCGCGATCATGATCATCCTGGCCTCGATGGCGCTGCCGCTCGGCAAACATGCGATGAAGAGCCGCAAGGAAGCAGAGCTGCGCACCCACCTACGGATGATGCGAAACGCTATCGACGAGCACAAGCGCTTCAGCGACGGCGGCTTGATCCCGATCGAGCTCGGTACCGACGGCTACCCACCCGACATGGAGACCCTCATCGAAGGCGTCGACCTGGTCGGGCAGATCAACAAGAGATTCCGGTTTCTCAGGCGCATACCGATAGATCCGATGACCGGGGAATCCGAATGGGGCATGCGTAGTTTTCAGGACGACTGGGACGCCAACTCCTGGGGAGGCGAGAACCTGTTCGACGTGTTTTCCTTGAGCGAAGGAGTCGGGCTCAATGGAGTCCCGTACGCCGAATGGTAGGCCCGGAATGATGGGACGACTTTGCCAGGCGAAGCACAAGAGCCCTCTTGGAGCGGGCTTCACTCTGCTCGAGCTCATTGTGGTGATCGCGATTATCGGCATTCTGGCCACGGTGGCCATGCCGGCGATGAAAAACACGCCGGTTCGCGCGCGCGAGGCGGTGCTAAAGAACAACTTGCATTCGATGCGTGACGTGATCGATCAGTATCACGGCGACAAGGGCTACTATCCGACGTCTCTCGAGGCCCTGGTCGAAGAAGGCTATTTCCGAATCCTGCCCAGGGATCCGATGACCAAGAGTTCGGACACCTGGGTTGTCGAATACGACGAGGCGGATCCCGACATCATCCCGGCGGAGACCGACTTCTCCGAAGACGGCTCTCCCGGGATCATCGACGTACGCTCCGGCTCGGACCGGACCAGCCTGGACGGCGAGCCCTACAGCGAATGGTAGCGCGTCGCTGTCACCGTCCGAGGACCCAGGCCGGGTACAACCTGGTGGCCTTGATGGTGGCGGTGGCCGTCGTCAACATCGGGATCGCGGCGGTTCTGCCGTTGTGGAGCAAGGCGATTCAACGCCAGAAGGAAAGCGAGCTCATTTTTCGGGGGCTCCAATATGCCGAAGCGATCCGGGTGTTCCAGGTAAGGACCGGGCGCTTTCCGACGCGCCTCGAGGAGCTGATCGAGATCGAGCCCCGGGCCATTCGACAGCTCTGGCTGGATCCGATGAACGAAGAGCCGGAGTGGGGCTTGGTCCTGGCCCAGGCCGCGCAGGCGCCGACTCCCCAGGGGCAGCAGATCACGCAGGGATCCGCGCCCGAGCGGCGGGAGCGACGAAGGCGGAGCCGGCGAGAGCGTCGCCTCCAGCGGGAAGTTAGGCGCACCGGTCGTGATGACGGAGCCACGGTCACGCCTCGGCAGCGCATCGAGAGCCCGGGCGGCGGCAGGCGCGGCATTCCTCGGGCCGGACAAATGGTGACCCAGGGGCCGATCATCGGAGTGCACAGTCTGAGCGAGGAGGTGGGCAGCAAGACCTTCGAAGGGGGCTCGAAGTACAGCGACTGGAAGTTCACGACCGAGCTCCTGCCCCAGATCCAGCTCGGCGCGACCGGGGAGAACATACCGCGGCTTCACTCCAACTGGATCGGCAAGCCGTTTCCCGAAGGCGCCGAGGGCGGCCTGGAGGGTGGGCTGCCGGGGAGCCCGCTCGACGATGACAGAGAGGGCCGGCGGCCGAATCGGCGCCGAAACCGCAGGAGCGATCCGGATCGCGACTGACGGATGGCGTTGAGCGTGAAAGTCAGGCGGCTGGCCCATGGACGGGATCTCGAGCTGCCGGCCGCCTCGTCGGCGGGTAGCGCCGGCTTCGACCTGCGGGCGGCGCTCGACAAGGACCGCGACTTGCTGCTCGCTCCCGGTGAGCGCACCGAGATCCCGACCGGTATGGTGTTCGAGATTCCCGCCGGCTGGGAAGGCCAGGTGCGGCCCCGAAGCGGTCTGGCGGCGCGCTACGGTCTGGCGCTGGTCAACTCTCCAGGAACCATCGACAGCGACTATCGCGGCGAAATCAGGGTGCTGATCATCAACCTCGGCCGGGAGCCGGTCCGTATATGCCGAGGAGAGCGAATCGCGCAGGTGGTCTTCGCCCCGGTGGCGGAGGTCCATTTCGAGGAAGTAGGGGACCTCTCCGCGACCGACCGAGGTGAAGGCGGCTTCGGCTCGACCGGGCGATAGGTCACCCTAGCAGCCCGTGGCAGAAGTCGAGACGGTCGCGTTGCGAGCGCCATGGGGC
>JBHHWO010000033.1:0-37706 GCA_046756565.1 Thermoanaerobaculia bacterium | reverse complement strand
AGTGACCTCGCGCGTGCAGGCGCAGGCCTCGGGGTTGTTGCAGCCCGAGACAGGGTTGCTGCCCGGGGTGCCGGAGCGCCACTTGATCGGGACCGACAGGTCCGCGGTGCCGCTCGTACGGACCGTTGGAATAGCCGTGCCGCAGCTGTTCAACTCGCTTGCTCCGTGACTGGTGGCTTGAGACACGGGAGTCGCTCCGTTGTTGACGTTAGTGAACTTGATCGCGTGCCCACTCCCCCTATGAGGGTTCTGTCTGAGTGGGTGTGGGCGCCTCCCATCGCAGAATGGGTCGTGGTGAGGGTCAGCACTGTGGCAAGCGCAAACGTTCTGAGCTTCATGGCTTCTCCCCTCCCCTCTTCTCTGCCCGAAGTCTGTCCATGAGCTGCAAGAGCGAATCGAATCCGACCGGGGTGGTCCCGGATGGATTGTTCAAGCCCAGTCCTCGCGGAAAGCTCACGCTGTCCGGTCCGGTCTCACAGATTAGGAAGTCCTCGCGTGGCTCGAAAACGCCGCCGTCGACTACGGTCCGGTTGTCCTTGAAGAAGAGGACGCGGTCCTGAGGTCTGATCTCGGCCAGGCGCTCGTTGCCGCCACAGAAGGACTTGCCGGCAAACTCGAATCCGCCCGCCCTCACGAAGACGTAGAACTCCTCGGGAAGGCGGAGAGACTCTCGGCTCTCGGAAGTCGGCAGTGACTCCATGCGGAACAGGGTTCCGGGAATGTCGTGGTAAAAGCCTGGCTTCGACGCCGCGAGGACACCTGAATAGAAACCGTTCGATCGGCTCATCAGCTCCTCAAGGCTTTCCGGGGGATCTCTGTCCTCCACCGTATGGTGGACCGAAATGCACCCTTCGCGGGCGAGCGGATCGCGTCTTTGGGAGCGCTCAACGGCGAGGAGTAGGCTTTCGAGTTCCGAGCGGACCTCGGGGTCGAAGAGTTCCCAGTGAGGAACGCCGTCGGTGCTCGCGATCTCGGCGGCGACCCACACCGTCCGGTCGCCCACCTGAAGCGTTTCGGGAACGGGCGTTTGTGCGCCAAGAGCTGCTGCCAACGCGAGGGACAAGACAGCGGCGCCGGCAGCAGCAACTTGTTGAAAGTGCTTCACGTGTCTCTGGCTCCTTGCAGTTGTCGTGGAAGAACGGCGGGAGCCTAGCAGGCGGAAGGACCGTTCCACCAAGCCCGAATTCTCTGTCGAGTTTTTGCCGCGGATTCCTGCGTGTTATGTGTCACTAGAGCTACGGTTGTAGCTGTAGTGTGCGTGCCGGAATCGAAGTCAAAGAACCGAAACCAATCGGCGACACACGACCTCACTTGAGAATGTCCTGAGCCCCGTCCTTGGCCAGGGCCTCGCTGATGACAAGGTCACCGAGATTCTGGTCAATGCCGATGGCCGCTGGTGGCTCGACAGACAGTCGGAGAGTCTTAGAGTTCTACCGGAGGAGGCCCGAATTCTCTTGGAGCTAGAGAGCCGGCTGGCTTCGAACGCGATCATCAATCGCTCTCGCGAGCCCCTCGAGATCCAGTGCCGGGTCGGAGGTCCCTCGACCCTGATCGAGAACGAAGACCGAGTTGTTGCGCGTGAAGGCGACGAACGTCGGGCCGGCTGCGCCGGGGACGAAGGACAGAGCAAAGCCGTAGTCGCCGACAACCTGGGTCGAGCCTGTGTTGGGCTTCAGCTCGTAGCCACTGGCAATCTATGATGAGGCAATCGCCAGGCCCAGGAGCATCGAATGGGCCTTTTCGATGCTGCTCGGAGAGTAACCGGCCTGAATTCGGAGGGTGTAGCGAGCTCCCCCATCGTCCCTGTCCAGTAGGTACTCGGCTACGTCTCGAGCACCGTCGTACTCGTACGAGTTTGCGCTCGCCAGAGAACCGAGTGGCCGCGATCGACCAGAGGATGCCCCAGGGCGCAGGCGGCGTGCGACTTGCCGGTGCCTGGCAGGCCGAAGGCGAGGACGTTGACCGCTCGCTCGAGGAAGTCGCCGCGAGCCAGCTCCCGAAGCTGACGCGCCAGCGGCCTCGGTAGCCGGGCGTCGTCGAAGGTGTCAAAGCTCTTGGCAGGCGGCAGCTTCGACGCCTTCCTGAGCCGTGCCAAGCGGCGCACCCAGCGAGCCTCGCGCTCGAGCTCGAAGAACTCCAGCAGTGTCGGCAACGAAGCCTCGTAGCCCGCATCTTCGAGACGAGGCGCGTGCTGCCGGACCTCCACCCGGTGGCCGATCAGCCGAGACGGCACTGAGTAGGCCCGGCGACCGATGCGGATCGTGCTCCAGCGCCGCACGATCGGCTGATAGCGACTGTAGTCGGGCACCCGGCACGTCGGCAGAGGCCGCAAATGCTGGCGCTCAAGGGCAAGCGCTTCTGCGATCCGTCGATTCAGTCGCCGCTCGACAACCTCTCGCACCCAGTCCTCGTAGGACTCGAGGTCGGGAAAGCCCCGGCTGCCGCGCAGCACCAGGGCCTGGACGAGGCCCGCTTGACCAGATCGTGCCCCTTCTCGGCGACGCCGTTCTCGTGTGACTCGCCGACGTTGATGCGCGTCGAGCGCAGAGCGTAGTGCTTCAGGACCGCTCGGAACCGCGTGGTCAGTGCCCGGTCGCCGCTACGTCGAAGCTCATGAGTCGCCGCCGAGAGATTGTCGTGCCGCAAAACCTCCGTCACTCAGCCCAACCCCCAGAAGCCGTCCTGGACGCCGCGTACCAGCGCCTCGAAGGTCTCGCCGAAAGCCACTGAGACCCAGGTCCAGCCTGAAAAGCTCAGCTTGAGAACGATTCTCGCACCCGGATGGTCTCCAGTAAGGCCGGTGCCCGGAGATCGCGAACACGCGCGTGAGCGAGATCTGACGGTTCCGCGCGGTGCAGCGTCGCCGTGTTCCCGATAAGCTTCCGGCCGTGCTGGGAGCCCGCCTGGATCGGTACGTCGTGCAGGAGCTGAGCGGCCCGCTCTTCCTGGGGTTTCTCACCTACACCTTTATCCTGCTGATCAACTTCCTGTTCCGGTCCGCGGACATGATCATCCGCCGCGGGGTGCCGGCTTCGCAGGTGGGCGAGTTGCTGCTCCTGAGCCTGCCGAACATCGTGGTTCTCACGATCCCGATGTCGTTCCTGTTTGCCGTTTTGGTTGCGGCCGGCCGTATGTCTTCAGACAGCGAGATGGTCGCCCTGCGTTCGAGCGGGGTGAATCTGTGGCGGCTTCTACGCCCCGTCCTGCTCGCCGGCCTGGTGCTGACGGCGGTCAATGGCTATCTCATGCTCGATCTGCTGCCGCGAGGCAATTCGGCCCTGCAGGCTCTGCGCCTCGAGATAGCGACGACCTCGGCTTCCCGACAAGTGGAAGCTCGCGTTTTCTACGAAGAGTGGCGCGGCCTCATGGTCTACGTGTTCGAAGCCATTCCCGGAGACGACCTCTGGACCGGGGTCTTCGTGGCAAGGGTACTCCCGGGCGCGGGCAACGAGATCAGCGTCGCCGAGCGGGGGCGCATGCGCCCGGACCCAACCAGCCCCGACCGCTTGATCCTCGAGCTCGAGAACGTGGTCGATCATGCGGTCAACCTTCGAGAAGCGGACCAATACGACACCCGCCAGTACGAGGCGGTCGAGCAGGTGCTCGAGGATCCCCTCGCCACCGCGGATGCCCTGAGACGGCGCGCGAACAAGAGCCTGCGCGAGCTCACCGTCCCCGAGTTGCGCGAGCGGCTCGCGGAGCCCAGGCTCGCCCCGGAGCTCCGCACTCTGGCGCGGGTCGAGATCCACAAGAAATTCGCGCTTCCCGTGGCGTGCCTCGTCTACGGCCTCCTGGCGCTCCCCCTCGGCATTCAGCGGGCTCGCGGCGGCCGAGGGACCGGCTTCGCCCTGTCGTTGGCGATCATCATTCTCCACTACGTCCTCTTGAGCAATGGCGAGGAGGCGGCACGCTATGGACGCATATCGGCCTGGCTCGCGATGTGGCTACCCAACTTCGTGCTCGGAACGCTCGGGCTGGTGCTGCTCTTGCGCAAGAACGACGACCAACCCCTACTCCCGTCGCCACTCGACTATGCCTTTCGGGCTCACGTCGCACCGGTCATCGGAAGCTTCGTGAAGTTCCTGCGGAGGCGCAAGGCGAAGGCGATCTCGCAGCGTGGCGCTTCCGCGCTCTCGCACCAGGAGGCTCCGGCCCGGCCACCAGGGGTCGTTCTACGCGTACCTCGCTTTTTGATCCGTTTTCCGAACCTGATGGATCGCTACGTCACCAAGATGTACTTCTCGCTCTTCGTCCTGGTGCTTCTCTCCGGATTGACCCTCTTCTCCACCGCCGACCTGACCGAGAAGATCGACGAGATCCTCGACAACGAGATCCCGCTCGCCACGGTCCTCAGCTACTACAAGTACGCCTCGGTGCAGATCGCCTTCGACGTGGCGCCGATCGCGGTTCTGGTCACCATCCTGGTGGTCTTCGGCATGCTTTCGCGGAGCAACGAGGTCATAGCCGCCAAATCGCTGGGTGTGAGCGTCTATCGCCTGGCAGTGCCGACCCTGGCCGCATCTTTCGTGGTTGCGGCACTCGGCGGCTGGCTGCAGGAGCGCGTCCTGCCGGCTGCCAACCTGCGAGCCGCGCAGCTGACCGACGAGATCCGGGGGCGGAAGCTGGTCCACAGCTACCGACGCGGCGATAGGAACTGGCTTTTCGGCCAGGACCGCTACATATACAACTACCTGAACTACGATGCCGAGAAACAGCAGCTCCACCGCCTCCAGGTGTTCGAGTTCGACGGTGAGCATCGCTTGATCAAGCGGCTCTACGCCGAGCGAGCGCGGTTCGTCGGCGATGGCTGGGTGTTCGAAGACGCGTGGATCCGCTCGTTCGACGGCCTCAGCACCACCGAGTACCGCAAGTTCGACGACCCGGTCTTCGGCCAGTTCCCGGAGACGCCGGAGTTTTTCGAATCGGAGGTCCGCACCCCCGACGCGCTCTCGTACATCGCCCTCAAGGACTACATCGCCGAGCTCGAAGCGAGCGGCCAGTCGGTGCCCGACCTGTGGACCCGGCTCCACTACAAGATCAGCTATCCGACCACCTTCTTCGTGATGGGCTTCGTCGCCCTTCCGTTCGCCTTCCGGCTGGGCCGCCAGGGAGCGCTCTACGGCATCGGCCTGGGTCTGATCCTGGGGATGATCTTCCTGGCGACGGTCGCGTTCTGCAGCACACTGGGGGAAACCGGCGCTTTGCCGCCCAGGCTTGCGGTGTGGGCACCGAGCCTGGTGTTCGTCCTCCTGTCGATGTACGCCTTTCTGAACGTCGAGACGTAGAGCGCTCGCGGACACCTCCCGGTAGGCGTTTCCCACCCTTTCAGCCGGTGCCGGTAGCGCGGCGCCTGGTATAGCATCCGCGCTTCATGGCGGTCTTTCTCCTCTTTCTGCTGGCGACTTCGGCCGGCGCGCTGTCGACCTTGTTCTGGATTCCAGAGGAAGACATGGGGCGAGGCTACTTCCAGATGAACGCGCTGATCATCCTCGGTCTTCTGGGCCTGGCGGTCGCCGTGGTGACGGTCAGGCCGCCCGCGCCGTTCGAGGGCCACGCCGGCATCGGCGGGCTGGCGCTCGACGCGGCCCTGATCGCGGCCTTCCTCTACTACGGCGCGATTTGGCGGGAGACCTGGCGCTGGGGAAGGCTGGCGGCGGCGCTCTGCCTGACCGCGACCGGAATCGCCCTCTTCTTTGCGGGCAGCGCGCTCATCCATCGGATGACTCCCCTTCCCCACCGGGATCTTCTCCTGGCCGTTGGCTTGGCCATGTCAGCCCTGACCCTCGGATGGTCGTTGATCACGATGCTCCTCGGGCACTGGTACCTGATCGCACCCCGGCTCACTTTCCGCCACCTGGTGATCTTCTGCTGGGTGCTCCTCGCCGTCGTGGTCGCTCGTTTCGCGGTCGTCGGCTGGGGGGTATGGGCGGCCTCGAGCGTCGACCAGCTGGTCTCTCCCCATCCGATGCGCCTGCTCACGGGCTTTGCGGCCGAAGGCATGTTCTTCTGGTTTCGAGTGTTCTGGGGCCTGTTGATCCCCGTGCTGCTGGCCTTAATGTCTCTCCATTGCGCCCGGCACAAGTCCAACCAGTCGGCCACGGGCATCCTCTACGTCCTGGTCGTGGGTACGTTCATCGGTGAGATCACCGCTCTCTACCTGACCCTCTCGGTGGGAGTCCCGGTCTAGCGGCCCGTGCGCATTCGCACCCAGTGCCGGGAGTGCGGCCTGCCCTTCCGAGCGGTGATCGCCCCGGGAGACGAGCTCGACTGCCCGAACTGCGAGGAGCGCGTCGCGATCGTAGCCGAAAGCTGGGAGGGCGACCGGGTGGGCGCCTGTGCGCTCTGCAGCTGCGAGCACCTCTATCGACAGCGTGATTTCAACCGCGGTCTCGGTTGCTTGCTGGTCCTTCTGGGAGCGGTACTCGTGCCCTGGACCTACGGACTGTCACTGGTCGCGCTGGCAGGGGTGGACCTGTGGATGTACCGAAAGCTCAGCGACAGCGTCGTGTGCTATCGATGCGACACGGTCTACCGGGACGCCAAGCCCACATCCCGCCAGGGCGAGGTCGACCTCCTGAGGCACGACGTCGTCAAGTACGGAAAGACTTGGCAGGAGCTCCCCCCCGACGAATCGTCCCCGGCCGAGCCGGAGCAGACCGGCCCAGTAATCGATTCGCGGTCCTGACCGAAGCCGTTCTAGCCGACCTCGGCGGAAGCCATCGCTCCGACCGCGCTGCGCAGAGCCGCAGCAGCTTCGGTGCTCTCCCACTTGAACTCGGGCAGCTCACGGCCGAAATGGCCGTAGGCGGCGGTCTTCTGATAGATCGGCCGCCGCAGGTCGAGGTATTCGATGATGCCTGCGGGCGTCAACGGAAAGATCTCGCGCACGGCCGAGGCGAGCTCGTCGGTAGAGACCTTCTCGGTGCCGCGAGCGTCGATCAACACGGAAACCGGCTCGGCCACGCCGATGGCGTAGGCCAGCTGCACGAGGACCCGATCGGCGAGATCGGCGGCGACTATGTTCTTCGCGATGTGGCGGGCCATGTAGCAGGCCGAGCGATCTACCTTTGTCGGATCCTTGCCGGAAAAAGCGCCGCCGCCGTGGCTGCCGACGCCGCCGTAGGTATCGACGATGATCTTCCGGCCGGTCAGACCGCAGTCGCCCTTGGGTCCACCGGTCACGAAGCGGCCGGTCGGATTCACGTGAATGATCGTGTCCTCATCAAAAAGCTCGGCCGGAATACAGGGCTTGATGACGTGCTCGGTGATGTTCGTCTGGAGCTCTTCCTGAGTGGCGTCACCGTCGTGCTGAGTTGAGATCACCACCGTGTGTACACGGGCGGGATTGCCGTCTTCATCGTAGGCGACGGTGACTTGGCTCTTGCCATCCGGCCGGAGCTTCTTCACCTCGCCGGACCTTCGGACCTCGGCCAGCTTCGCGGTCAGGGCGTGAGCCAACATGATCGGCAGGGGCATCAGCTCAGGGGTCTCCCGGCAGGCGTAGCCGAACATCAGGCCCTGGTCGCCCGCGCCGCCGGTGTCGACGCCCATGGCGATGTCTCCCGACTGCGGATCGATCGAGTTGAGCACCGAGCAGGACTCGAAATCGAATCCGAACGACGGGTCGTCGTAGCCGATGTCCTCCACGACCTTGCGCGCGACCTTGGCGTACTCGATGGTCGCTTTGGTGGTGATCTCGCCGGCCACCAGGACGAGGCCGGTCGACACCAGGGTCTCGCAAGCGACCCGGCTGGTGGGATCCTGCGCTAGCGCGGCGTCCAAGATGGCGTCCGAGATCTGATCCGACACCTTGTCGGGGTGACCTTCGGTTACCGATTCCGAGGTGAACAGGCGTGTTTCATTGGCCATGACGGTAGGACTCTCGTTGGATTGTTAGTGGGATGGGTGCGGGGGCCCGCCCCGGCAGGGCGTGGCGGCCGGCGCGAATTCTAGCAGCAGGCGGCACCTCGCGGTAGGGGCGGGTCAACGAAAGGGAACGCGGCTTCCGAGGACACCGTAAAAACGCGAGGTCAGCGCGTGAAATACCGCCAGCCGGCTCGCCGTACGCCGGTTTTCGCGTCCCTGGCTGATCGCACCGAGCATGCCGCCCCGCCGGCGCGTAGCCGGCAACGCCGCCTCGACCTCTCCTTCCTCCAGCCCCGCGACGAGATGCCTGGGGATCTGCAGCGCTCCGCTCGAGCCCCAGGTCTCGTCGCCCAGCCCGCGCACCGCGGCCCAACACTGCACGAAGTAGTAGGTCTCGTCGTCGCCGGCGGCGAGGCCGCGCAGGCCGCCCTCCGCGCCGACGTAAAAGTCGTACTCCGACCCCAGTTTCTCTTCGAGATCGGCCGCTCGCCGGCGGGCCAGGAGAAAGGTCTCCCTCTCACCCACGGGCAGTCCGGAGGTCTGGGACTCGGGGCCCTGCGCTACGATCGCCACTGGAACGACGCGGTCGAAGCTGCTGGCGAGGAACCGCTGAAAGCCGTCCCGAACGCCGAGCAGGATTCCGGGAGAGGTGCTGGCGACGGCGACCGAAATGCCATCCTGGTGCCGGTTCCAGAACTCTCCGAGATCACCCGACATGATCACAAGTCGACAAAACGAGAGAATCAAGACTATTCGCAGCCTGCGCGACTGTAAAGCTGTCTACGCGTTCCTGGAGGGTCCCCATCTGGTCCGCGAAGGCATGGGGTCGTCCATCGAGATCGTGGAGCTCCTCATGACGCCTGAGTTCCGGGAGACCCGAGCCGGTGACGAGCTGCCGGTCCCCCTGCCGATCGAGCCCATGATGGTATCCGCAGGGGTGCTGGCTACGGTCGCCGACGCCGGCAGTCCACAGGGGGTACTCGCGGTCGCCGAGCTCGCGCGATCCGGCGTCGAGGCCATACCGATCGTCAACGACGGAATCTACGTGCTGCTCGCCTCGATCCAGGATCCGGGCAACCTCGGCGCCTTGGCTCGAAGCGCCGAGGCGGCGGGAGCTTCCGGAGTGGCGCTCGGCACGGGATCCGTCCATCCCAACCACCCCAAGGCATTGCGGGCCTCGGCTGGAAGCCTGCTGAGACTGCCGGTCGCGGTCGGAATCGAGCCGCAGCGGCTCCTGGCTCACCTCGAGAGCGCGACGCCCACCCTGATCGCGCTCGACTCTTCGAGCGGCCGCGACCTCTACTCCACCGAACTCGCGGGCACCCTGGTGCTGGCGCTCGGATCGGAAGGCGCCGGGCTGTCGCCCGAGCTGCGCTCCCTGGCCGATCTCCGGGTCACGATCCCGTCGGCGCCCCGGGTCGAGTCGCTCAACCTCACGGTTGCCGCCAGCGTCGTGCTGCATGAGCTCGCCCGGCGACGCCGAGTCGCGGTCTCGGACTAGACTCGGCGCCGGAGGAGAGCAACCGATGCCGAAGATACTGGTTCTGGCCGGCAGCACGCGCCGGGAATCACTCAACCGTAAACTGGCCGCGGTCGCCGCCGGTGTGTGCCGCGAGGCAGGTGCCGAGGTCACGCACATCGAGCTGGCCGACTATCCGATGCCTCTCTTTTCGGAGGATCTGGAGGCCGCAGAGGGAACTCCGGACTCCGCCATGGCGCTCAAGCAGCTATTCCGAGAGCACGACGGGTTCGTGATCACCTGCCCGGAGTACAACAGCTCGATCACGCCGCTGCTCAAGAACACGATCGATTGGCTGTCGCGGCGCGCAGAGGGCGAAGCGCCGCTGGTGGCATACAAGGGAAAGACCGCCGCGCTCCTGAGTGCCTCACCGGGAGCGCTGGGAGGCCTGCGCGGACTGGTTCACGTCCGGTCCATCCTCGGCAACATCGGAGTCCTCGTGATGCCGGCCCAAGTGGCCGTCTCGAGCGCGGCGCGGGCCTTCGCCGAAGACGGCTCGCTGGCCGACGACAAGGTCGCCGGGCGGGTCCGCGCCGCCCTCTTCGACCTGGTCGAGACGACATCGAAAATTGCCTCCGACGGGAGACAGCCACACCCCGACTTGTCTATCCGGAGATCCTGACCCGGGTGCGCTCGAGCCTCGCCGCGGAGCTGGGACTCGAGACGACCGCCGAGCTGGCCGAAGCCGTCGAATCGGAAAGCTGATCGGGCACAAGCTAGCGCCGGGCCTCCGCCGGCCTCCTAGTCGCCGGCCTCTTCGAGCGCCTGGATCAGAGCCGGGACGACCTCGTGCAGGTCGCCGACGATGCCGTAGTCCGCAACGCCGAAGATAGGCGCGCTCTTGTCCTTGTTGATCGCCACGATCGTCTGGGAGCCCTTCATGCCGACCAGGTGCTGGATCGCGCCCGAGATCCCGAGAGCGACGTACAGCTTGGGCGCGATGGTCTGACCGCTCGAGCCGATTTGACAGTCCCTGGGTAGCCAGCCGCCGTCGATTACCGGCCGCGAAGCGCCGACCTCGGCGTTCAGCGCTTTGGCCAGATCACGCACGACGTCCATCTTGTCCTCGCCGCCGACGCCCCGCCCCGCGGCGACCACTCGTTCGGCCGCGGACAGGTCGATGTGCTCACCGGCGATCTCTTCGACGCCCAGGATCTCCCGGTCCGCGCGAACTTCGTCACCGGCGGCGATAGGAGCCGCCTCACAAGCGCCGGTGCGGCGGTCGGAGACCGAGAATGACCCCGACTGGAGCGAAACCAGAACCGGTCGTCCCTTGGCCCTGACATCGGCCTGGAGCTTGCCGCCGAAGACCGGCCGCTTCCAGATCAGGTCTCCGTCACGGCTCTCGAACGACACCGCCTCGGGAACGTAAGCCACCTCGAGTCGCTGCGCGAGACGCGGAACATAGTCGACCGACTGGTAGCTGTGCGGAAACAGGACGAACTTCGGGGACTCGGCCGCGGCCGCGTTTGCCAGAGCACCGACGTAGGCGCCCGGCGTATAGGTCGCGAGCGCCTCGTGCTCGAGCGTTCGGACGCTCTCGAGATCCCAGTCCGCGAGCTGACCCGCGAGGGCGCCCACAGCATCGCCCAGGATCACGGCGGATACCGAGCCCCCGGCCTCGCTCGCCAGCGCCTGACCCGCAACCAGCGTTTCCAGAGCCATCGGATGGATGTCGTCGCCCCGTGTCTGTAGAACTGCCCAGATCGATGCCATCAGAGGACCCTCGCTTCCTTGCGCAGCTTCTCGACGAGATTGCGCGCGCACTCCGTGGGGTCGCCGTCGAAGATCTGAGCGCCTTCTCCGCTTTCCGGGAAGTAGACAGCCAGCGTTTCGAGCCGGGCCGCGGCGGCGCCGACGTCGCCCGCCTCGAGGCCCAGATCGGCCGGGCCCACGGTCGCGATCTCCTTTCGCTTCGCCTGCATGATGCCTTTGAGGGAGGCGTAGCGCGGGGTGTTGATTCCGGCCTGGACCTCTATGACCGCGGGTAACGAGAGCCGCGCGATCTCGTTGACTCCACTCTCCATCTCGCGCGTGACTCGCGCCGAGCTCCCGCCCTCCTCGACCTCGACACCCATGACCAGCCAGGCGTGGGGCCAGCCCAGGTGTCCGGCGACGACAGAGCCGGTGGAGCCATACCCCGAGTCGTCCGACTGCGATCCCGTCAGCACCAGATCGAAGGCATCTCCGGCCAAGGCGGCCGCTAGAGCTCGGCCGGTAGCCGAGGCATCCCCTCCGGCAAAGGCGGGGTCGTTCAAGTGCACGGCCCGGGCCGCACCCAGAGCGAGGGCCTTGCGCAGAGCCTCGCGTACGCGATCCCCACCCAGGCTGAAGACGACGACTTCGCCACCGGTCCGCTCGGCGATTGTGAGCGCCTCTTCGAGCGCGTAGACGTCACTTTCGTTGATGACGTACGCCAGGTCTTGCTCGTCGACCCAGAGCCCGTCGCCGCTAACTCGCAGCCGAGCTTCGGTATCGGGCACCTGCTTGATGCACACCGCGATCTTCATAACACCCTCGCTCCTTGAGCTGTATTCGATTGTCAGGAGAAGACCGATACGAGACTCGAAGCGGTCGGAGTTCACCTTATTCGGAGGTCGCCGACGGGTCAAGGACGACGCGGCACGTGGCTCCTTGGAAAGAGCCGACCGGGCATGTTACTTTCCGGCTGTCTCGGCCGCCGGATGAGAGCCGGTCGCGCGCCGAGCTTCGGTCGGGTCGAACAGTGCTTCTCTTCCTCCAAGTCGAACCCAGTAGCCCCTCGCTCTTCGAGCTCTTCTGGAGCTCGGGACTCACCGGCAAGATCGTCTTCCTGATCCTGGCGGCGATGTCGGTCGCGACCTGGAGCATCATGCTCGGGAAGTTCTTCCAGCTGCGGAAGATCGCGGCTCAGACGAGAGAGTTCATGGAGGTGTTTCGCGCCAGCCAACGGTTCAGCGAGGTCAGCTCGGCGGCGGCACGGCTGTCGGCGTCGCCCCTGGTCGGACTATTTCAGGCCGGCTACGCCGAGCTCGACACGCAAATCAAGGCGGCCGGGCACGATCCAGCCTCCGGGACGTACCAGATCCGTTCCATCGAGAGCCTGCGGCGCAGCCTCCGGCGTGCGATCAGTGTCGAGCAGACGGTGCTCAGCCGAGGCACGGCATTTCTTGCGACGACCGCGGCCGCAAGCCCCTTCATCGGTCTGTTTGGAACCGTGGTCGGAATCATGATCGCCTTTCGGGATATCGGAGTGACCGGCTCGACATCTCTTGCGACGGTCGCACCGGGCATTGCGGATGCTCTGATCAACACTGCCGCCGGCCTCGCGGCCGCCATTCCGGCACTCGTCGGCTTCAACCACTTCGCCAATCGCATCCGCCAGATGCGCGTCGAGATGGAGGACTTCCTTCTCGAGTTCATCAATCTGGCGGAGCGCAACTTCACTTAGCCTCGACTCAGCCGAGAGGAGACCGCAATGGCCTTCAGTCTCATGCCGTCCAGCGACGAAGATCCGCTGCTGGCGGAGATCAACGTGACCCCCCTGGTAGACGTGATGCTGGTGTTGCTGATCGTGTTCATGATCGCGGCACCCATGTTGCATCAAGGCATTGAAGTGAATCTCCCCGAAGCCGAGGCCGAGACCCTGCCGCTGCGCGTCGACGACCCGCTGGTGCTGTCGATGAACGAACAAGGCCTGGTCTTCGTCCAGAATCAGCCGATACACCCGAGCCAGCTGGTCGAGCGGCTGACGCCTATTCTCGAGGCCCGGGGCGACGAGAGCCTCTTTCTGAAGGGCGACCGCGACCTGCCCTACGGAAAGGTCATCGAGGTCCTGGACGTTCTCAACAGCGGCGGCATCACCCAGATCGGCCTGGTTACCGAGGGAAGTTGACCGACCGGCCCATGCGCCAGCTCGTCGACGACGTCCTCGCCGAACGGCGATCCCGCACCAGCCCCAGGCGTCAGCTCCTGGTCTGTGCGGTGGCGCTGGTGGGGCACGCTCTCCTGGGAGCCGCGATCGCGATGGCACCCATCTTCGTCGCCAGATCCCAGGCGCAGGAGCGCGAGTACATCCGGGTCATGATCGTGCCGGCCAAGGCACTCGGGGACTCGACGGCGCCACCCAAGCCGAAGCCTAAGCCCGCTCCGGTCGCGCCGGCCGTCGAGACCAGGTCTCCCAAGCCGGCGCCAACCGAGACCGCGCCGGAGCCCGAGGCCTTTTCGGGCGCCCGGTCAGAGGCCGAGCCGCCCGCAAGCGAGTCCACCGCGGCGACCTCCCGCCGGCGCGGCGGACCGGATGGGACCTCGCTGGGGATCTCTCCGTTCGGAACCTCGGAGGCCAGCTTCGACGACCCGGACTTCCGTTACGGCTACTACGTTCAGCAGATGCTCGCGATCATCGGTAGTCAATGGGTGCGGCCCCGTTCCGGGCTGGATACCGAGGTGGTCGTGCACTACCGGATCGATCGTTCCGGACGACTCAGCGACATCGAGGTCGTCCGTGCTTCCGGAAATCGCAGCTTCGACGCCGCCGGGATCCGCGCGGTGACCCTGGCCTCGCCCCTACCTCCCCTACCCCAGAGCTATCCCCACGACTCACTGGGGGTCACTCTCTTGATCCGATAGGTCCTGCGATGAAGCGATCGAGCCTCGTTCCCATGGCGCTTGCCGTCGGCGCCCTCGCGGGGCTTCCGGTTCCGGCGCGAGCCCAGTCGGACACCAGTACCGATCAGCGCGAGATCTTCGTCGAGCTCGAGGGGCGCGCCCGATCGCGCTTGCGCCTCGCCGTGCCGGATCCCAGCGGCATCGACGGGCTGTCTCCACTCGCGCGCCAGGCGGCTCAGCAGCTGATCGACGTTCTCCGAGAGGATCTCGAGGCCAGTGGCGTGTTTCAGGTGCAGGGTCCCGAGCAGCTCTCGGTACTCGAGCTCACTGGAGACCCGATCACCGACTACCAGCTCTACCAAGCTCTGGCCAACGAGCTGCTTCTCGACGCGGAGGTGATCGAGGAGCCCGGCCGGTTGGTTCTGGAAGGCAGGGTCTTCAACCTGGCCAGCGCGAACTCGGTCCTAGGCAAGCGCTATCGGGGCGGTTTCGAGCTCTCCCGGCGCATCGCGCACACCTTCGCCGACGAGGTGGTCTTCTACTTCACCGGCCGCCGGGGTGTGTCGCTGACGTCGATCGCGTTCCACTCTGATCGGGCCGCCAGCGGTGGCCGTGAGATCTACCTGATGGACTACGACGGGTTCAATCAGCGGGCGATCACCGCTCACCAGACGCTCTCGATGTCGCCGGACTGGAGTCCGGGCTCGGATTTTGTTGCCTACGTCTCGTACCTGGCCGGAGCGCCGGGGATCCACCGGGTGGAGCTCCGAACCGGGCGCAAGGCCCCGGTGATGACCTCCGGCGATTTCAACAGCTCCCCGGCCTACTCTCCGGACGGGAATTCGATCGTCTTTTCGCGCTCTGTAGGACGGGGCAACACGGAGATCTTCCTCTGCAACGCGGACGGCAGTAACCTCCGCCGACTCACGAACTCCAGGGGAATCGACACCAATCCCACATGGAGTCCGACCGGCCGTGAGATCGCCTTCACGTCGAGCCGCTCCGGTACGCCGCAGATCTACGTCATGAGCGCGGAGGGCGCGGACCTGCGGCGAGTCACTTTTCTCGGCCGCTACAACGACGGCGCCGCCTGGAGTCCCGACGGCACCAAGCTCGCCCACTCGGCCCGCCGGCAGGACCACAGCTTCGACATCGCGATCACCGACCTTGTGACACTGGAAACACGCTACCTGACCGAAGGAGCCCCGGGCAGCCACGAGTCTCCGAGCTACTCTCCCGATGGAAAGAAACTCGTCTACGCCGCCAACCTGTCCTCTCGGAGTGGCACCACGACCCAGATCTTCACCATGGATCTGGATGGCGGCGGTCGCCGCCAACTGACTCGGACCGGCAACAACTTCGCGCCCTCCTGGTCCGGCTATCCAAAATAGTGAATTCCGCCGAAATAGTGTTGATGATTGTTGATCGTATTTGCTAAAGTTCGATCGCTAATAGAACTTTCTCTCTTCTCCCCAGAAGAAGCCAGACTAAAGCCCGATTACAAAAGGAGATGGTGATGAACCGACGGACGTCGACTGCAATGGTCTGGGGCATGGCCCTGGTTCTGGTTGCGAGCCTGGTTGCGTGCGGACCCAAGGAGGAGCCGCCGCCCGCGCCGATGATGGAAATGGAGAAAGAGGAAGCCCCGGCCGAACCGGTAGCCCCTCCGCCGGCTCCCGATACCTCCGGCGACGAGACCCCCAGCCCTTTGGACGGAGAAGTTGTCGAGGCCTACAAGTACGCTGTCAGGGAAGGCCTCCTCGGTGACATCTTCTTCGACTTCGACAAGTACGACTTGCGTCCGGACGCACGTGAGCGACTGCGCAAGAATGCCGACTTCATGAGGGAGTTCCCGGACTTCACCTACGGCCTCGAGGGTCACTGCGACGAGCGCGGCACCAACGAGTACAACCTGGCACTTGGCGAGCGTCGTGCGAACGCGGCCAAGGATTACCTGGTCGCCCTCGGCGTCGAGTCCGCTCGTCTTCGCACCATCAGCTACGGCGAAGAGCGTCCGTTCTGCACGACCCACGACGAGACCTGCTGGCAGCTGAACCGCCGCGGGCACTTCGTGATGACCGGTCGAAGCGACGCCGGTTGATCGCCTGTTGGGGCCGTTCTCGGGTTATGGGCCGCATCAAGGTAGGATACGGGCTTCTGGCCGTCGTCCCGGTTCTGGGCGGATGTGTCTCCACCAGCGACATCGAAGCCATCCAGGCACAGCTGTCGGATATCCAACGTCAGGTTCTGGTCCTCCAGCAGCAGAGCTCGAGCAAGGAAGAGGTCGCCACGCTCCGTGACGAGGTGGCGGCCCAGACCGACAAACTGCTGAAGTCCGAGGCCGAGATGTTGGTCGGAATCGACCAGCTCTCGACCCAGATCGAGCAGCTCCAGGCCAACCTGGGAGACACCAACTATCGCCTGGCCCAGCTGTCGCAACAGATCACCGCGACCAACCAGGAACTCCAGGCCGTTCGCAGCGCTCTCGGCGGCTCGTTGCGCCGCTCCTCGACTCCCAGCATCGAGCCTCCGGAGAATCCACGCGAGCTCTACGAGTCCTCCTACTCCGACTACCTGGCCGGCCGGTACGACCTCGCCATCTCCGGGTTCCGCCGGTACCTGGCCTCCTTCCCGGGAACGGAGCGCGCCGACAACGCCAACTACTGGGTCGCCGAGTCGCTCTTCTCCCAGCGCAAGTACTCGCAGGCAATCAGCGAGTTCGACCGGATACTCAAGGACTACTCGGGCAGCGACAAGACCGCCAGCGTTCTTCTCAAGAAGGGCTACGCGTACCTGGAGCTCGGGCAGCGGGAGCAGGGCCTCGTCCAACTCAGAAACGTGGTCCGGCAGTATCCCCAGTCCGACGAGGCCAACCTGGCTCGCCAGCGCTTGCACTCACTGGGTGTTGACCCCAACTGATCAGTCCGGCTAGACTCGCCAGCCGCTCCGGGCATCTAGCCCGGCACTGGAAAGAAAGAGCCCGAACCTCATGGCCAATAACAGATCGACCGAGAAACGAATCCGACAGACCGAGCGAACCCGCGGGCAGAACCGGGCGACCAAGAGTCGCATGCGCACTGCCGTCAAGGAGCTGCGTGGCGCGGTCGCGGCGGGTGACTCGAAGCGCGCCAAAAGCCTCCTCCCCACGACTCTCCAGCTGCTGGATGCGACCGCGCAGAAGGGCGCGATTCATCGCAACGCCGCAGCGCGGACCAAGTCCCGCCTCGAGAAGGCTGTCGCCGGTCTCGACGCGTAGCCGTCGGGCAACCCCCCCTCAACGCGGGTGCGTGCCGGGCCGGCCGCAGCTCGTGTAGCGTCCCGTCTGCGTCGGACGACTGCCGCCTAGAAGCCTTCGAGAAGATCGATCACCAGGGTCTCGGCGAATTTCTTTGCGACTTCTTCGATCGCCACGTCCTGGCGGCTGAAAAAGTCCTCCTCGGTCACCGTCGCCTCGTAGAGCTCCCGGAAGCTGTACCGATCCTGCTTCCACAGGATCTCTGCCCCACCCGGGCGCGCGAACTGCATGGCGGCCCCGATCACGATCTCGTACTCGGTGGCTCGCGCGGACTCGTCGAATACCACCGGCCGGATCGCGAACAGATTGACCGTGCCGGTCAGGACTCCATCGGCTTGACTCCTGTCACTGACCACTTCAAAGCGCCGCCGAGTAACGAACTCGTCCGCGATCGCGCGCGACAGGACCTGTTCGAGCTGAGAACGGCGAGTCGTGTTCTTGAGGGCCTCGACATAGATGTTGCGCACATCCTCGGGCAAGGTGCTGGTGCGGCCGACGAGCGCGTAGCCGCAGCCACTCAGAAGCGCCGAGAGCAGGATCAGCGCGATCACAGACAAGATTCCGTAGACGATCCTGGTTCTTCTCATCGACTCTTCTTGGTGACGAAGTTAACCAACCGGCCGGGCACCAGGACCATCCTTGCCACCTCGCGCCCCTCCAGGTGCCGGCTCACTTTATCGCTTTCCAACACCAGCTCCCGAACCTCGGTTTCTCCGGCCTCGACAGGCACTTCGACGCGGTCTCGCAGCTTCCCGTCCACCTGCACCACGACCTGGACCCTATCGGAGAGGAGCTTCTCGGGATCGTGCTCGGGCCAGTCCACTTCGAGCAGTGAATCGGGGTGGCCCCGTTGTTCCCAGAGCTCTTCAGCGAGATGCGGCGCCATCGGATGGAGCAGCTTGAGAAGGGTGTCAAAGGCCTCGTCGCAGACCAGACGAGAAGCCGACTTTTCCTCTACGGCTCGAGATAGCGCGTTCATCAATTCCATCAGAGCGGCAATGCCGGTGTTGAACTTGAATCTCTCGAGGTCGCGGGTCACCCGCTCGACGGTCTGGTGCATCGCGCGTACCAGGCTCTCGTCGTCGATTCCGTTCGGTGGTGCCTCGGCGAGGCGGTCCTGCATCCGGACGATTCGGTTGAGGAAGCGGTAGGCGCCGTAGACGGCGTCGTCGTTCCATTCGACTTCGTCCTCCGGCGGCCCCAGAAAGAGCGTGTAGACCCTTTCGGTGTCGGCTCCCATATCCTCGATCAGTTTGTCCGGCGAGACCGTATTGCCGCGCGATTTCGACATCTTCTCCACCCGGCCGCTGGCTTCCACGTAGCGCGTGATCATGCCCTGGTTGAAGAGATTGGTGAACGGCTCTTCGACCGAGACCAGGCCGAAATCATGGAGCACCCGGCATACGAACCTGGCATAGAGCAGATGGAGGATCGCGTGCTCGATACCGCCGATGTACTGATCGACCGGCATCCAAGCGCTCACCGTCTCCGAGTTGACCATCCTCAAATCGTCCTTCGCCGACAGGTATCGCAGGAAATACCACGAGCTGTCTACGAAGGTGTCCATGGTGTCGGTCTCGCGACGGGCGGCGCCACCACAGGTGGGACAGTCGACCGAGACGAAGTCCTCCGAGCGCGATAGTGGATTGCCCTGCTTGCCGGTGAACTCGACTTCGTACGGCAGCTCGACCGGCAATTGGTCGTCGGGTACGCCGACCGCGCCGCACTTGTCGCAGTAGATGATCGGAATCGGGGTTCCCCAGTAGCGCTGCCTTGAGATCAGCCAGTCCCGAAGCCGGTAGGTGACGTTCGCCCGTCCGAAGCCTTCTTCTTCGATCCACTCGATGAATTTGGCGATGGTCGCCTTCTCGTCTCGAAGACCCTCGAACGGGCCGGCGTCGCGAATCACGCCTCTGTTCAGGATCGGCTCGGCCAGCGTTTCGGCGTCGGCCTTCTCGTCTTCCGGGTGATAGACCAGCCGCACCGGCAGGCCCTCTTGACGGGCGAACGCCAGGTCGCGTCCGTCATGAGCGGGAACCGCCATGATCGAGCCGGTGCCGTAGTCCGGCAGCACGTAGTTCGCGAGCCAGATTGGAATCTCTTCCCGGGTCGCCGGGTTGATCGCCACGGCGCCGGTGTCGCGGCCGTCTTTGGCGACCCCCTCCCCTTCCCGCTCCGCCCGCGGCGTGTTGCGGACGCGCTGGACCCAGTCGCGGATCTCCCGGTCACGCTCGGAATCACCCAGCAGGCGCTCGACGAATGGATGCTCGGGCGCCAGAACCATGAAGGTCGCGCCTTGGACCGTATCCGGCCGGGTCGTGAACACGGTCAACGTCTCGTCGATCACGGGCACAGGGAAGTCCAGTTCGGCACCCTCCGAGCGTCCGATCCAGTTTCGCTGCATCGTCTTGACGCGCTCCGGCCAGCCGTCCAGGTTGTCGAGGCCCGCCAAGAGCCGCTCGGTGTAGTCGGTGATCTTCCAGAACCACTGCTCGAGGTCCTTCTGTACAACCTCCGTTCGGCAGCGCTCACACCGGCCCTCCACGACCTGCTCATTGGCCAGAACCGTCTGGCAGCTCGGGCACCAGTTCACCGGCGCCCGCTTCTTGTAGGCAAGTCCCTTCTCGTACATGCGCAGGAAGAGCCACTGGTTCCAGCGGTAGTAGTCCGGCTTGCAGGAAGTCACCTCTTTCGACCAGTCGTAGAGAATCCCCCAGCGCTTGAACTGCTCCTTCATCACCGAGATGTTGTTGAGCGTCCAGTCTCCAGGGTGGACCGACCGGGCGATGGCGGCGTTCTCGGCCGGCAGTCCGAACGAGTCCCAGCCCATCGGATTCAACGGCCGTTTCCCGCGCATCCGCAGGAACCGGTACAGAGCGTCACCGAGGATGTAGTTGCGGCCGTGCCCGACGTGAAGCCTGTCTCCCGACGGGTACGGAAACATCATCAGCATGTAGTACTTGCCCTGGGAGCTCGACAGGTCGATCTCCGCCGCTCGCCGCTTCTCCCAGCGGTTCTGCCACTTCTGTTCGATGCTCTTATGGTCGTAGTTGGCCATGGGTTGTTCTGTTTCCTAGCTCATGACCCCGGGGAACTCCCGTTTCTTGAGCAACCCGTCCAGCAGGCCGTTCACGAATCGACTCGAGTCCTCTGAGCCGAATTTCTTGGCCAGCTCGATCGCCTCGTCGACGACCACCAGTTTGGGTACGTCGGTCTCGTAGAGGAACTCGTAGACCGCTAGCCTCAGGATGTTTCGGTCGACCGCCGGCATCCGCTCCAGCCGCCAGTGCTCGGCCTGGGTCCGGATCAGGTCGTCGATCTCTTCGAGGTGCTCGAGCGTGCCGGACACCAGGTCTCGCGCGTAGCGAAATGGCTTCGTAACGGCCTCCTCCGCGCCGTCGGCCGGCGGTTCGCCATCGTCGGTTCCGTACTCGGAGGGCCGAAAGAACTCCAGGGCCTCTTCGGCGCTCGAGGTTCCGAGATCACATTGATACAGGGCCTGAGCCGCCAATTCTCTCCCTTTGCGTCTCGGCCTCATTGCCCTGATCCGTTTCTCAAGGAACCCGCGGACCGTGCCCGCGCCTCGCGCGCGAGCGGCGGAGCCGCTGAGGCAGTATAGAGCCGGCCCAGAAGAGGGTCAACGAGCACGGCAGCGTCCCGGGCGCGCTGTTCCGGGCGCAGCCGAGAGAGCTATCTCGTCAGCACGAGGTGGATCAAGCGGCAGCCGTTGCGAAGAAACTCCGATGCTGGAGGAACCAGACCCCGGACGAGACGGTGGCGAGGATCCCCAGGACTGCGGCCGGCCAACCGACCGAGCCCAGCACTGCGACCGCACCGAGCGCCGCGAGCACTACCGCGAGGCGGCCGATTTCGCTCGCCGGGAGCCAGCCCCGGCCTTCGAAGATCGCTCCGAAGTTGACCACGCTCCAGCAGATCAGGCTCGCCGAGGCGCCCTTGAGGGCCAGGCTCAAATCGTCGAAACGGAGGATGAAGAAGAAAGACGCCAGCATGGTCAAGGCGAAGTGCGCCATGACGTACCGCGTCAGCGGCAGCGGCGCCCGGGCGTCGTAGACGACGCCCTCGAGCGGCGAGTCCGTGGGCTCGTCGGTGACGTCGTCGGGAAGCCAACCCGGTCGCTTGAACCAGACCTTCACCTTATCGCTCCAGCGGCTCGTACGCCGCGTCACGCGCACCAACTCGCGAAAGTAGTGCACGTTGACGAACAACGGGTTCCAGCTGTTGGGCGGCTTGGTGACTCCGTAGATGACCCGCTCGCCCTCGGGCTCGAAGGTACCGAACAGCCGATCCCAGACGATCAAGGTACCGCCGTGATTGCGGTCGATGTACTGAGGCTGGCAGCCATGGTGCACCCGATGGTGTGAAGGAGTGTTCAGGAACAGCTCCAGGAATCCCAACCGGCTGATGGTCTCGGTGTGGATCCAGAACTGATAGAGGGTGTTGGCCGCCGACATCGCCAGGAACATCGCCGGAGGGAACCCCAGGACGGCAAGCGGCCAGTAGAAGGGTGCCGAGATGAACTGTTGCAGCGCGCTCTGGCGCAGCGCCACCGACAGGTTGTAATCCTCGCTCTGATGGTGGACCACGTGCGCTCCCCAGGCGAAGTTCGATTCATGGCTGAAGCGGTGGAACCAGTAGTAGAAGAAATCAACCCCCAGGAAACATGCCATCCAGGCCGCTGCCGAAGCCGTGGAGATGTCGAGCCAGTGGAACGCCTGGTAGATGAGCGCATAGACGCCGAAGACCGCGGTCCTCGAGAACAGCCCGAGGATCTGCTGGAGAGTGCCGCACGACAGATCGCTGATCGCGTCGTTCAGGCGCGCCACCTCGAGCGCCTCCCTGCGAGCGAACCAGATCTCCAGACCGATGAGCACGAAGAACACCGGAATCGCCATCGCGATGTAGTTGGCCATGTCGCCCATGGACTGTCATTGTCTCATCGACGGTTCGACTCGCGTCCCGGCGTGCCCCGCGGCCGGGCTGTTGTATCTTTGGCGCCATGGCACCTCTATCCGACGAGGACAAACAGGCTCGGATCGAGCAGCTCTACGCGCGTTCAAAGAAGCTCTTTCCAGAAGTAGCCGATCTGACGGTCGACGAGCTCGACCGGCTTTGCGAGCACGCTCCCGTAACCCTGATCGACGTCCGGAATCCGCCGGAGCAAGAGGTCTCGATGATCCCCGGCGCGATCACCGCAGCCGAGTTCGAGGCCGACCCGGGCTCGCACGCAGGCTCCAGCCTGGTCACCTACTGCACGGTCGGCCACCGCAGTGGGCTCTACGCCCAGAGGCTCCAGGCCGCCGGTCATCGGGTCTTCAACCTCAGGGGGGCCATCCTCTCCTGGACGCATGCCGGCCGGGTCCTCGAGGACGCCAACGGCCCCACCCGGCGCGTCCACGTCGCGGGTCCGAATTGGAGTCTCGAGTCGAGCGAATACGACCCCGTCTGGTAACGGCTGATCGGAGACGGCGCCCCCCGGTTGTCCCTTCAGATTGGGTCCCGAAACGCCCTTCCACTGTCACACCGACCTCCTTCACCTCGTCATTCCGAGCACAGCAGCCTGCCCTCGAGCGAAGCGAAGGGAAGAATCCCGGGGACAGGGTGCCCGAAGACCGACTCCCTACCGCAGAACCAGAAGATCCACCGCCGTCGCGGCTAAGAGCCAAGCCGCCAGCACGCCGTTGGCGCTAAAGAACGCCGCGTCGAGCCGGCACCGATCTCCTGGCGCCCGAAGGGACAGCGAGCGTCTCTGGACTAGACTCCGCCAGCAACGTCGGGCATAGCTCTGTTTGTTGATGGCGGGCGAGTCCCCTCCGCCGCCTCCAGCCGCGCAAGACGGATCTTGAGCCCGGCCCAACCGGTTGTGGCAATCGCGAGAGCAAAGCACCCGACCCGGAGCACACGAGCAAGAGACCTGGCGACCTCCGTTACCTGCAGTCCCTTCAGCAGCGCGGCCCCCGGGGGTGGGCGACTCCGACCCACCATTTCGAGCACTCGATCCAAGTGTATGAGAAGAGTTTTGTTCGCAGGCACGGCTACCTGCGGGGCTGCGTCGAGCCCCCGCTATCTCGACGGCGGAATCCGCGACCAGGGCGTGGCCCGGGTGCGCTGGCGGGCGTGCCGGCACGCTCGGCGGCCGGTCCGTCCCATCGCGTGCATCGGCGGCGCGGATGGTACAGAATAGGGAAAACCCGCGAGGAGGTAGGTTATGAACGGTCACATGATGGAAGCCGCGCGGGCGGAGGTGCGCAACAAGTTCGGAGCGGCGCTCGAGGCCAAGGCCAGCGATCAGATGATCATCAAGCTCGCCGGGCTCTCGCTGCCGGGTGCCGAGGCGGCGATTCCCACGCAAGGCGCGATTCTCGAGTTCCACCCCGAGAACCTCGGGGAGCGGGCGCGCACGGCCCAGGCGGCCATAGAGGAGATGCCCACCTACCGCCAATTCCAGGAGAGCATCCGGGAAGCGGCCCCGGAAGTACGCCGCCAGTCGAGCTCGCACAGCCTGGTGCGCGCGCATCTCGTCCAGGACGCCAAGAGCCGTTTCCACCAGAACTCCCGGAGCGTGCGCGAGGCGCTCGAAAAGGCGGAGAGTGCCACCGTCGGAGCTGCGGCGATCGAAGCGGCGGGGCCGGCGGGGCCGGTCGTCGAGACCTGCTGGCTCAACGGCACGATGCGTTCCGTCAGCACCTCGCCGGCCCTGGCCGAGGTGGCGGGCGACGAGAACCTCAAGTATCTGGACGTCCCCCGGCGGCTGGTGCTCGACATCTCAGAGACGCCGGGCGTCATCGGCGCGCCGGCCCTGCGCCAGCAGAGCGAGACCACCGGCGAGGGCATCGTGGTGGCGGTGATCGACACCGAGGTGGCGGTGGCCCACCCGGCCTTCGGTGGCCGCGCCGAGCAAAAGGCCAACCTCTCGTCGCAGGCGCTCGGCAGCCCGAGCCGCCACGGCACCGGAGTGGCCGGCATCATCGCCTCGGAGGACTCCGAGTTCACCGGTGTAGCGCCGGGAGCAACGATCTTCGCTTACAAGATCTTCCCGTCGGGGACCGACTTCGAAGGCGCGTTGGCCATCCAGACGGCGCTCGAAAACGGCGCCCACGTTGCCAACTGCTCGTGGGGCGCCGGGCTGGCCTCCGACGGCACCTCGCGCGAGGCTGTCGCCTGCAACAACGCCTGGGGGCTCGGCCTGACGATCGTCAAGAGCGCGGGCAACCGCGGACCGGGCGGCCAGACGCTGACCACGCCGGCCGACGCCGAAGGGGTCATCGTGGTGGGCGCCACCGGGCGCGACGGCAGCCGGGTGGAGGACTACAGCAGCCGCGGCCCGACGAGCGATGGCCGCCACCGGCCGCACCTGGTGGCCCCCGGCGGTACGCGGTTCGTCCAGGGGATCACCAGCACGGCGCCACTCGGCGGCTTCGCGGACGCGGGTCCGGGGACGAGCTTCGCGACGGCCCACGTCAGCGGTTTGCTGGCCCTCCTGCTGGAGGCCGACCCGGTCCTCGGGCCGGACGAGCTGCGCACCGCCATCCTGGCGAGCTGCACCCCGCTCGCCGGCGGCGCCGTCGACGACCAGGGCTCGGGCTTGCCGGGCTTCTAGGCCCTACCGGCTGTCGTCGGGCTGCTCGGCATCCTCGAGCTCGAGCGGCCGCGGCACGTCGACCTGGGCCACCTTCTCGTGCCGGGCGACCGCCGCAACGGCATGCCGCGGGATCCTCGCCTTGAGCGTCTGGTTGATCCAGGCCCGGCCGACGACCTCGCCGCCGGCCTCCGCGATCGCCGCCGCGACCGGGGCTGCCTGGCGCTCGAACGCCTCCTTGTGGGCGGCGATCTTCTCGGCCCTGCTGAGCCGGGCCGCCGCCGGCTCGACCGGCTCGAGCTCCACGACAAGCTCGACGAGCTCGTCCGCGGCGGGTGCGGCGGTCGGCTCGGAGGGCTGGGGATCTTCCGGCATGGTGGCCCCCCGGAGGGCTCCAGGCACTATAGCAAGGCGCGCGGGAGGGATGGCGCGACCGCCGGACCATGGCCGGGCCCGGCGGTCTTCCAGTCTGCTACCTCCGGCTCCTCCCGCTCAGCAGGCGCCGGGATTCGCGGCGCAGGCGGCGTTGACCAGCGCCTGGATGTTGGAATTGGGTGCCGGAAACGCCGCGTTCGAGGAAAAGCGCGAGGCGCCCTGCACCTTCACGGCGCCCGAGATGAAGCCCCAACTAGTGGTCGCGACGACCTGGTTCGCCGTATCGTCGCTGGCCGGCGGCCCGGTGTAGGAGGTGTCGATGCCGAAGTTCATCAGCCACGGCCCACCGCTCGAGCCACCGGTCTGAGCCGAGCCGATGATCACGTTGTTGGGATCGTCCCAGTAGCCCAGGGAGTCCGTCCGGATCATCCTGACGCCCGAGTAGTCCCTCGCCGGGTAGCCGAGCTGGGTGATCTGCCCCGCCGTCTGGCCGAGGAAGTTCGGCACGTAGCCGAAGTCGTCATCGTTGACGGGAAATCCGTACATCCCGGTCACGTCGCCGATCGACTGGCCGCCGAGCTGTTGGACGACGACGACCGCGACATCGTTCTCGCACACGATTCCCGGGACCGTGCAGTTGTCGCTGCCGTTCCAGTAGACCGTCGGGATCCACCACTGGCTCCCCGTCCAGGTGCCGAAAGGCACCGATCCGTCGTGGCGTGCCGGCTGGAAGGTGACCGCGCCGGCCCAGCCGTTGTTCTCATCCCCGAAGTTGTGCACGCAGTGGGCCGCGGTGACCAGCAGGCCCTTACGGATGACCGAGGCGGAGCAGACGAAGGTCTGAGCGCCGAACTGCATGAACAGCTTGCCGGTCGGCCGGTAGGGGAAGAGCTCGACCGGCGTGCCCGCCGGGGTGCCGCCCTGGGCGCTGGCCCGCTTGGTCGTGAACGGATGGCCCCCGGTCCCGAACGCCTCGGGCCCGGGCTCGTCGCTAGGGGGCGGTTCAGGGAAGAGGATCTTCTTGACCTTTTCGCTGAGCTGGTCCGCGGTGAGCATCCGATCGTGGGTCTGCGCCGCCTCCATGTCCTCCGTCTCGACCTGGGCGCCGGCCTGCGGCTCGGCGGAGCGGACGTCCTGGGCCACGGCCTCGGGTGGCTTGGGGCAGGCGAAAATAAGCACGCCGATGACGGCGACGCACGCTACGCGAAGAATCGAGGTACTATTGAGTTTGGACACGAGGGACTCCTTTCTGTTCATAAACCAATCCGTAAGATGGGCTTGACAAAATCGCTCTATAGAGCATGGATACTGCTTGCCGCCGCCTGTTCCGGAGCGGCGCTGGCCAACTGTGGTAATGAAGACCCCGTGACCATATCAGATCTGCAAGGAAAGTGGGTCCTGGAGTCAATTAGCGGAGACGCCGTTGAGACCCCGTCCGAGATCTACTTCAAGATCGACGAGCGAACGATCAGCGGCTTCGACGGCTGCAACCACTTCGGCGGGCCGCTGGACGCGCCGCAGAACCTGCGCATGACGCAGCGGGCGTGCGCCGAGGAGGGGCCGAGCCTTCCGCTAGACCTCGCCAAGCCGCTCGCCCAGCTCGAATCGGCGCATCTCGAGGCCGACACACTCGAGTTGGACCTGCCCGACGAGACCGGCAAGGCCAGCTTCCGCAGAGCCCAGGAAGAGCAGTAAGAGGCTACTCATTTCGCGAGGCGCTGGTCGCAACGGGCACCGGCATCTCAGCGAAATGAGTGGCCTGTCACCGCTTCTCCATCGCCTGTCCGAAGTGCCCGCGCCGATGGCCTCGCCGCGGCGGCCTGCGAGCATTTGGTCGGGACGGCGAGATTTGAACTCGCGACCCCCTGAACCCCATTCAGGTACGCTACCAGACTGCGCCACGTCCCGACCGGCGGTTACTTTAGCGTGAGTCTCAGTTGGTGTCGAGGATCTCGAGAATGGCGCGGGCCTCTTTGAGCGCCTCTCGGACGCCACGTCGCAGCTTGGCGTCGGATGGCGCGGGAGACGCCGCAGCCGCCTTCTTCCTGGCCCTGGGCTTCGCCTTGCTCGCCGCGGACTTCTTTGACGCCCGCGCCCTGGCCGCGGGCTTCGCGAGCCCGGACTTGTCCGCTTCATCCACGTCGGACGCCGCCGGAGCCTCGCTCGCGGCCGAATCCGCCTTCTCGGGCACTCGCACCTCACTCAGGCTCGACAGGTCCTCTTTCTCGAGCTTCTTCTTGGCGCCCGCGATCGTGTAGCCCTCTTCGTAGAGGAGCTCCTTGATGCGCTGGATGACGCGAAGATCCTGGTCACTGTAAACGCGCTGGCCCGAGGTGCTCTTGCTCGGCGCCAGAACCGGAAACTCGGTTTCCCAGTACCGCAGGACGTACGGCTGGATGTCCAGCCTCTTACACGCCTCGCCGATCTTGTAGTAGAGCTTTTTCGCCACGGCCAGCGCCAGAGCCAGCGATTATTCGGCCGGCCTAGTGGCCGCCCTCGGGCTCCTGCACGGCGTCTTTGAGACGCGGCGCCGGCCGAAACTGGAGGCTACGGTGGGCGGGGATGAAGATCCGCCGGCCGGTGACCGGGTTGACGCCCGCGCGGCCCTTTCGCGAGGCGATCTCGAACACCCCGAAGTTCTGGATCTTGACCGGCCGCCCCTCGAGGAGGTTGGTCTTCATGGTGTCGAAGATCTTGTTCACCACGTCGGCGGCCTCGCTCTTGGTGAGCCCGCCGTGCCGACGATAGACAGCGTCGGTGAGGTCCGCACGGGTCACTCCCGAGCGAAGATCGTGACGGTCCTGTTTCCTGGTGCCCATTTGATACGCCGCCAACTGTTGAAGTACAACCTCAGAGAATTGGCTTGAAGTATACATGGCGATGAGGGTTTTCTGCAACCTTAAGGTAATACCTTAGGTTCTCCGCCCCGCCGCGACCTCACCTTTATCTTGAGATGGATCGGCACGCCATGGAGTCCCAATTGCCGGCGGAGGAAATTCTCCAGATACCTCCTGTAGGGGCTCGCGCGCCGCAGAGAGCGATTCGCGAACACAACGAACGTAGGCGGCCCTTTCTTGACTTGCGTGGCATATAGCAGGTTCCATGGTTTGCCGCGCTCAGCGGGCGCCTGATGGCGATTCACGGCCGTCTGGAAGAGGCGGTTGACCTCCGAGGTCGAAAGCTCGGCGCGGAACGCCTCGAGCGCCCTGGCGACTGCCGGAAAGACCTTCTCGACGCCGCGGCGGGTCTCTGCGGACACGTTGACGCGCTCGGGGCCGAATGCCAGCTCTTCGAGTCTCGGCCAGCTGTCGTCCAGCCGCTTCCGGGCCTCGTCGTCGATCAGGTCCCACTTGTTCACCAGGACGACCAGCGCCCGGCCCATGTCCCAGGCCGCCCCGGCAATGGCCAGATCGCCGGTGGTGATTCCCGCCGCGGCGTCGATCACCAGCAGCGCCAGCTCGGCACGCTCCAGCTGGCGGCGGGCCATCATTACCGCGAGCTCCTCGGCGTCGCCGCTCATTTGGCTCCTACGGCGGATCCCGGCGGTGTCTACCAGCCGGTAGGTGGTCTCCCCCACCGTCAAGAGCGAATCGACAGGGTCTCGCGTGGTGCCCGCGACGGGCGATACCAGTGCGCGCTCGGAGCCCACGAACCGGTTCAGGAGGGAGGACTTGCCGACGTTGGGGCGGCCCACGATCGCCAGCGAGGGTACCTCTGGTTCGTCGGTCTCTTCGATCGCCTCCGGCAGGAGGTCGGCGGCCGCCGCGTGCAGTTCGGGCAGACCCAGCCCGTGCTCGGCCGAGATCAGAACCTGCGGCGAGATCCCGTAGGCGAAGAACTCCGCCTCGTTTTCCCTCGCTGTCTTGACGTCGCCCTTGTTCACGACCAGAACGGTGTTCTTGCCGTAGCGGCGCAGAGCCTGCCAGACCTCCTCGTCGGCGGCCGTGGAGCCGTCCTTGCCATCGACGACGAAGAGCAGGAGGTCGCTCTCTTCGGCCGCCAGGAACACCTGACTGTTGAGGCCGAGGACGTCTTCGGCCATCTGGAGCCCGCCGGTATCGATGAGATGCACCGGATGATCGCCCAGGCTGGTGCGCGCGGTCACCCGGTCGCGGGTCACGCCGGGCAGGTCGTGGACGATAGCCTGGCGTCGGCCGACAAGACGATTGAAGAGAGTCGATTTGCCGACGTTTGGCCTGCCGACGATGGCAACCGTGGCTCGAATCGCCATCCGTTTTCGATCACACGGCGGGCTAGTTGACGATCGTGCGGTAGAGCACGCGCCAGCCGTCGGCGTCCCTTTTCATCTGGTATTTGACCCGGTTCGGCTGCTCCAGGACCTCGGTCAGGACCTGGTCGGTGCCCGCAGCCAGGCGGCGCACGTCCCAGAGCTCGAGGGTCGTGACGTAGGCGTTCGAGTTGCTCCAGGTGTTGACCGCCTCGATCGTGATCGACCGGACCGTCGGCTCATAGACCTGCCCCTGTGCCGACAGCTCATCGAGGCGCTTGCCGATTCTGGCGATCTCCTTCTGTGCCACGAATGCCTCGACCCGGTAGGCATCTCGCTCCGCGTAGGCCTCGCCCAGGGCGGGCAGGAAGTCCTCCAGGAAGACCTGGATCTCCGCCTTGGCGACCGCGTCCTTTTCCGCGGGAGACGAGCAGCCGGTGGTCACGAGCGCCCCCAGTGCCAGAGCGAGGGCGGCGATGAAAACAGAGGCCTTCATGGGAAAAGTCTACCAACCCGATCCGGACGCCGGGCTCTCGTTCTTGAGACTCGGGGCCGAGAGCCACGGTTCCCGCCGGCCTACCCCACCGGCGCGAGAGTCAGCAGCCGGCGAATCGGATCGGCGCTCTCGAGCCTCACGTCCATCCGATCGGCGAGCCGTATGACGCCGCCCTTACGGCCCACGAGGCGGTGCTTCTCCGGCTCGTACGAATAGTAGTCGTCGGTCAGCGACGCGATCGGGAGCAGGCCGTCCACGTGGTAGTCCTCCAACACCAGAAACACGCCGAAGGGCTGCACGCCGGTAACGCGACCCGAGAAGACCTCACCCTCCCGGGGAGCCAGCAGTTGAAGCACTTTCCACTGCAAGAGCGCGCGCTCGGCGCGCTCGGCGCGCCGCTCGGTGGAACCGGTGTGCTCGGCCAGCGCGGGAAGTCGCTCACGCAAGGCGGCATCCTCGTCGACTGCCACCGGCGAGTCCGAGAGCCATCGCTTGAGTGCGCGGTGAACTACCAGATCCGGATACCTCCGGATGGGAGACGTGAAGTGGGTGTAGGCACGGCTGGCGAGGGCATAGTGACCATGGCACTCCGGGTCGTAGAGCGCCCTCTTCATCGCGCGCAGGACGAGCGTGGCCACAAAAGGCTCCTCATCGTGGCCCTCCACCTGGCGCAGGACCTCTTGAAGGTGACTCGGATGGAGCTCCTCCGGTCCGAGCTCGAGCGAGATCCCGAGAGGCTCGAGAAAGCTGCGCAGCTCCTCGAACCGCGCCCGGTCGGGCTCGGTGTGGATGCGATAGAGCGCCGGTCTCTCGGCGCCGACAAGCTCGGCCGCCACCGCCTCGTTGGCCGCGATCATGAACTCCTCGATCATCCGATGGGCCACGTTGCGCTCGCCCGGCTTGACTCCGATGGTCACCCCGTCGGTATCCAGAATTACGTCACCCTCGGGAAGATCGAAATCGATCGAGCCGCGAGCGATCCGGCGTGCGAGCAGGAGCCTCATCAGCGCCTCGGCCGTCCGCAAAAGATCCAGCAGAACCGGCTCGAGATCCGACCCCGCGCCGCCTTTCCCTTCCAGAATGTCGCGCACCTCGTCGTAGGTGAAACGCCGGTGGCTGCGAATGACGGACTCGCCAAAGCTCCTCTCGATCAGTTCGCCCTCGGCCGAGAAGCGGAGATCAGCCGAGAGCACCAGGCGGTCGAGGTTCGGCCGGAGCGAGCACAAGCCGTTCGATAGCACCTCCGGAAGCATTGGAATCGCTCGATCCGGAAAGTAGACGCTGGTCCCGCGCTCGTAGGCTTCGAGGTCCAGCGCGCTGCCCTCTTCGACGTAGTGAGCGACGTCGGCGATGTGGACTCGCAACAGATAGTCCTCGGCGGATCGTGTCACCGAAATCGCGTCGTCGAAGTCTCTGGCGGTCGCTCCGTCGATGGTGATCGTTGGCTCGCCTCGGCAGTCTCGCCGATCCTCGAGGTCTTCGGGTCGGGGCTCGGGCGGAAGCGCCGCCGCTTGCTCGAGGGTGGCCCGCGAGAAGCCGTCAGGGATCTGGAAGTGCCGAAGCATGACTCGCACGTCGGTGCCCGGCTCGCCGGGCTCGCCGAGGTCGTCCAGCCGGGTCACCGGTACCTTGACGGCTCCGCTACGTACGGCGGGATCGAGTCGAGCGGCGACGAAGTGACCCTCGAGAGGCTCAGCCGACTCGGGCAGGAGCGCCGAGACCCGGACCCTGGAGTCGAACGGAATCAGTTCTCTCTTTTGGTCGACGAAGCCGACAATCTCGTCGGTACCTCGGGCGAGCACCCGGACCACGCTGGCCTCGGGAAGGAGACGGCGGCGGCGGGCACTCGATCTACGTCCGCGTCGGCCGCCAACGGGCTTCACGAGTACCAGGTCGCCGTCCCGCGAGCCGTTCAGATTGTTGGCGGGGATGAAGTAGCCGGCCTCCCCGCCCTGCCCACTCAGCAGAAGCGCTCCGCCCCGCGCCTGCGCACGCACCGTGCCCACGGTCCAATCGGTGTGCCGGACCGCCAGGCGTCGACGGTTCCAGTCGATGGCGACGCCTCGTTTCGAAAGCTCGGCGAGATGGTCCTCCATGGCCTTCTCGTCGATGCCCCTGCGGGCACCCCAGGCCGCGAGCCGACCTCGCCCGACGCCCTTGCGCCCGGCCGCTTCGATGAGCTCCAGAAGCTGCCTGCGAAGCACCTCTTCATCGCCCGCCCGGCGGTCGGAGTCTCCTCTTGCTCTACCGATTGACACTCTGCCGGGCACTGCCTATGATCCGTTCTGGCTGCGAAAGTGGCGGAATTGGTAGACGCGCAAGGTTCAGGACCTTGTGGTAGCAATACCGTGGGGGTTCGAGTCCCCCCTTTCGCACCAAATCTCTCCGCACGCCGTCCATCCTAGCTGGTCTTCGCTCGTGCGGCTTGGCGTGAGCGTCTCCATCTCATGCTCGAGGCTCATGCTTGCGCGGTCCGCCTCGCGGAGTCGCCGGTCACCTCGCGCTTCCGACTGTGATTTGCGGCATTGTGACTAATTAGAAAGAGAGATATAACTCTTTCCCGTCAAGCGAAACCCATCCTTGGGCGAGGAAACCAGAACCGCGAAAAAACTTTCAGCGAACGACATGGAAGTCGTAACACGAAACCGCCTGCCGAGCGTCTCGTCAGAGGCTCGAGCTCGGCTAAGTCGCGATCAACACGAGACAATCTGCCGCAGCTCTTCGCGCTCGGCTTCGGTCTCCTAGGACCCCGAAAACGCACACCGCGACCGGCGTGCTGTTGCAGAGATAACAGACAGAAAACCCGGTCGAGAAGGACAATTCTTTCGGGGCCACCTCAAGCACCTGAAAACAGAGGAAAGCCACCCAGAGCCATGAAGAAACCCACCGGGACCTTGAGCAAGTCCGAGGTTGTTTTCGCCCTCGCCGCCCTCGTCACAGTCACCCTGGCCACCCCGCTAGCGGCCACCACCGCGTTCCTCGTCAAGGACATCAACGCCGCCGGAGCTTCGGCGCCGACCGAGCTCGTAACCATGGGCGGTGCTACCTTCTTCGTGGCCGATAACGGCGTCAGCGGGTCGGAGCTCTGGAAGAGCGACGGCACCGTGGGCGGCACTTTGCTGGTCAAGGACATCTGCCCGGGGGCTTGTGCTTCTGGTCCGGCACTGCTGACGGTCTCGAACACTCCGGCCGGCGAGCGCGTCTTCTTTGTTGCCGACAACGGAGTACACGGCTACGAGCTCTGGAAGAGCGACGGCACCGTGGGCGGCACGTCCATGGTCAAAGACATCGTGGCAGGGAGCGGGTTCCCGGCGATTGGGTCGCTCGTCGCCGGCGCGGACAAGGTGTTCTTCAGCGCCAACGACGGGGTCACCGGAAACGAGCTCTGGAAAAGCGACGGCACGCCCGGCGGCACCGTCCTGGTCAAGGACATCGTACCCGGAGGAGCTTTTTCCGCTCCCGCCGAATTGACTCTTCTCGGCAGCACCGTCTTCTTCTCCGCAGCGACCCCCTCCGGGCGTGAGCTCTGGAAAAGCGACGGCACGTCCGGCGGCACCGTCCTGGTCAAGGACATCAACCCGGGCTTCGCCTCATCGCTTCCGAACGGGCTGACCGCCGTTGGCAGCACGCTGTTTTTCGCCGCGTTCACATCGACGGGTATGGAGCTCTGGAAGAGCGATGGAACCTCGGCCGGCACGGCCGCGGTCAAGAACATCAACCCCGGGTTCGCCAGCTCGTTTCCAACGAACCTCACGGCACTGGGTAGCGAGCTCTTCTTCGTCGCCACCGACGGCCTGTTGGGAGACGAGCTCTGGAAGAGCGACGGCACGTTCTCGGGCACGGTTCTTGTCAAGGACATCAAGCCCGGAGCGGGCTCCTCGGCCGCCTCACACCTCACGGCTAGCGGCAACCTCCTCTACCTTTCCGCCGATGACGGGCTCGTGGGCAAGGAGCTCTGGCGCTCCAACGGCACCGGTGCCGGCACCTTTCTGGTTCGCGACATCAACCCTGGCGGCGCGGCCTCCGAGATCTGCGAAGTCCAGAGCGTCGACGACGTGCTCTACTTCGTCGCGGACGACGGTCTCGCCGGCAACGAGCTCTGGAAGAGCGACGGCACCGGAGGCGGAACCGCAATCGTGGACGATCTCATCCTAGGTGCTACGGGCTCCAGCCCCACGGAACCGACACCTTCACCTACGCTGATCTTCTTCGCGGCCGACGACGCACTCCTCGGCCGGGAGCTGTGGGCACTCCAAGTAGGCGGGCCGGTCCTCCAATTCAGCAAGGTCTTCGCCGATAACGCTGTCGAGACCGGAACAGCCGGGCACACCTTCAGCCTGACCGTGACCAACGCTGGCTCCGGACCGGCGACGACCGTTCGGATCACCGATCCCGTGGATGCCCGCCTGGCGGTCACTTCGGTGTCACCGTCGGGACAGTGCGCCGCCTCCGCGGGGCAGTTCGTCGACTGCACCTTCCCGACGCTGGCGGCGTCGGCTTTCGAGACCGTCACCGTCACGTATTCGGTCGGGGGTGGCGTGACTCCGGCCGACGATGTCCTCAACACCGCGCAGGTCGGTGATCTCGGCGGCCAGCTGGTCGAGGCCAGCGACACCATCGACATAATCGCCCCCTGCGTCGGACTTCCGGTTCACCTCGACATCGCCGATGAGGCGATCTATTCGCCGACCTACCTGGCTGAGGCCTGCGAGTCGATCTCGGCCGGTCCCACGGTCAACGTCATGCCCGGCGCTAGCGCAACTCTGAGCGCCGGGGACGTGGTCGTGCTGAACGACGGATTCGTGGTCGAATCGGGCGCCGCCCTCACCGTGATCGCCGACTAGTGTCCCGTGCGGTAAGTTCGTTGCCACACCGAGAGCGGTGAAGCGTGCGCTGGGCAAGGCGCGACGACTGAGAATATCGGGCATATTCGACAGAGGAGCAACGCCGCCCAGCGGGATGCAGCACCGCTCGAATGTAAAGGAACTTGCCGCACGGGACACTAGGTCGGCGAAACTCGAGCTTGAAAAGCAAAGACGGCCGGCTCACGCCGGCCGTCTTTCCTTGATCTCTACGATCGGCGTTCGGCTAGCCGACGGGCGCCGAGGGCGTATTCCTCCGGCGCAGAATCATCCATGAGCCCGCGATCAGAATCAGCGCCAGGATCGCCAAGGCGATCTCACCCATCGTCGGCACGATCGTAATGCTACCCGTAACCGTCGTGCTCGAATTGAACGTTCCAGTGGGGTCGAGGGGGTTGAGGCAGATGCCATCCGTCATGGCTTCGCTGGTGTAGCTCCCGGCAGGCGCGGCGACATCGAAGATAATAGTGCACGAGATGGGCGTCGCGGGTGCTGGCACTTCGAGACAGAGGTCCGGCACGAAGTCGAAGTTGATCTCGTCGGCAAGGCTGTTCGGCGCGACGTCCGGGACGACCGCGGTTGCCGCCCCTCCTCCACAGGCCGGGCCGGTGGCTGGCGCAGCCGAGGCCATTCCGGCGCAGGTGCCGCCCGTTACTCCGACGAAAGTGACCGGGCCGGCCGGGGGAACCAGATTACAGGGGAAGATGCCGCTGCAATCGGGACGGTAGCGCACCTGGTCGAACGCCTGACCGATGGGATTGTCGGCGCCGTCCCGCGCGTCGGTGCTGGAGACCGTGAGCGTCACCGTGATGATCTGCCCGGCAGGATTCATGCCGCCTAGAGTCTGGCCGATCGTCATGTCGGAGTTGCACTCGTTGATCAGGTCCTTGGTCCCGGTCACCGCCGCCGAGGCTGCGGGAGCCAGCACCAGCCCAAGCGCAAGCGTCACGAGCAGACGGCGTCTCGACGCCACTCCCCGAGGTTCAGTCTTCTTCCACATCACTCCAAGCCTCCTCCTTGGGTACGAGCACCCTTCATGAAGTAAAAAATGTACTCTTCATGCAACTTTAAAATAGCGGTGCCCCGCCTGTCAAATACGCCAGGGGACCGAAGGCTCTGCATGGCCGGAGGAGATGGTCCGGTCCGCCGGGCCGTCGCGTGCTCGGCATACTCGGACTCGTCGGCTAGGCGCAGGTCGCCATCGTCGATCTCAACGATGCACTCGCGCCTTCATCAGCCTCCGCCCGGCGGACACTGCGCTCCGTCGGAATCGGAGTCCGAATCGGAATCGAAGTCGGAGTCGGAATCACCGTCCGAATCGCCGTTCCAGTCGAAGTCGGAGTCGCTGTCCGAGTCCGAGTCCGTGTCCGAATCGCTGTCGCCGTCGTCGTCGATGCAGGGCTCGCAGACGAGCTTTGTGCCGAAGTCGGAGTCGCTGTCCGAATCCGAGTCGACCGAGCTGTCCGAGTCGCCATCCGAATCCCCGTTCCAGTCGAAGTCGGAGTCGCTGTCCGAGTCTGAGTCGGTGTCCGAGTCGCTATCGCCGTCACCGTCGCCGCAGCCGCAGTCGCCGAAGTCGGAGTCGCTGTCCGAATCGGAATCGGCCGAGCTGTCCGAATCGCCATCCGAATCCCCGTTCCAGTCGAAATCGGAGTCACTGTCCGAGTCTGAGTCCGGATCCGAGTCGCTGTCGCCGTCATCGTCACAGATGTCCTCGCAGACGACCTCCTCACACACGAACACCGTCGCCGTGTCGCTCGCCTCGCACACAGGACCGTCCGGGGCGGCCGCATGACCGGTGACGGTGACCTCGTTGACCGTGCTCTCGGCAATCGGACGGGTCGCGCTCAAGGTCACCATCTCGTCCTGAGCCAGCACGGCGATCGGGCTACCCGGCACCGAGAACGGAACGCCCGGCACCGGCGTGTCGACCACGCTGATGTCGAAGACGACGGACTCACCCACATTGGTGATCTTGTAGTCGTATTCGACGTCCTCGCCGAAGGTGACGAACCCCTGCTTGGAGTTCTCGAAAGCCCAGACCTCGAGGGCGCCGAACAGATCGCCGGTCCTCAGGTCCTGGAAGTCGCAGGTCAGGCCGCCGTCCGAGTCGCTGTCGGAGTCACTGTCGGCCTCGGAGTCCGAGTCGCCATCCGAATCCCCGTTCCAGTCGTGATCCGAGTCGCTGTCCGAGTCGCTGTCCGAGTCGCTGTCGGTGTCCCCGTCGTCGTCGCCATCACAGGTGAAGCAAGAGGTCTGGAAGCTCGAGGCTTGCAGCAGTATGCCGTCCTGGAAGATCTGGAAGTCGAGTTGACTGTCGAGCTCGGTCAGGCCCAGATCGCTCGCCTGGACCGTCACCAGGTCTCCGATCGAGGCGCCTACGAGATTGAGGTAGACACCCGAGGCGCCAGAAGCGAAGACCTGCACAGGACGTAGCGGGTCGATCGGCGGAGGAAAGTCCATACAGGAAACCGACCCCGGGTCCTGGGTGTGCTGCGACAGGGCACAGTCCGTACCCGTAATCCGCAGGCTCAGAGCCTCCGGCCGCTCCTTGCAGAGGGTCCGCGAACGCGTCACCTTACAGACATCGCGCGGCTTGCAGTCGCACGGGCTGTCCGAATCGCTATCGGAATCGCTGTCGGTGTCCGAGTCGCTGTCGCCGTCGCTGTCCCCGTTCCAGTCATGGTCGGAGTCGCTGTCGGAATCGCTGTCCGGATCGGAGTCGCTGTCGCCGTCCGAGTCGCCGTCACAGTCGCAAAACCCATTTCCGTCGGAGTCGCTGTCGGAATCGCTATCGGAGTCGCTATCGGAACTCGAATCGCTATCGCCGTCGGAGTCACCGTTCCAGTCGAAGTCGGAGTCACTGTCGGAATCGCTGTCC
>JBHHWO010000032.1:0-38973 GCA_046756565.1 Thermoanaerobaculia bacterium | reverse complement strand
CCCAGCGCCATCAGCAGCGTCTGGTCCCGGTAGTAGCCGGAGCGAATGTCGCCCGGGCGGCACGCGCGCGCCAGAGCTAGCTGGGCGACTTCCTTGCCGTCGCCGAAGATCCCGAACTTCGCCTTCCCGGAGAACACCTCTCGCCTTCCGAGCAGGCTCGCTTGCCGGCTGCGAAAGGCGATTCGATAGTCGCGAAGGATGCCTTCCTGCGTGAACTGGGCCGATGAGCCTTCGTGGCGAGTGTCGATTCCTTCAACCACGATTGTCTTCGAGGATCTTGCGCAGAATCGCAATGTTGTCGCGATGACCGGTGAGACTCGCGCTGACCTTGCCGCGGACCGGATAGCCCAGGAGATAGAGGTCCCCGATCACGTCCAAGATCTTGTGGCGCACGAACTCGTCCGGAAAGCGCAGATCGGTATTGATGATGTCGTCTTCACCGACCAGAATGCAGTTGTCCAAACGCCCGCCGGTGCCGAGACCCAGCTCGTTCATCATGTCGAGATCCTTGACGAAGCCGAATGTGCGAGCCGGCGCGATCTCCTCGAGATAGGTTTCGAGGCGAAGCGGACCGTATTCGTATTCCTGCCGACCCACGGGGGCCGGGTAATCGAGCAGATACGTAACCTCGAACTCGTCCGAGGGCTCGAGAATCAGTGCTTTCTCGCCGTCGCCGTTGACTTTGTAGGTGCGGTCGATGACGATCTCGCGACGCGGCGCGTCCTGGTCGACAACACCAACCTCGGAGAGCGTTTGGCAGAACTCGATCGCCGAGCCGTCAAGCACCGGAAGCTCGCCGTGCACCTTGATCAGCACGTTGGTCACTCCGTGCGCGTGACAGGCTGAAAGAAAGTGCTCCACGGTCTTGATGCCGACGCCGCCTCCCTCCAGAGTCGTGGCGTACGACGTCTCCGCCACCACGCCCACGAAGCCGGGAATGTGCGTGTTGGTCGGCAGGGTCAGGAAGTGGATCCCCGAATCGGGCGGCAGCGGCTGGATCACCATGCCCGTGCGGAAGCCCGAGTGAAGGCCCAGGCCGTAGAGCACCGTGCTGTGGACAATCGTCCGCTGCGGCACGTCGGAGGTCTGAAGCAGGGGCACGTCGGGCGGCTTGTAGTCGAAATCCGCCGCCAGCTTGTCGCGGGCGCGCACGGCCGAGGCCAGGAGGGGGCCGCTCGCGCTCACGTTCTGGCGGTAGGCGATGGCGCCCTGGACGCTCTCGACCGCCTGGCCGTACGAGAGCGGCTTCTCGACGTAGTCGAATGCCCCCATCTTGAGGGCCTTGACCGCGGTCGAGGTAGTGCCGTGGCCGGACATCATGATGACGGCGGCGGCCGGATCCTCCTCACGAAGGGCCTGAAGGGTCTCCAGCCCGTCCCGGTCCGGCATCCAGATGTCCAGGAAGACCACATCCGGCCGCCTGTCCCTGTAGAGCTCGAGTGCCTGCTCGCCGCTCTCGGTGCACAGGGTCTCGAAACCCTCGTCCGAAAGCACGTTGGACAGGGCCGTGAGAATGCCCGGTTCGTCGTCTACGATAAGCACGAGATCCGACATGATCGCCGCCAAGAGTACCGCAACTTGCGCCCCGCCGACTCTCAGGGCATAGTCGGCGCGATGCCCACAATCATCCTGCCAACGTCGCTGAAAGCCCGCGTGGACGGACGGGCTCGCATCGATGCCCGAGGCAAGACGATCGGTGAGTGCCTGCGGTCGCTGGAGGCCCGGGAGCCGAATCTCAAGGGCTGGCTCCTTGACGACCGGGGAGCGATCCGCCGGCACGTTAACGTGTTCGTGGGCGACGCCAAGGCGGCTCTGGATCTCGCGGTCTCCGAGAGCGACGAGATCTACGTGATCCAGGCGATTTCAGGAGGGACAGACATGAGCGGTGAAGTTCTGGCCGGCACCAAGAAGGGGCTGATCGTCCTGAGAGGACCCCGAGGCGGCGCCATGGAGGTCGCGAGCCGGCAATTTCCAGGGCAGGTTGTCGAGTACGCGATGCGGGATCCCCGGACCGGGCTCTACTACGCCTCGGTTACGCATGGACAGTTCGGCCCGCACGTCTACGTCGCCGAGGATCCTACCGGCGACTGGGAGCAGGCGGACGGCCCGGCGTTTCCAGAGGGCACAGACGGCTCGGTTGCGCGGGTGTGGGTGATCAAACCCGGGGTCGAAGACGGCGTCCTCTGGGCCGGAGTGGCTCCCGCTGCTCTGTTCAAGAGTGAGGATTCCGGCCGCACCTGGACGCTCAATCGTGCGCTCTGGGACCAGCCTTCGCGACCGGACTGGGAGGGTGGTCTGGGCGGGCTGGCGCTCCATTCCATTTGCCCCTGGCCCGACGATCCGGCCAGGCTCACCGTGGCGATGTCCGCGGTGGGCGTGTGGCAAACCGAGGACAGCGGCGAGAGCTGGTCGCACTTCTCCGAGGGCTTGGTACCCCGCTATCTGCCCGAAGAGGCGCGCGCCGACACCCTCATGCACTGCGTTCACAAGCTCGAGCAGTCCCAGGTAGCGCCCGAGACCTTCTACATGCAGTTTCATGGCGGTGTCTATCGATCGGACGACGCCGGCCATACCTGGAGCGACATCGCCGGAGTCGGATCGGACGACGGGTTGCCGTCTGACTTCGGGTTTCCGATCGTGGCCGATCCCCGCGACGCCGACCGCGCCTGGGTCATTCCCCTGGTCGCCGACGTCGACCGCGTGACTCCCGACGGCAAGGTCCGGGTCTACGAGACGGGCGATCGAGGCTCCAGCTGGCGTGCGCGCGGTGACGGATTGCCCGAGGAAGACGCGTTTCTCACGGTTCTGCGTCAGGCGTTCTGCCACGACGGCGGAGATCCGCTCGGTCTCTATTTCGGCACCCGGACCGGCTCGGTGTTCGGGTCCGCCGACGCGGGAGGGACCTGGCAGCTCGTGGCCGACAACCTGCCCCCGATCGGCTCGGTCCGGGCCAGCTCCACGTGACGTCGAAGTCACCTTGACCAGCCCCAGCGAGAGCCTGCTCCCCTGGCCGCAGACCGTACGGACACACGCGGATGCGCTGCACGCGGATCGCTTGCGCCTGGCCGGCGACAGCCCGCCCCGGACGCTGGTTCGCCTGGCGATCGACTATCTGACCGATCGGGGCCTGCTGTCACCGGACCAGGACGCCAGCAAGCGACCCTCCGCCCGCCCGATCCGGTTCGTTGTACACAGCGAATTGACACCGCAGGCATACGAGCTCTTGATCAACGGTGACGGCGCCCTGATCAACGCCGGAGATCCACGCGGCTTCTTGTACGGCGCCGTCACGTTGCGACAGTGGCTGGCGGTTCACGACTGGCCTAGTCAGGCCGTGTCGGTGCCCGGTGTCGCGATTCGCGACCGCCCCGACTTCGTGCATCGAGGGTTTCTGCTCGACATCAGCCGGAACAAGGTGCCACAGATGGCGACTCTGCTGCGTCTCGTCGACCAGCTGATCGAGCTCAAGTACAACGAGCTCCAGCTCTACACCGAGCACACCTTCGCCTACCCCGGGCACGAGATCGTCTGGGAAGGGGCCGACCCTCTGACCGCCGGCCAGATTCAACAGCTCGACGGCTACTGCAAACTGCGAGGCATCGAGCTCGTCCCCAACCAGAACAGCTTCGGCCACTTCCACCGCTGGCTGGCACACGAGCCGTATCGGCAGCTCGCCGAGTGCCCCGGGGGCATCGAACACCCGTTCAGTGACCGGGTCGAGCCGTTCAGCCTCTGCCCAACCGACCCCGGCGCTCTCGCCCTGTTGAGCGATCTCTACGCCAAGCTCCTGCCCAGTTTCTCGAGCAGTCGGTTCCACGTCGGATTCGACGAGACCTTCGAGATCGGCCGCGGCCGCTCCCGCGAAGTATGTGCTTCGCAGGGACTCGCAACGGTCTACCTGCGCTTCCTCGAAGCGGTACGGAATCTCGCGAGCGAGCACGACCGGCGAATCCTGATCTGGGCCGACATGCTGCTCGAGCACCGTGATCTCCTGACCGACACTCCGGACGACATCGTCCTCTGCGCGTGGGGCTACGAATCCGGGCATCCGTTCCGCGAAGACGGCGTCGTCTTGAGCGCCACCGGCTGCGAGGTCTATCTTTGCCCGGGAACCAGCAGCTGGGCGAGCTTCGCCGGCAGGGGGCGGAACATGCTGGCCAATCTAGAGGAAGCCGCGGGCGCCGGGGTTGCGACCAGCGCGGCCGGGTACCTGCTGACCGACTGGGGCGACCGGGGGCATCTCCAGCCGCTTTCGGTGAGCTACCCCGCCCTGGTGGCCGCCGCGGCCTTCGCCTGGAACGGGTCGGATGCCCGACGCCGGGAGCCGTCGAGCTGGGCGGACGCTGTCGACCGCTGGGTTCTCGATGAACCGTCGGGCGGCCTGGGTGCGGTGACCCAGACACTCGCCGACATCTACACCGTGACCGGAGCTACACAGCAGAACGGGACGGCTCTGTTCCACCTGCTCATGTCGCCAGATGATGGTCTCGGGCATGCCCGCTATGGGGGTCTTTCGATCGCCGGCCTCGACCAGGCTCTGGAGATGCTCGAATGGGTCACCGCCGCCATCGCTCACGCGACCACCCACAACCCCGAGGGCCGTCATACCCGCGACGAGCTGCTCTGGGTCGCGGACACCCTGCGCCTGGCGTGCGATTTCGGAAAGACGCGCCTGGCCTCGCCGTTCGACGGGCTAGACGGCCTGCCCGACGACAAACGCCGGGAGCTCGGCAGAGCTCTCGGAGAGCTCGCCGACCGGCGTCGTGAGCTCTGGCTCGAGCGCAACCGGCCCGGCGGTATCGAGGACTCGATGCGCCAGTTCGGAAAGCTGGGCAGGAGACTGGACGGGTAGGTCCGACGCTAGCCGCACTGCGCCCGACACAGAGTCGACCGCTCCAACCAGTAGTCCCACGCAGGCCACCCGCCGCTGTAGCGGCCCAGCTCTGTCTAGGCCGTTCGCTCCTCGGTTTCCGAACCACGGCCTCTCTTCCTGCCTATCGCTGCTGCCGCGCCAGCCGCAGCAGTAGAACCGCCGCGCGCTGGGTCTGCATCGGCAGCGTCGTGAGATCGGCGGTCTCGTCCACGGTATGGCCGCCGGTTCCCATGAGACCGATGCCATCGAGCGCCATGGCGACGTGTCCCGCCGCGAACGACACGTCGGCGGCACCGGCGTTGCGGGGGTTGACCGCCTCGACCGGACCGAATCCCAGATCGCGGCTGACTTCGTCGTAAAGAGCCAGAAGCTCGCGGTTCGCAGGCGTCGCGCCCATGGGCGGATACGAGGGCGAGAAGGTGATCTTGGCCTCGGTGTGCGGCAGGTGGTCCATGACGATCGCCCGCATCTTGGCCGTGGCGCGATCGTACTGCTCGGGCGACACCGCGCGCAGGTCGCCCAGGACCAGGGCGTGCTCCGCAATGACGTTGTTCTTCCCGAAAGCCGAGCCCTTGGCCTCGGCCCCGTCAAAGTCGACGTCGGTTCCGCCCAGGATGACTCCCGGGTTGAAGGTCAGGTCCTTCTCGTCTGACAGTCCTTCCCGGAACGCGGTCAGAACGCGGGACGCCTCGTAGATCGCACCGGCTCCGATCTCGGGTTGGAAGATCTGCGACGAATGCGCGGGCTTGCCGTTCACCTCGAGACGCCAGCTCCCGGATCCCCTGCGGGCGATCACCGCGGTCTGCGGGTTGCCATCGCCGTCCTCGAAGCCGATGGCGACGTCGGCCTGCCTGGCGGCATCGACCAGCACGGCACGCGCAGAGTCGAGCGGCCGTCCAGAGCGTTCCTCGTCGCCCGTGAGAACAACCGTGACGTTCAGCTCGTCGAGCGCCTCGACCGCCTGCAGCGCTCGCAGGGCATGAAGCATCACTACGTTGCCGCCCTTCATGTCGGTCACCCCAGGTCCCCGAGCGCGGTCCTCATCCAACCGCCGATAGCGCTGGAACGGGCTGTCGGGCTCGAAAACCGTATCGAGATGCCCGATCAAGAGCGTCTGAAGACCGCCGGGCTCTCCGGACCGCCGCGCCACCAGATGCCCCGCTCGTCCGAAATCGGTCCCGTCGATCCACTCGGTCTCGAAACCCAATGCCTCGAGCTCCTCGGCCAAGATATCTCCGACCCGCCTCACGCCTTCGAAGTTGAGCGTGCCGCTGTTGATATTGACCGTACGCTCGACCAGCGCGAGTGCCTGGTCGTTGTGCTCTTCGACCCAGGTCACAATCCGCTCCTCGACCGGCTCAGAGGCTACGAGAGGGCCTGTCCACCCCAAAGCGGCGCTCAGAAACAGGTACGGAATGAAGGGCATCGCGTGAGTATAGGAGACGCGCTCGAACGACACGTAGACCTGTTGCGATTGCGACCGCTGGTGCTCACGCCGAGGCCTCGGCCAGGCTCTTCTCGACGAACTCGTGCAGCAGTTCAGCGGCCTCGGTTGAGAGAGTGCTGAACGCGATACCCATCCCGGGGCTCGTTTCTCTGTGCGGATCCGCGTGCCGTACAACCCGGCCGCTGAGCTGGAGGGGCTCATCGATTCCCGGAAGCTGAAGCTCGAGCTCAACTTCGCTTCCAACGGGCAGCGGCTCTTTTGTGCGGATCAAGACTCCCGATTCCGAGAGGTTCTCGGTCTGGGCCATCCGATCGACACCGCCCTCTTCCAGCTTCACCTGCAGTCGGACCATCAGCCTGGGCTGGGCCGGCCAACTGCGCAGATGGTCGCCGACGCGCCTGCGGAAACTCGCGGTATCTCCGCGGCTGATGACGGAAAACCGATCGCCAACCGCAAGAAGCACGACAGCGAGCTGGGCCTCCTCGGCCAGCACCACCACGCTCGCTTCGGGCGCCAAGTTCCGGGAGACCTCCAGCACGAACTCGGTGAGCGAGCCCTGCCGGAGAGGATGCTCGATCAGGACTAGGTCGATCGGAAAGTTCTGGATGAGTGCGAGGGCGCTCTCCCGGTCGCCGACGACCTGGACATCGACCGCGGAGCTCGCGAACAGACCTTCCAGATCGGCCAGGAGGCCTGCGCCACCGCCCACGGCGACGATTCTCTGCCTTTCCAACTCCCGGATACTCCCTGTAGCGGCTCCTTCCCCTACTCCCCAGCGGGATGAAAGGATTTGTCACAGTATTGCACGCCGGCGGAACGCCGCTCAGCGGGGAGCCGAATACATCGACCGGTAGTGACGGTACCAGTTGCTCTGGAACCGCTCGCCCGGGTCGTATTCGAGCTTCTTCGCCAGAAACTCCGCCATCTCGGGGTAGCAGTCGTCGACCTGTTCGCGTGTGGCCCAGCGGTGATACGTCAGAAAGTAGCTGCCGCGCCGCTTCCGGGCCAGGTCGATCAGCGTTCGGAATTCGCGCCGCGCGCGCGCGATTCCCTCCCGAGAGTGCCCGACGTGCAGGTTGAAGACGATCGATGCGTAGCGCTCGCGCGCCCAGGGTAGAAAGGTCTCCGTATCGGGCTCGACCCAGCGCACCGTGCCGTAGATGACGTTCGCTCCGATCTCCCGGAGGGTCTCGGCGGTCTCGGCCAGAAAGGTCGCGAGCTCCGTCCGCGGCACGTAGACCTCGGAGATCATCTCGGTCGCGGGCACCGCCGATCCCGTGCGAGCGTCGATGCCCACATGATAGTCGTCTGAGTAGAAGCTCAGCTGGTGCGTGTCGGTCCAGTAGATCTGGCCGTTCGTCTTCAGGTAGTAGGCGGCGTACTCGTCGAATGCCCGTGCCTTGTCGACGTGGGCGAGATCGAGGAGCCGAAGCCAATCTTCGTCGCTGAGGCTCCGCTGAGCATGTGGGAACAATGTGTCGGCCGGCTTCGGCCGGTAGCAGGAGAAGACGCCTCGCTGGAGGAAGTCGGGCGACGCTTCGGCGGTCTTGAACTGGAAGTCGCCGTAGAGATAGCCGTCGCCGATCCTCGACTCCACCATGTCGGCGACCTCGTCGATCGGGAGCACCTCGACCACCCGCTCCAACAGCTGCCGGCGCGAGAGGCGAAGGCGAATCGAGTACACCACACCGAACAAGCCGTAGCCCCCGACCGCCAGCCGAAACAGCTCGGCGTTCTCGGTCCGGCTGCAGGTCCTGAGACCGCCGCCGGCGTCGACCAGGGTGAACGACTCGATGTCGCCAACGAAAGGCGCCAGTGTGAGACCCCGGCCGTGGACGTTGGAGGCGAGCGCGCCTCCCAGGGAGAGCCGGTCGGCTCCGGTCTGCTTCTGCGCGATTCCCCACTGTGTTTCGGCGCCTTCCTGGATTCGAGCGCACTCCTCGATGAGCCCCGGCCACTGGGCGCCCGCCTCGACCTCGATCAGGCCGCTTGCGGAGTCGAAGTCGAGTACCCGATCGAGTCCGAGGGTGTCGACGTGGAGGGTTCCTGCGCCGAACTGCTGGCCGCCCATCGCGTGGCGGCCGCCGGCAATCGATACCGGCACACTTCGATTCGCGCTGTCGCCGATCGCGGCCTGCAGCTCCTCGAGACCGGCCGGCCGCACGACGCTCGCAACGCGGGTTCGATTCAGCTTCGAATGCACATCGTTGAGAACGACGCCCCGGTCGGGAACCGACCTCGGCGCCGGCCGGCACGCGCCCGTGCCCACGAGCCCGAGGGCGCCGGCCTTGAGGAGATCCCGGCGGGTCAGCACCCGGCGAGTCTAGCGCGAGCAGAGCCGGCGAATCCTCGCCCGAGCTCACAGCAACATAGAGCGGATTGCTCTCCCAAATCGTGACCAGGCGACCAGGGCCGAGGCCGCGACTATCCGGTTCTTCGGTCTCTCCTCAACTGAAAAGAACGCTCTAGACGCACGCCCCCCCGGTGTCGAACTGTATCCAGCTCGTGCCGTCGCAAAAGCAGGGCTCGTTCATCGAGGCGTCGTAGTACATGCTGCCTTCGAGGGAAGCGCCGCAAGTCCCCGGAGCGTCGGTCGGAGTCAGCCGCATGACCGAAGAGACCTCGAGCGTAGTCGCGGGTGAAGCCGCGCCGATCCCGACCCTGCCGTCCTGGCGCACGAGAAGGCGGTTGGTCCCAGCCGCCGCCACTTCGAGGAGCGGATTGCTGCCGACGGTCAAGACGTTCGAGTTCTCGATGCGCACCGTGGGAGTGAAGGAAGCCACCGACTGCATGCGGCGATCGATGACGCTGAAAATGCCGGAGCCTGCGCTAAACATATCGGTCTCGATCGAGAGGAAGGGACCCGTGATCGGAGACACCACGGCATCCTGGTGGAAGATCACGCCCGAACTGGCACCTGAGGCCCTGAGGTGGAGCGTCTTCTGAGGAGACGCAGTGCCGATGCCCACATTTCCCGCGGTGGTCACCAGCGCGTCTCCCGAGGCGGGACTCAGGGTCAGTGTCCCGGTCATTACGTCACCGGATTTGTCGACCAGATCGGCGGCATGCTTACCGTCCACGGTGTCGGCGTCGCCGGTGATGCTCGCCGGAAGCTTGCTCGAAGCGTCGAGGGCCAGGAGCGTGTTAGCCGTCGCGGCCGCGGCGGCGTGGATACCGTCCACCGTGTCGGCGGCGACTCCCGAGCCTCCGCCTCCGGCGGTCGAGCCGAGCTGTCCGCTGGCGTCGATGACCACGGTTTGGCCGCCGGTCACCGAGACACCCCGGATGCCGTTGATGAAGGCGCGATTCTGCTGCCCAGCTGCCGTTCCTACGGCCGTGCCGCCGATCCGGATCGTGTTTGCCTCGGTGGCGACTCCCTCGGCGCCACTGCCGAGAAAGATGTTATCGCTGCCCGTGGTGGCGCTGAAGCCGGCCCTGTAGCCAAGGGCCGTGTTGCGGCTACCGGTCGAGTTGCTTCGCAGGGCATAGTGCCCACCGGCCGCGTTGTAGCTGCCGGTGAGGTTGTCGCGCAGCGCGAGAAATCCGGCCGCGGTGTTCTTGTTGCCGGTGGTGTTGCTGTAGAGCGCCCCGTGACCGAGAGCCGTGCTACGGATCCCTTCGGTGTTGAACATCAGCGCCTTGTGCCCGAAGGCGGAGTTAATCGAGCCGAGGGTGTTGTCCCTCATGGCCCAGTACCCGAAGGCAGTGTTGTAGCTGCCGGTGGTGTTTTCCCGCAGAGCATGATAGCCGTTCGCAGTGTTGTTGTAGCCCGTGGTGTTCTTGTAGAGAGCTCGATAGCCGGTCGCGGTGTTCTTGGTGCCTGTGGTATTCGCGCGCAGGGCGCCACTACCGACTGCCGTATTGGGTCCGGCCGTGCTGCTTCTGAGCGCCTCGTTCCCGACGGCCGTGCTGTGTGAGGCCGTGGTATTGCTGTAGAGCGCATGCATACCGACCGCCGTGTTGCGATTGCCTAAGGTGTTGGCCCTCAGCGCACTGGACCCTGCCGCTGTGTTGAAGTCTCCGTCGGTGTTGGCGAACATGGCGTCGGACCCGAACGAGCTGTTCGTATTGCCCAGGGTGTTGGTGTACAGAGAGCGGAACCCCGCCGCGGTGTTGTTGCTACCCGTGGTCGAATCGCGTAGCGCCTTCGAACCGGTGGCGGTGTTGTTGAAGCCTGTCGTCACGGCGGCCAGTGCGCTCTGACCGACCTTCGTATTGTCAGTCGCGAAGCTGTGGTTGGCATCGCCCGGAACCGCACAGCCCACCGCGTTGCCGGAGGCGTCCACTCCGGTGGCGAACTGTCCGGCAATGCAGCTCGAGCCGGCAGAAGCCAGGGCCGCGGCTGTGCTCGCGGCGACGCCGGTAAGACCGGAGCCGACGCCGCTGAAGCTAGCAGCGGCGACGGCCCCTGCGGCGGAGACCGAGATGTTATTCGCCGTCAACGTGAAGTCCTCGCCGGCAGCGTCGCCCCCAGCCACGTTCACCGCCAGCCCCGAGCTGTCGGTCGATTGAGTGATCAAGCCGTCGGCGAAGGTCGTCGAGGCGCCGACGGTCACGCCGGCATCGGTATAGATCGTGCCCTCGACCCCGGCGTCGCCGGCCACAAAAAGGTCGTCGCCATCTAGCGAGAATCCGCCGTTGTCCAAAGTCGAGGTTTCGGAGCCGACCGTGACGTCGCCGGCGACATCGAGCTTGTGGGTCGGCGAGGTGTCGCCGATGCCGACCTTTCCGTCCGAGAGAATCTTCACGGCATCGAGTCCCACGCCGCTGTTGCGCACCTGGAGCTTCATTCCCAACGAAGTGGGTGCAACCGGAATGTGGTTGGCGGCAATGAAGGCCTCGCCGCTGTGAATTCCGAGCTGCAGTATGTGACGATCGGTGAGACTCGCAGAGTCCTCGATCGTGACCTGGGTCGACAGGCCCTCGACGTGCAGCGGGCCAATGGGCGCTATGTTGCCGATGCCGACGTTGCCGCCGGAGAGCACAAGTTGATCCGTACCGGCCACCAAGCCGTTGGCGGGAAGATTCAGCTGGCTGGAGCCGTCGAGCGCTAGCAAAGTGTTCGCCGCGGCGGTCGCGGCGGCGTGGAACCCGTCGACCGTGTCGGCGTCGATCCCCGAACTTGCCCCTCCGGCGCTCGAGCCGAGTTGACCGTTGGAATCGATCAGCACGGTCTGCCCTCCGGTAACTGAAACTCCCCGGATACCGTTGATGAAGGTCCGGTTTTGCTGGCCCGTGCCGGCGCCCACGACCGTGCCGCCGATGCGAATCGTGTTGGCGTCCGCACCGGCGCCTACGACCCCACTGCCGACGAAAATATTGTCACTGCCGAGAGCGTTGAAGCCCGACTTGTACCCCACGGCAACGTTGCCCGCGCCGGCCACGTTCGAATTGAGTGCACCGTATCCGACACCGGTATTGTTGCTTGCGGTGTTGTTCAAACGAAGCGCTGTCTGGCCAAACGCGGAGTTGCGGCTACCAGTGGTGTTCATGTAAAGGGCGCCCTGGCCCATCGCGGTGTTCAACACGCCGATCGTGTTGGCACCGAGCGCCTGGTTGCCGGTGGCCGTGTTGTTGCCGGCGGTCGTGTTGCTCGCCAGCGATCTCCAGCCGATCGCCGTGTTGCCGCCACCGGTCGTATTGTCGCGTAACGCTTCGGTACCGTGAGCGCTGTTGTGAGCGCCGGTGGTGTTACCCCTCAGGGCCTGGTAGCCCACCGCGGTGTTCTCGCCCACCGTGCTGTAGTTCAGCGCTGAGATCCCCACCGCGGTGTTCTTGGAGCCGGTCGTGTTGTCGCTCAGCGCGTAGGTTCCGATGGCGATGTTGAAGCTCCCCGTGGTGTTGGCGTCGAGAGTGCCGGAGCCCACCGCGACGTTGCGCGAGCCGCTCGTGTTTTCCTTGAGCGAGCTTACTCCCAGGGCCGTGTTGAGCAGCCCGTCCACGTTCTTGTAGAGGGCATAGGCTCCGGCAGCCGTGTTGGAGGAGCCGGTCGTGTTGCTCTCCAGCGCACGAGCGCCGGCGGCCGTATTGTCAGAGCTCGTGTTGGATTGGAGGGCGCGGCTGCCGACCGCGGTATTGCGACTGCCCCCCAGGTTCGAATAGAGCGCCCGATGACCGAGACCCGCATTGTCGAACCCCATGATGGCGCTGCGGAGGGCGTTGTCGCCAAACGCCACGTTGCGTTGGCCGCCGGTGATGGAGCCGAGTGCCGAGCCCCCGACCGAGGTGTTGCTGGTGAGCGGCGCGTGGATAAAGAGGCTGCCACCCTTGCGCACGACACCCAGGTCGTTGATGTCGTTGCCGCCGAGCCCGAGATCGCCGGACATGGTGTCGCCGGCCTTGTCGACGTGACCAGCTCCGGTGATCGCCGCAGTCACCTCGGCATCCCGGGCGATCAGATCGTCTATCCTCGGCTCGGCCACCGTGCCGGTGGTGATGTCGGCGCCCGAGTGGACGTGCGCCGCCGGGTTGACGTTCGTGAGCGCCGAGCCATCGCCTGAGAACGCCGTGGCGGTCAGGGTCCCGGCTCCGTCGAGCGAGGCCGTCTGGGTCAGCGCGCCACCGCCCGTTCGAGTCAGGAAGTGGAGCTCGCTTTCTTCGGACGTATCGGTCGCGTTCGTGAAGACCGCTTCGATGCGCGCCATGTCGTCGGCACCGCCACTCGTGTCCTCGGCCTGGAAGTCGATCGCGGTGCCGATGCCTGCTCCGGGAACGCCCGTGGTGTTGTGCGTCAGGTCCAGCACCGTGTCGACCGTGTTGTTGTTGGCGTCGTCGACCGAGACCCCCAGGTTGCCGGCGATCGTGGTCGAGGCATTCAGGTTGATCGTGGTCGAGGAAGCGTTGAGATTGATGTCGCCCGAGGTGGCGTTCAGGTTGATGTCCCGCTCGGAAGAGAGCGTCAGGTCGTTCGCGGCGCCGGTGCGGGAGATGCTCTTGACGTCGACCAGGTCGTTCCCGCTCACTTGATCGAAGAGAATGTCGGCTGAAGTACGAATGTCCCCGGTGACGTTCAGGACGAGGTCACGCTGCGTGGCGAGCGTCAGGTCGTTGCTGAACCCGGTACGGCTGATCTGGCTCACCTCGGTGAGGCTGTTACCGCCCAGTCCGAGGCTGCCGGACATGACGTCTCCGCCCTTCAACACGAAGGCGCCGGCCTCGAGGCCATCGATGGTGTCGGCGTCTATTCCCGATCCCGTGCCTCCCGCGGTCGAGCCCAGCTGCCCGCTGCCGTCGATCACGACCAGTTCGGTTGCTCCAGCGGGAGTCACGTCGCGGATCCCATTGATGAAGGCTCGATTCTGCTCCCCCGCTCCCGTGCCCACTGCGGTACCGCCGATGCGAATGGTATTGGCCTCCGCGCCCACGCCCTCGTTGCCGATGAGGATGTTGTCGCTGCCAGTCGTGCTGTACCCGGCCCGGTGACCGAGCGCTACGTTGCGGTCACCTGTCGAGAGGGTGTAGAGGGCACGCCTGCCAATCCCGGTGTTGTAGTGACCCGTGGTGTTTTTGGTCAAGGCGTTGTGGCCGGCTGCGGTGTTGCCGTCGCCGGTGGTGTTTAAATTCATCGTGTCGGCACCGAGCGAGGTGTTGCCGAAACCGGAGGTGTTGGCCTTGAGCGCCCGATGGCCGACGGCCGTGTTGACGATGCCACCGCCGTAGTTGTAGCGAAGCGCTTCGAACCCGACCGCTGTATTGGCGTGATTCGTGGTGTTGCTCGCGAGTGCCCGCCAGCCGACGGCCGTGTTGTAGGGACCTAGTGTGTTCGCAGCGAGGGCGTAGGAGCCGACAGCGGTGTTGTTGCTCACCGTGTTGGCGCGGAGCGCGTCCCTGCCAACGGCAGTGTTGGATAGCCCAGTGGTGTTGGAGAACAGCGCAGCACTACCGACAGCGGTGTTCTGCGATCCCGAGTAGTTGTCATGAAGGGCATTGATGCCCGCCGCCGTGTTGTAACTACCGGTTACGTTCGACCGAAGAGCCGTCTCGCCCAGTGCGGTGTTCTCGGAGCCGGTCGTATTCTCCCGCATGGCGTCCTGACCCACCGCGGTGTTGTAGGCGCCCTCTGTATTGGCCTGCATTGCGCCGTCGCCGACGGCGACGTTGTCGAAACCGGTAGTGTTGGAAGAAAGTGGTCCAAGCCCTAGTCCGGTGTTGCTGGTGCCGTTGTCATGGAGAAAGAGAGTTCCTCCCTTGAGCAGGTTTCCGCTCGCCAGGTTGATGTCGGCGTTGACCTCCAGAGCGTTGCCCGCGCCCGGCGTCAAGGTAAGCGTTCCGGTCATCGTGTCACCGGCCCTGTTGACGTGAGCCGCTGCTGCGATCGCCGCGGTCACTTCGGCGTCCCGGGCGATCAGATCGTCGATCCTCGCCTCGGCCACCGTGCCCGTCGTGATATCGGCGCCCGAGTGCGCGTGGGCCGCGGGATTGACGCTCGTGAGCGCCGAGCCGTCGCCTGAGAACGCCGTGGCGGTCAGGGTCCCGGCTCCGTCGAGCGAAGCCGTCTGGCTCAGCGCGCCACCGCCCGTTCGAGTCAGGAAGTGGAGCTCGCTTTCTTCGGACGTATCGGTCGCGTTCGTGAAGACCGCTTCGATGCGCGCCATGTCGTCGGCACCGCCACTCGTGTCCTCGGCCTGGAAGTCGATCGCGGTGCCGATGCCTGCTCCGGGAACGCCCGTGGTGTTGTGCGTCAGGTCCAGCACCGTGTCGACCGTGTTGTTGTTGGCGTCGTCGACCGAGACCCCCAGGTTGCCGGCGATCGTGGTCGAGGCATTCAGGTTGATCGTGGTCGAGGAAGCGTTGAGATTGATGTCGCCCGAGGTGGCGTTCAGGTTGATGTCCTGCCCGGAGGTGAGGTCCAGATTGTTGGCACCGGTCCGGGTGATGCCGCTGACCTCGGTGAGCTGGTTGCCGCCCATGTCGAGGCTGCCGGTCATCGAGTCGCCGCTCGCCTGAACGAAGGCCGCCGCCTGGAACGTGTCCAGGGTGTCGGCATCGAGACCCGAGCCCGCGCCGTCGGCGATATCCGTGGCCGTCACCGTGCCGTCGGTGATCTCGGCCGACTCGATCGTCTGGCCCAGAAGCGAGACGTTGGCACCCAGGGCACCGTCGTCGACGGAGCCGGCCGCTCCGACCGTCAAGGTGTCCGAAACCTCGTTGTCCGCCCATGGAAAGGCCGTGTTCACCCAGTCGGCGGCGATCGTCTCGGCGACATTCAAGTGGGCGACGTTGGCGCTCAGCGCTCCGTCGGCGACACTCGAGGTCGACCCCAGCTGCCCGTTGCCGTCGATGACGACTACCTCGGTTCCACCGGCCGGGGTTATGCCCGAGATGCCATTGATGAAGGTCCGATTCTGCTGTCCGGGTGCAGCTCCGACGGTGGTGCCTCCGATGCGAATGGTATTGGCCTCGGTGGCGACTCCCTCGGCGCCGCTACCAACGAAGATGTTGTCGCTGCCGATCGTGGCGTTGGTGCCGGCATGAGGTCCCACGGCGGTGTTGCGCGATCCCGACGTGTTGTAGCGCAGCGCGAACTGACCCTGGGCCACATTCTTGTCTCCCGACGTGTTGGAGAAGAGAGCAGACTCCCCCACCGCCACGTTGCTGTAGCCGGTGATGTTGTCGCGGAGCGCAACTCTTCCGATCGCTGTGTTGCGGTGCCCCGTCGTGTTGGTCGAAAGTGCCGACTCCCCCACGGCGGTGTTGTACGAGCCGCCGGCGTTGGCCGTGAGCGCGGCGACGCCGGCTGCCGTGTTGTTGTAGCCCGTGGTGTTCGCGCGCAGCGCGTCCCGGCCGGCGGCCGTGTTGCTGTAGCCCGTGGTGTTGTACAGGAGCGCTTCTCTTCCGATCGCCGTGTTGTCGGAGCCCTCGCTATTCGAGTAGAGCGCCTTGTCGCCGTGCGCGCTGTTACTCGAGCCGGTCGTGTTGGCGGCAAGCGCGCCGGATCCCACGCGCGTGTTCCCGGTTGCAAAACCGTGGTCGATGCCCGCCGCGTCGGCGGTGCAGCCCTGGGCGTTGCCCGAGTCGTCCACTCCCGACGCCCACTGCCCGGCCGGGCAGTTCGTGCCGTCAACAGCGAGGGCGGTCGCCTTCAGAGCGGTCTCGGTGCTGTTGACGAGGCTCGCCCCCACCTGCGCTTCGAGCTCGGCCTCGGTATCGAGCTCGGTCTTCTGGAGGAATGCCGCCGAGTCGATCGAGTCCACGCTGTCGGCATCGAGGCCCGAGCCCGCGCCGTCAGCGATATCCGTGGCCGTCACCGTGCCGTCGGTGATCTCGGCCGACTCGATCGTCTGACCCAGGAGCGAAACATTGGCGCTCAAAGCGCCATCGGCGACCGATCCGGCCGCGCCGATCGTCAAGGTGTCCGAAACCTCGTTGTCCGCCCATGGGAAGGCCGTGTTCACCCAGTCGGCGGCGACCGTTCCGGCCGCATTGAGATTCGCTGCGCTGAAGTCGAGCTCCGAAGCACTCACACAGGTGACACAAGCCAGATCGTCGGCCGAGCCCGCGTTGACCGAAGTCAGGCCAGACCCGTCACCGGAAAAGCTCGTCGCCGTCACGTCGCCCGTGCCCTCGACGGTGAGGACCTCGACACCCGCGGCCAAGCCGCGCAGGATGTCGCCCGAGGCCGTGTTGTCGAACACGCCAGCCGCTCCGGCCGCGCTCGCCACCTGGCCGTAGACCCCGGTGGTGTCGCCGCTTGCGGCGGTGGACTCGCCGGCGACACCCACCGATCCGCCGCCAGTGCTTTTCGAGATTCCATGGACACCGAACACGACCCCAGTCGTGGGTGAACCCTCGGCCGTGAGAGCAGTACTTGCCGGTACCGCGAGCGCCCGCGGCCCCGGATCCCCTTCTGTGCCAATCGCTGCAGCGACCGCCGGGGCCTGGAGGTCCGGTCCGTCCTGCGGAGACGGGATTGACTTGGGAACCTCAACTCCAGCTCCGATCGACTCCAGATACGAGCTCAGCACGCCGAGCGCGCGCCGCACCTCATCCGGAGTCGGTTCCGCCGCAATCTCGAAAAAGCTAGCCGCGGACCACTCGCCGGCAGAGCCGTGCTGATCTACGGCCCGCACCGCCCAGGCGTAGCTCACACGCGGGCGTAGACACCGATCGAGGCCGGGTGTCCAGGAGAGGGCGGAACCCGGCACCCTGTGGCGCAGCACTTCCGCGCCAGGTTCGCGATCACCTTCTATCGAGTAGGCGGCGATCTCGTAGGAGGCCGCTCCAGTGACGCCTCCCCAGCTGAACGACGGGCAAGTATCGCCTATCAGGCCGATCCGGAGCGAGCTGCCGGGGGATACGGGCTTTGGTTCGGTATCGAGTGCTAGTGCGGCGATCGGGGCGGCAACCAGAAATAGAACAAACAGAACGACGTTTCGAGCACGCATAGGGCCTCCTTCGGAGCAGACCGGTCCAGCTGGCCCCGTTGGCGGCTCGGCGATCTTGGGATCTTTCCCGCTCTTGTGCCTCCCCCGTGAAAGAAGCGAGGACCCGTAGCTTTGCGTCCCCGGGTTTCCCCGGGTTTGCCTTTTCAGGGTGCGATCAGCCTAGGCGAGCAGGGTGCCCGAGGCAATTCCCAAGAGGGTAAGAAGGGGTTGCTAACGCCGTCCGAGGCCAACGGCAAGGGCACGAGAACCGACCGGGGGGACACCGCCGGAGCAGTGTCCCGGACTAGCCTTCGCGCAACGCCGCCGCCACGGGCAGCCGAGCCGCCCGGATCGCCGGGAAAAAGCCGCCGACGAGCCCGATCAGGGCCGCGTAGAGGATTCCGTTCTTGAGCAGCGCCGCGTTGACATCGAAGGCGAAGGCGATCTGACTGAAGCTCTGCCAATTGATGGTCGCGGCGCGGAAGCCGTCGAACGCGACATAGGCCAATCCGCCGCCGATGAGCCCACCCACGAGTGCCAGCAGCAATGACTCGAACAGCACCGAGATCACGACCGGAGCGGACTTGAAACCCAGCGCTCTCAGGGTCGCGATCTCTCGAGTGCGGGCCGAAACCGCCGTGTACATCGTGTTGAGCGCGCCGAAGATCGCCCCCAGGCCCATCAGCCCAGCGATGATCGACCCCAGGCCGATGATGATGCTGCGTATCAGCGTCGACTGCTCGGAGTAGAACTCGGTCGCCTGCGCGACCTTTACGTTGAGGCGCGGATCCGTCGTCAAGGCGTCCTTGAACTCGCCATAGGCATCGGTCGAGGTCAACTTCGTGTAAACCGACTGATACGAGTTGCCACGACGGTAGGCCGGCTGCACGACCGCCGCGTCGGCCCAGATCTCGCCCTCGGCGATGCCGCCACCAGCTTCGAAGAGACCGACCACTGGCCACTGCTCGCCTCCGACCTCGATCGAAGAGCCCAGCTCGAGACCGCTGAACTCCCGCGAAGCGCCGGCGCCGACGACCAGCTCGGCCAGGCCCCACTCGAACATGCGGCCCTTGGTGATCTCCAGGTTACTGCGCACCTGGAAGGCTGCGGGCGACACTCCCCGAAGCGGGACGTTGGCGTCGGTGCCGGTCGAGCGCTTGGGCAGGTTGATTATCACGAAGAGCTCAGGCGATGCCATCGCGCCCTGCTCCCAGCGGGCGATGCCGGGGGCGTCCGAGACGATCTCGGCCTGCTGCCCCGAAAAGCCGCTCATCATCTCCGAATCGGAGCCGCTCCGGAGCACGATCGCGTTCTCGGGCTCGCCCGAGTTCTGAACCATCAGCCGGATGCCCTGCGCGATCGACAGGACGCCGACCAGAACCGCGACCACGCCGGCAATGCCGAAGACCGCCGACAGCGCGGCTCCCTTCCGCTCCGGAAGAGACCGCAGGCTGAACTTGGCGACCGAGGCGATCTGGGTTAGCCAGTTGATCACTGTGCCGTCCTTTCTCTAGCTGCGAAGGGCATCGGCGATGCGCAGCCGCTGCGCCTGAAGCGAGGGCAGGATGCCGGCGGCAAAGCCAACGAACAGCACCAGCAGCACGCCGGCGACGAGGTCGCGGATTGGAAAGTAAAAGACCGGGAAGGCCCCTCCGGTCGGATCGCCGCCATAGGTGATGGCGGCCCACGCCAGCGCCAGTCCGGCGAGCCCACCAATTGCAGCCAGAAGGCAGGACTCGCCCAGAACCAGACCAAGCACGCCCCGATCCGTGAAGCCCACGGCCTTGAGGACCGCCAGCTCGTTGATGCGCTCGCGCACCGTCTGCGCCATCGTGTTGCCGGCGATCAGCAGAATCGTGAAAAAGACCGCCGACAGGATCGCGATTAGCATCTTGGCGATATTGCCGACCTGGTTAGCGAAGCCCTGGACAAAGGCTCCTTCGGGCTCGGCTTTGGTCTCGGCCGGCGAATTGGCGAACTCGTCGTCGATCGCTGCGGCGATCTCGGCGGTCCGCTCCGGATCCTCGATGCGCACGTAATACCAACCAACGTTGCCGTCACCCCACTGGCGTGCCTCGTCGAAGTAGTCGTGCCGGAAAAGAAACATGCTGGTATCCGTGCCCTTTTCCGCGCCCTCGTAGATGCCGACCAGGTCGAACTCCCAGCTCCGGCTGCCGTCCTTCTTCGTCCAGATGGTCGCCTGGATGGGAATCCGATCTCCGACCTTCCAACCGAAGCGGTCAGCGGTCACGCGGCCGACGACAGCGCCGGTCCGCGTCTCCAGCCAGGCTTGTCTTTCCTCCGGCTCGAGGATGAACTCGGGATACATATCCAGAAACGGCTCGGGGTCGACCGGCAACTGGGCGAAGAAGTTGGACGGCTTCTGGTAGATGCCTCCAAACCAGGTGGCGTGCACCGCCAAATCGACGCCGTCGATCTGCATCATCCGGTCCTTGTAGCTCTCCGGCAGGAACTGGATGATCGACACCTTGTGCCGGACGATCAAGCGATCGACGCCGGCGACGTCGACGCCCTGGCTGAAGGCGACCTTCACCGCCGCCAGGTACCCGAACAGGATGAACGCCACCAGGATCGAAAGCGCGGTCAGGGTCGTGCGCAGCTTCTTGCGCTTGAGGTTGCTCAGGATGAGTCTCAGGTACTTCATTCGATCGGCTCCTCACTGAGTTGCCCCTTGTCCAGGTAGAGAATCCGCGAAGCCCGGGCAGCCGCATGTGGATCGTGGGTCACCATGACCACCGTCTTGCCCTGATTCTCGTTCAGAGTCTGGAGCAGCTCCAGAACCTCGTCTCCCGACTTGCGATCGAGATCGCCGGTGGGCTCGTCACAAAGCAGCAAGGTCGGATCGGTGACGATCGCTCGAGCAATGCCGACCCGCTGCTGCTCGCCCCCGGACAGCGTCCGCGGGTAGTGCTTCATCCGGTGAGAGAGCCCCACGACCGACATGGCGGTCTCGACCTGCTGCTTGCGCTGCTTTGAATTGAGGCGTGTCAAGAGCAGCGGCAACTCGACGTTGCGCGAGGCGTTCAACACCGGCAGCAGGTTGTAGAACTGAAAGATCAATCCGACGTGGCGGGCGCGCCAGGCCGCGAGCTTCCGGTCCGAAAGCTTGTCTATTCGCTGACCGGCGACGTGGACTTCGCCTTTGGTCGGCTTGTCGAGCCCGCCGATGAGGTTCAACAGGGTCGACTTCCCGGAGCCCGACGGCCCCATCAACGCCAGAAACTCGCCCTTCGGGATCTCCAGATCCAAGCCTCCGAGAACATGGATCTCTTCGGACCCGCGTTTGAACACTTTGTCGACGCCCTCGACGTCGACGAGAAAGCCGTTTTCACTCATCCACCGATCTCCTCTATCTCGTCTCCATCTTTCAATTCGTCCGGACCCTGCACGATCACGCGCTCGCCTCCACTGAGGCCCGAGAGCACGAAGGTCTCACCGCCGTCGACGTCGCCCAGCCTGACCGCGCGTCGCTCGGCGGTCGCGCCATTGACGACGAAGACCAGATCCGTGTTGCCGTCGTTGCGCACGGCGTCACTCGGAACGACCACGGCCGTGTTGGCGACGCCCTCCTCCTCGATGCCCTGGAAGGCTACCTTGACACCCATGTCCGGCAGGATCCGCGGGTCGAGCTGGTCGAACCCGATCCGAACCTGGACCGTGGCCGTGCTCCGATCCGCGGTCGGAATGATCGCAATCACGGAGCTCGGGATCTTCCAATCCGAGTAGGCGTCCAGAGTCGCTTCGACGCGTTGACCCGGGCTGACTCGATTGATGTACGCCTCGTTGACGTCGACCTCGATCTCCAGTGACGACATGTCGACGATGGTGCCGATACCGGTGCGGGTGAAACCCCCAGACGACATCGGCGAGATCATCTCGCCGGGCTGGGCATTCTTGGCCACGACTATGCCCTTGAAGGGCGCCCGGATCACCGTGTCGTCAAGAGCCTGGCGAGATACCGCCAGGCTGCGCTCGGCCACGGCCGCGGCCTCCGCCTGGCTGTCCAGACGCGCCGCCAGCGAATCGACCTGGGCACGAGCCCGATCGAGATCGGCCTGGCTCGCGATCTCGTTTCCCACCAGCTTCTCGGCGCGCTCCAGATCGAGCTGTGCCTCGGCGAGGCGTACTCGCGTCTCTTCGAGATCGGCGCGAGCCGCTCGAAGCTGAGCGGCGCCCAGATTCACACGGGCGGCCGCGTTCGAATCATCGAGCCTGGCCAGCACCTGTCCGACCTCGACCCGCATTCCTTCCTCGATCAACACCTCCAGCACCTTGCCGGTGACCTTCGAAGAGACCGTGGCCTGGCGCCGCGCCGTGACGTAGCCGGAGGCGTTGAGAACGGTCTGGCGACCGCCCACGGTGACTTCCCGAGCCGTGGCCACGCTCACCTCGACGGCCCGTGAGCGGGTGCTCCACCACCCGCCGAGCACCAGCAGCACGACCACGACCACCATCGCCGGAATCCACCACCGTCGTTTATCCGACCGCTCTTCCTCTCGCGAGATCTTGAGGCTCTCCAGCCGGTCACCTATTTCACTCATCGCCTTGGCTCACACAGTGGTACGAAGTTGGGATCGGTTTCTTACAGAAGCTCGCCGCGCACGCTAGTTTACGTGGTTCCGGCACGCCGGTTCAGGTCTTTCTTCGAGCGGTTGAACCTGCCGGATGCGCGGCGTCTGTCACGGGACGAACGGTCGTGAGCGCCAAACTCGTTTCTAGTAGGAGCCCCTCACCCGCCGGCCGGGTTCAACCCTCGGCTCTCGACAGCAGAGCTCCGCCCCTGTAGAGCAGATACACGCCCACCATCTGAACCACGTGGTAGAGGTCGTTGTGATTGAAGTGCCGGTGGAGAGTGAGGCCACTGGCCTGGATCCCGGCAGCCAGGAAGCTCACCAGGATTCCTGCCACGACCCATGGTCCTCCCGGCCAGCCTCGCCTCGACCACTGCCAGGAGGCGACGGCCAGCACGAAGACCATCGCCGGCAGATACTCGAGGAGCACGTAGGCGAAGCTGTCGTGCCAAAGCATCCACACGGCGTAGATCGCAAACTGGAGCCCAAAAAGGGCGCAGACGGTCCGCGCCGCGCGTTTCGAGAGCGCGAACCTGGCGGCCGCCGCCGCAAGACTCAAGCTGGCGACGCCAATCGCCCAGACCGTAATCCGCCACAGCACCCAGTGTCCGGCCGCGCCGGCCCGGTCCGCGAAACCGTGTGCGGTGCCGCCGGCCAACGCTGCCACGGCCATCGCCAAAAGCGAGGCCGCCCACAGGCGCCGGCTGGACCCCCAGGCGGTCGTGCCCCGCCAAAGCCGCAGACCGAGGATCAGACCCAGGGCCGCCAGGATGTAGTCGGTCAGGACCGTCATCGGCTCGAGAATGGGCATCCGCGGATGTTATCCGTACGTCGCGCCATCCTGGCCGAAGCGGAGGATCCGGCCACAACGCCGCCGAGCGCGATCCACCCGCGAAATCTGTTTGGATTCTTCGCTGCGCTCAGAATGACCATCGGACCGCGGTTGACACCGACCCACCTCCGTGCTCGCATAGCCGGCGGAGTACACACTTGCAGCAAGCCGAGATTCAGTGGGGCCCGCCGGCGCGCGCGATCACGGCCGCCGGACCCAGGCTCTGCGAGGCGCTCCTTCTGCAGAAGCTCGACGAGTTCTTCGACGAGCGCGGTGCGGAGGTGCTTGCTCGCCCGATTCGCCTCGTGGTTCCCTCCAAGAGCCTGCGCTGGCACGTCCTGGAGCGTGTGCTCGCGCACCGGGGCCGGGCCGTGGCAGGCGTCGACTGCCGCACGCACCATGGGCTGGCGGTCACCGTCACCGAGCAGGCCGGCAAGCGCGCTGCGATCTCGACCGATCTCTTTCCCCTGTTCGCTCGGCGCCTGGCCCACGAGGAGACGCCGCTGCGCAGAACCCTCGATCATCTAAGGGACGGCTACACCTCGATCCTGGCCTCGGTCTCGGATCTCCTCGACGCCGGCCTCGATCCGGCCCATGTCGAAGCTCTCGAAGAGGTCTTGGAGAGCGAGGGCAGCGCGGTGGCGACACCCTTCGAGGTGGAACGCGCCAAGAGCCTGGTGCGAGTGGCCTCGCGCACCTCCTCGGTTCTCGCGACGCAGGGACTCGGCCGCAGCTCGCATCTACTGCAAGCCGCCACCGGCCTGATCAAGCAGAACCCCGAGCTGCTCCCGTCGAGTGCGGTCTTCGTCTACGGCTACAACGACGCGACCGGCCTGACCGCAGATTTCTTGCTGGCTCTGGTGCAGACCTTCGGCGGTGCGTTTTTCCTCGACGACCCGCCCGATCCGATCGACCCGACGGTGGCGGATTCCGGGGTCGCCTTCGCGCGCGCCTATCGCGAACGCGTCGCCGTGGCCCTGGGCTCCGAGCGCGACCCGTCCAGGCCCTCCAGGCCGGGGCTGGAGGCCTTCCGCGCAGTCGGCTCCGACGCCGAAGTCCGCGAGGCGGCCCGCCGAATCAGAAGCCTGGTGGATGCGGGCAACCGCCCCGAGCGCATCGGCGTCGTGACCCGGCGTCTTGGCGCCTACCACCGAGCCGTCCGGACTCATTTTGACCGACTCGGAATTCCCTTTTCCGGTGTCGCTCGCGAAGGCCCACCCCATCCGAGCTCGTTCCGGGTCGGTGCAGTCGTCGAGCTGCTCAAGCAGAGGGACCAGGTACCGCTCGAACGCTGGCTCGATGCCCGCAGCCTCGCGCCCGGCCTGCGCAACGACCTCGAACTGGGCTTCCACGCCCTCGGCATCGCCCGCCTGTCGGAGGCGGCGGTGCTCGACGTCAAACGCTTCATTCGGACCGCCAGGGGCGGTTCGAAAGGAAGCGATCTCGGACTACCGCTTCCCGTGCGCACCGGATTCGACGCCGGCGCCGGCGAGCCGCGGGCCGCCCACCGCTATCTTGCGACCTCGCACATCGAGGAGGCGGTCGCGAGCGCCCGGGCACTCTCGGGCGCTCTCTCCAAGTGGAGCCGGCTCGACACACTGGGCGGTCATCTCGACGCTCTCCGTTCACTCTTGAGCGAGCACCTCGACTGGCAAGCGAGCAGCCGGATCCACAGCGACCTGCTCGCCGAGATCGACAAGTGGTCAGGGGGAATCCCCGACGACGTCGAACTCGATTTCCACGAGTTTGCGACGCTGCTCTCCTTCCGGCTCGAGAACTTCGGATCCACCGAGCTTGGCGGCAGCGGTGGCGGGGTACAGGTTCTGGAGGTGGTCGAGGCCCGGTCCAGGACCTTCGAGCACCTCTTCGTGCTCGGGCTCAATCGAGGCGTCTTCCCGAGAGTGATCCAGGAGGACCCGCTGCTGCCTGACCGGCTTCGAGAAGTTATCTCCCGTCACGGTTTTGGAGTGTTACCCGATCTCCAGCGAAAGCTCCCCGGGTTCGATGAAGAGCGTTACCTGTTCGCGCAGCTCCTGTCCTCGAGCCCACGGATCACGCTCTCCTGGCTGGAAGTCGACGACGAGCACGCCCTGAGAACTCCCTCGCCGCTTATCGAGCGGCTGCGATGGTCGAGTAACGCACCCGATCAGGACTTGAGACAACCGGCGACGGCGCACCCGGTTCTATCTCGCTCCCCGGACGGCTCGGGCCTCCAGCCGGCGCTCGAATGCGCCATCGTTGCGGGCACCGAAGGAACTCGCGAGCAGTTCGCCGAGCTCCTCGATATCGCGGAGCGGGAGGCCCGAGCGCGATTCGATTCGGCGGGCGACGAAGACCTCACCCGAATTCGCCTGCGCATTCTCGACGAGGCGGACCCGGTGAGAGGCACCGACGCCGGGGAGGCGATCCATGGAAGGCTGGGGCCGTTCTTCGGCTTCGTCGGGCCAGCGGTGACGTCCTCCGATCCCAGGAACCGTGAGCGGCTGTTCGTGACCACCCTCGAGCAGGTGGCCCGGTGTCCCTGGCGTACCTTCGTCGAACGAGTCCTGCGGGTCGAGACGTTGCCCGACCCACTCGAGGTTCTGCCGGGGGTGAACCCGCTACTCATAGGAAACCTCGTCCACCGCGTCCTCGAGGAGATCGTCGATGACGGTCTCGACGTCAGCGTCGAGGACCTGGAGCAGGCCCGCTCCGCGGCCGGGTCCACGGTCCGATGGCCAGGGCCCGAAGAGCTTGAGGGGATACTGCTGCGCAACGCCAGGACCGTGGCATTCGAGCAGGGCATCACACTCGCAGGCTTCGACCGTGTGCTCGCCTCCGTGTGTGGACGCCATCTCGAGATCGCCAACGAGCTCGACTGGATCGACCAGGTGAGCCGCTTCTCGATTCTGGCGAGTGAGCTCTACGGCGACATCGAATGGTCCGAACCCCCCGCGACGATCGCGTTCAAGGCTGACCGCGTCGACCGCAATGCCGACCGGCTCATCTTCACCGACTACAAGACCGGCAAGGGGCTCCGAGCGGGCCGTTACCGCACCTCGGACCGCAAGCTCCTGCTCGAAGGGTTGCGCTCCGGCGAGTGGCTTCAGGCGGCCATCTACGCGCTGGCCGGCGGCGGATCGGAAGACGCCGGCCGCTATCTCTTCGTGGGTCCGACCTTCGAGGAGGGACAGAACCGCGAGATCGTACTGCGAGCCAGCGACGAGGAGGCTCGGTCACTGCTCGAGCGGGCGCTTCGAGCGACCCTGGGAGCGTGGCGCGACGGCGCCTTCTTCCCACGCCTCGTACAGCACGACCAGAACGTCGAGCCTCCGCTGTGCCGCTTCTGTGACGTCGCCGAGGCTTGCCTGCGTGGCGATTCCGGCGCACGCGGCCGGCTGCGCTCGTGGACCGAGCAGAGGCGGGTGGGTGGGAACGCCCGAGAGGAAAGCGGAGCCGAGGCCGTCCTGCGCGCCTGGTATCTCCGCGATCGGTCGGCCTACATGCCCTCGGGAGGTGAGGGCCCTTGAGCGGCAAGCCAGACCCGCGGACGCTCGATCAAGAGGCGCGCCGAGCGGCTCAGACGGTGTTCGACCGTCCCGTGATCGTCGAAGCAGGCGCCGGCACCGGCAAAACGACGATCCTGGTCGCCCGGGTTCTGTCCTGGGTCCTGGGGCCGGGCTGGGATGCCGCCCGCGCCGAGATCATCGACTACGAACGGGCCCGATCTCGCCAGGTTTCAACGCGAGACGAGCCTGAAGAGCCGACGCCCGAGGCCGTCGCCGCCAAGGCGCTCGAGAGTGTCGTGGCGATCACCTTCACCGAGGCGGCGGCGGCCGAAATGGCGAGCCGGGTGGCCGAGCGTCTGGCCGAAGTCGCAACCGGGAAAGTCGAGGCTCCGGGGTTCGCCTCCGACCTGCTCGTCGACGGATCCGGAAAGGCGCTCGAGCCCACTACTCTCTCGACTCGCGCGCGTTCGCTTCTCGGTCAACTCGACCGCTTGACCGCCAGCACCATCCACGCCTTCTGCCATGCTCTCCTGCGCCGTCACCCGCTCGAGGCGCGTCTGCATCCGGACTTCGCCATCGACGCCCGCGGCGAACGACTCGAAGAGATCGTCCGCGCCGTGGTCGAGACGCGGGTCAAGCAGGCGTATGCGGAAGAAGAGGTGGCAGAGTCGGCGCTCCTGGAGCTCGCCGCCTACGGTAAGAGTCCCCAGCAGGTCGCAGAGGCATTGACCGAGTTCGCCTTCGAAGGAGTGCCCGCGGCGGGTCTCGAGGCGGACCCTTTTGATGCCGAGGTCATCGGCGGCATTGCCTCGGGCCTGCGAGACACGGTGGCCGGGTTTCTCGATCTGACGGCCGGTGATCTCACGAGCATCAAGCGAACCCAGAACCCGGCGCGGGTCGAACGAGCGCTGCAGGACACCGCGGATCTCCTGGCCGCGGCCGCAGCCGGCGGGGCCCGCGGTCTCGAGCTCGCCGACCGCATCTGCCAGGGCCTGGGCCGGATCTGGGACGGTGCTCCCTGGACGCATCTCAAGAAATGGTCCAAGGCCCGGTTCGGGAAGGCCGAATCCCAGACCTTCGGCGACCGCCAGAGCAAGCTGGCCGAGCTGGCAGCGGCGCTCACCAGGCGAATCGCCTACCTGCGCAAATCGAAACCGGCGTTTCTGGACGTCGCCCGGCGCGCGCTTCTGCCGCTCCTCCAGGAGATCGAGCGCGAGGCCCGTTCCACCGGCGTGATCAATTTCCAGGCTCTGTTGAGAGAGACCTGGAGTCTGCTCCACGACCATCCCAGGATCCTCGAGCGCGAGCGGCGCGGCATTCGCCAATTGCTGGTGGACGAGTTCCAGGACACGGACCGCCTGCAATGCGACATCGTCGAGTTGCTGGCGCTGTCCGAAACAGCATCCGGCTCTCAATCCGGCGGTAACGGCCCTCGACCCATGGGGCTGTTCATCGTCGGCGACCCGAAGCAGTCGATCTACGGCTGGCGAAACGCCGACCTCGAGGCCTACGACCGCCTGGTCGATCTGGCGCTCGAGGCGGGTGGAGAGCGCTTTCCGCTGGTCCGGAACTTCCGGTCTGCTGCCGAGATCCTGCAAGAGGTCGAGCGGGCCGTATCTCCGGTCATGAAGGAAAAGGCGGGCCTGCAGCCGCCCTTCCAATCCCTTGTGGCTTCGGCGGATCGCAATGTGACCGAGACCGACGGCGAGGGCCCGTGGTCCCCGGTCGAATACTGGGTGTCGTGGCACCCCGACTGGAGCGGCAAGACCCGCCACGGCGACGCCGCCGAGATCGAGGCGGAGGCGATCGCAGCCGACATTCGCGCTCTTCACCAAGCCGGGACCCGGTGGAAGGACTGCGCCCTGCTCCTGCGAAGCGCGAGCCGGGTCGACACCTATCTCGAGGGCTTCCGGAACGCCGGCGTTCCTTTCGTGGTGACCAGCGACAAGCAGTACTTCCGACGTCGTGAGGTGATCGACGCATCGGCTCTGGTTCGCTGCGTCGTGTCTCCCGCCGATCATGTGGCGCTCCTCACCTGGCTGCGCTCACCGATCGTCGGGGTTCCGGACGCGGCACTCATTCCGCTCTGGTCTCGTGAGTTCCCGAAGCTCCTGACCGAATTGCAGGGCCCGGACCAGAGCGAGGCCCTAGCTCACCTCGAGAGCGTGATCCGCGATAGTGCCGAAGATCTGTGCCGCGTGGATGCCGCTCGGCTCCCGGGCCTCGACCGCATAAAGGGCTGGGAGCATCTGCTGGTTCGATCCGTGCACGCGCTCGCCGAGCTGCGTGCCGCGTTCCGCGAACGGCCCGCTGATCGGTTCCTGGAGCAGCTCCGATGGACCTTTCTGAGCGAGGCGATCGAGGGAGCTCGCTATCTGGGCCGATATCGCGTTGCCAACCTCGATCGGCTGTTTCGGTCCATCCAAACGGGCCTGGAGGAGCGCGGCGGCGACGTCCAGGCGGTTCTACGGCTGCTGCGCAGGAGCGTCGGCATGGCGCTCGAAGCCGAGGAGGCCCTGCCCAAGGATGCCGCCGAAGACGCGGTCCAGGTGATGACCATCCACAAGGCCAAGGGGCTGGAGTTCGGGCACGTTTACCTGGCGCAGCTTCATGCCGAGGGTCGCAGCTCGGAGCGCCGGCCGTTCGACGCCGATCGACGCTGGAACGGCTTCGGACAGCTCGAGTACGTTTTGTTCGACGAACCCACCCTGGGCTTCGATGCCGTCGAGCGACACCGCGAGCAAGTCTCCGCCGCAGAACAGGTGCGGACTCTCTACGTGGCGCTCACGCGAGCCCGGCGCCGGCTGGTCCTGGTCGGCAACTGGCCGGATAAGAACAAGCCCGGATGGGGCTCCCAGCCCACCTATGTCGAGCTGCTGAGCCACAGGCAGGATCACCCGGAATCGATTGCCACGCTCGCGACGGCGGCCGGTCTCCTCGATGAGGGAGTTCTCGACGCGGCCGGCGTGCGCTGGAAGTTCCCCGGGCTCCGGCGCACCGAGACCGAGCCGCGGCCGCAGCGCCCTGCAGAAGAGCTCCCCACGCCTGGCGAGGTCGAGACCGCCTCCGAGCGGCTCGGAGCGCTTCGTGTCGAGGCCGCGGATCGAATGGACCGCCCCTTCCTGGCGACGACTTCGCTCGGCGAGCAAGATCACCAACTGGCTGGACACGCTAAGCCTTCGCCCTTCGACCGCTCGACGGCCATGGCCGTTGGGAAGACCCTGCATCACATACTCGAGACCTGGGACTTCAGCGCCGATCTCGAAACCGAGTACCGGCACCGGCAGGCCCGGGCCCGGCCCTACTTCGACAACCTGGTCACCGGCCTCGACCATGACGCCGGTTGGAAGGAAGTCGAAGAGCTGCTCACGCGGCTCCGGGAAAGCGCACTTCTAGAACGCCTGGTGGGCGCGCCGGAAACCGTGGTTGCCCGCGAGCTTCCGATTCTGTTGCCTCCCGACGACCCCTCGGCCGCCGTCGCCGGGATCACCGGGACCGTCGACCTGGTGCTCCGGGACGCGGACGGGCACTATTCGGTCGTGGACTACAAGACCGACCGGGTCGAAAGCGATAAGGAAATCGGCACCCGCGCCGAGGTCTATGGGCCGCAGCTCGCGACCTACGCCAGGGCGGTCGCGGAAAGCCTCGATCTGGATCACACGGTAGCAGCCGAGCTCTGGTTCTTGTGGCCGGACCGGGTGTGGAACTTTCAATAGCCAGAGACCAGGGCGGCGCTAGGCTGCCGTCCATGTTGCACATCCCAAGCTCCGGAATTCTCCCAGAAACTCGATTCGGTCGCGCCGGCCGAGCCACCCGAACCAGCCGAGCCAGCCGAATCGCCGGTTTCGTCCTCGCAGTCCTCGCCTTTGCCCTCTCCCCCGCCTCGGCCGACCACTCGGTTTTCGCGTTCGAAGCGCGTCAGTGGGCAGCCGAGCCTTCGGGCTCCTTTTCGTTCGATGCGGGCCCCATAGGCGAAACGCTCGGACTCGAGAGCGATCTCGGCCTCCAGGAAGACGATGCGCTCGAAGGACGTCTGGTCTTCCGGCCGAGCCGCAAGACCCTGATTCGAATTGGCTACGTGCCCGAGATCGCCCTCGAAGGTGACAAAGTGCTCACCCGGACCTTCACCGTCTTGAGTCAGACGTTCTCGGTCAACGAGCGAGTCGTGACGGCGTTCGACGTCGAGTACGGCAAGATCGGGTTCGCCTGGCAGTTCCTTGCGAGCCGCGACGGACGCTTCAGGGTCGGCCCGCTGGTCGAAGCCAAGGGTTTTCGCGCCGATCTCGGGTTGAGTGCTCCAGACGTCGCGCCCCCAGTCCTCGAGACCGAGAAGTACGAAGCCGGATTTGTGAGCGCCGGCCTGATCGCGGATCTCGAGTTCTCGGACAGAGTCGAGCTCTTTGGAGAAGCGACAGAAGTCGTGAGTGGCGACGAGGGTGACGTCTCGGAGACCGAGATCGGCATCAGGTACCTGCCGATTCCGAAGGTGGCGGTGGTCGGCGGCCTGAGGACGCTCGAGATCGAGGTCAAGGACACCGACCAGCGATTCGTTTTCGAGCTCGACGGGGTCTTCCTCGGCATCGGCGTTCGGTTCTGACGGCGCATCGAGCGATCCAGCATCGCGGACGGCCGAGACGGAGCTCGGCCGTTACATAGCGCTCTGCCGGGTCGCAACGCCGGACCCAGGAGCAGCCTCTGCCGCGAGGCCGCGGCAAACGGCCGACGCTACAATCACTTCGAATGCCCACGATCGACGATCTTCCCACTCCCGCACTCGTCCTCGACCTGGACAAACTCGAGAACAACATCGCGACGATGGCGTCGAAGTGCGAGCTCCTGGGCGTCGCACTGCGCCCCCACATCAAAACCCACAAATGCGTCGAGATCGGGCGCATTCAGATCGCGCACGGAGCCCGTGGCATCACCGTCGCGACCCTCTACGAGGCCAAGCGCTTCGCCGAAGCCGGCTTCGACGACATTACCTGGGCGTTTCCGATACCGCTTTCGAGGATCGAGGAGGCCGTGGATCTCGGGGAACGCATCACGCTGCGCGTGATCGTCGACTCCGAGCGGGCGATCGACGAGCTCGAGCGACGGTCCGCGACGCTCGACGTCCTGCTCAAGATCGACTGCGGCTATCACCGGGCCGGCGTCGAGCCTTCGGACCCGTTGGCAGCCTCGCTGGCCAGGCGACTGGCCGAATCACCGAGCCTGCGCTTCGACGGCCTTCTCACTCACTCGGGCCAGGCCTACAGCGCCTGCGGCAGCGACGAGCTGGCGCAGATTGCGGAGCTCGAGCGTCGGATCATGGCCGAGTTCGCCGGCGAGCTACGTGCCGAGGGCATCGACGTTCCGACGGTCTCGGTCGGCTCGACGCCGGCCATGTCGGCTGTTCTCACGCTGGACGGCGTCAATGAAGCCCGACCGGGGAATTACGTGTTCTTCGATCACATGCAGACCAGGATCGGCTCGTGCCGGGTGGCCGACTGCGCCCTGACCATAGTGGCTTCCGCCGTCTCCGCGGGCCGGAACCACACAATCCTCGATGCCGGCGCCCTGGCGCTGTCGAAGGACAGCGGACGATCCGACGTAAGCCGGCCGAACTTCGGCTGCGGATTCCATTCCTACGAAAACGCAGCCCTCGACCCCCGGCTGCGGGTGGTCTCGCTCTCCCAGGAACACGGCTGGCTGACCGGCTCTCACGCCGTCGGCACGAGATTCCGGATCCTCCCCCAGCATTCCTGCATGACCGCCGCCCTGTTCGATGAGTACGTCGTCGTTCGGGGCGAAGAGGTGGTCGATCGCTGGCCGATCCTACGAGGGAGGGATTGACGTGAATCTCGAGGTCCGGTTCGCCGACTACGCCATCCACCACGCTGATCCCTGGAACAAGGCCTGCCATTACGTCGGCCTGCCGCTGATCGCTCTGTGCCTCTTCGGGCTGGGCTCGAAGCTCCGGCTGGCCGAGGTCGCCGGCGGCACCGTTCTCGACCTCGGCCTTCTGCTGGCGCTCGCCCTGGTCGGCATCTACCTGCGCTGGCGTCCCGGCCTCGCCATCGGCGTGGGGATTGTCTTTGCACCGCTCTATCTCCTCGGCTCGCGGCTTCCGTTCCCGGCCTTGGTGACTCTTCTGGCCGTCGGCGTCACGCTTCAGTACCTCGGCCACTACGTATTCGAAAAGCGCTCGCCCGCTTTTCATCACAACCTCGTCCACACCCTGGTCGGCCCGCTTTGGATCGCTCAGAGCTTCTTCAGGCTCCTGGGGTTGGCGCCGGGCAAACAACGACGCTAGGTCCGCAGGCGAGGACCAGCTCGGAGAGAATCGGGAGGGGGCACGAAGGAATCGTGTCCCCGAGCTAGTGTCCCGTGCGGCAAGTTCCTTTACATTCGAGCGGTGCTGCATTCCGCTGGGCGGCGTTGCTCCTCTGTCGAATATGCCCGATATTCTCAGTCGTCGCGCCTTGCCCAGCGCACGCTTCACCGCTCTCGGTGTGGCAACGAACTTACCGCACGGGACACTAGTCGATGTAGCCCAGCGCCTTCAACGCCGCCAGGTCCTCGTCGGTCAGGGACGGCGGTGGGAGCTCGTCTGCGCTGGCCAGGCCGGCGCGTACTTCCGAGATCCAGCCCGTCAGCTCGTCCGACACCTCGGAGCCGGTCTTCGCCAGATTGACTTTCTCTTTCGGGTCCTTCGCGAGCACGAAGACGCGGCGCCGCTGGTTGGTCACCCGGATCACCTCCTTGCGTCCCGCCACCACGCGGCCGAGCTCCAGAAGGCCGCGTTGGCGGAGCTGCTCGATCTCTTCCTTCGGTTGCACCGACGCGCGATGTGCCTGGTGCCAGGTGACGCGGCCCTCGGGCGGATCCTCGCCGTGATTCAACACCGGCCCCCAATCGTAGCCGCGGAAATGCCCAGGAACCGGCAGGCCGGCGAGCGCCAGCACCGTCGGCCCGACGTCCAGGATCGACGCGGGCGCGTCGAGTACTGCGGGCGCTATGCGCCCCGGCCAGACAAACCCCAGCGGCACCCGAAGGGTGACGTCGTAGAGATGGCGCCCATGCCCCCAGTAGCCGTGCTCCCCCATACTCTCGCCGTGATCCGCGGTGAAGACGATCAGGGTCTCGTCCAGATCCACCCGGTCGCCGACGTCTTCGAGAAACCGCCCGATCTGATCGTCGACGTACGCGATCTCGGTGTCGTAGCGCTTGCGGGCCGAGAAAAACGTGCCGCCTGCCTTGACCCCGATCTGCTTGAGATAGCCGCGCCGTAGCCGGTACGGAGCATGCGGCTCCACGTAGTGCACCCAGAGAAAGAGCGGCTTGTCGGAGACCTCCTCGAGCTGCTCTTCGAGCCACGCCAGCGCGTGCTCGTTGAGGTCTTCGGCGGACGCCTCGCGCTTGGCGAGACCGAACCACCTCTTCTTGTTGAGGAGCGCCTCGTAGTCGCCGAAGTACTCGCCCAGTCCGGACAGCTCGGGTTTGAGCGTCCAGTTGCCGACGAAAGCGGCGGTCCGATACCCGCGCCGCTCCAGAATCTGGCTGAACGACACCAGATTCGGGCGCACTCGGAGACCGTTCCGGGTGCAGCCGTGCTCGTGAGGATAGAGCGAGGTCATGACCGAAGACATCGCTGGCGCCGTCAGCGGCGCCGGCGTCCGAGCCTCGGTGAACCGGACCCCACGCTCGAGCAGGGCGTCGATCTTCGGACTGGTCAGTCGCCCGTGGCCGTAGCTCGACATCCGGTCGGTCCTCAAGGTGTCGACCGAGATCAGCAGGATGTTGGGCGAACTCGCGGCAAGGCCGGCCTGCGAAAGCAGGACCACCCCGCCCGCGAACACGACAGCGACCGCGATCCTGCCACGAGACCTCGAACCCTCCTGTCGGAGCCGCGCAGACCTTCGCATGGCGCCGGGGAATCTACCAGATCGAACCCCGCTCGCCGCGCGCTGCAGGCAACGCGAGCCGGTGTTGGCCAACGCTTTTTCAGCTAGGGTACCGGTTCCTCCGATGACCGACCCCATGAAGCCGCCGATACGAAACCGCGACGACCCACCTGCCCGGCGACGGCGGCTGATCCGTCGGGTGCTGCAGGTGACCATCGCTCTGGCAGGCGTGCTGCTCGCCTGGCGCATGGTCGAGGCACTGTCGTGGGAGGAGCTCACCCGGAGGATACGTGAGGCTCAGGGCGTGCTGTTGGCTGCGGCCACGGTTCTATTGATCCTGCGCTGGTACTTCTGGCAAGCGCGGTGGGGATCGAGCCTGGTCCGGTGCGGACACGCCACCACCCTGCTGCGCCGTGGCACCGCGCTCATGGCATCGGTGTTCGTCAACCACGTCGCGGTGCGCTTCTTCGGCGGCGTTCTGCGAGGTCGCTACCTGGCCGGCGGCCTGGCAAGGGACTTTCCTCGCCAATACGGAATCGTCCTCTTCGACCAGCTCATGCATCAGCTGGCCACGACGGTCTTCACCTGGCTGGCGGTCGCCTATGTTTTCTTCCAGCTCGGCCGGAACACACTCGGTGTCACCGCTCTGGTGACGCTGGCAATCCTCGCGGCGGCGGTTCCGTTCGTGATTGGCAGGGAGGGCTGGGTACGGAGGCTCGCGGCGCGGATCGGCGAGAGTACCCGTCGCTCCGAGCGACTGCATGGCCTGGTGCAGCAGGGCAGTGAGATACCGAGAATCTTTTCCAAGCTGCTCGCGTCCAAGCCGCACGTGGGACGGGCGGCGGTTCTGACCTGGGTTTACATTTCGGCGAACGTGCTCGCCCAGTGGCTGGTCTTCCGTTCCATCGAAGCCGACGTGCCGTTGCTTACGGTCGCGGCCGTTCTGGGCATCGGCAGCGTCATCGGAACGTTGACCGGAGTGCCCGGCGGGCTCGGTCCGATGGAGGCGGCCCTCCTGGGCGGCTACGACCTGCTGGGGATCGACCCTCTTGAAGCCGCGGCGGGAACGCTTCTCTACCGCGGCCTTCACTACATCCTGGTACTGGGCCTCGGTCTGCCATCGCTTCTCCTCGTCGAGCTGCGCCTGGAGTCGACGCGGGCTCCACAGCGCGACTCAGAGCTCGAGGCCTGATCGGCGGATGAGCTCGGTCAGGGACTGCCGCGAGCGCACGGTGATCTCCGGAAGATCCTGACTCACCAGCTCTCCGCCGCGAACCATCTGACGGCCGCCCAAGAAAACGTCGCGCACCGAGGATCGCGACGCCGAGAAGACCACCAGATCGTGCGGATCGACCGACTCGTCCGCGATGAACTCGGGACCCCCGGCGTCCAGGACGATGACGTCGGCCCGCTTGCCGGCCTCCAGGCTCCCGATCTCGGAGTCCCAGCCGATCGCGCGAGCCCCTTCACTGGTGGCGAGCCGTAATGCGTCCAGCCCCGAAAAGCCGTCGGGGCCGTGGCGCAGGCTCTGTAGCAACGCCGCCAGCCGCACTTCTTCGAACCCGTCCAGGTCGTTGTTACAGGGTGCCCCGTCAGCCCCGACTCCGACCGGTATGCCGGCCTCGCGCAGTCCGATCAGATCGGCGATTCCCGACCCGAGCTTCAGGTTGGAGCTTGGGCAGTGGACGACGCTGAAGGGGCTGGACTCGACCCGCCGGCGATGGTTCGGGCTCATCCAAACGCCGTGAGCGATGCAGAACGTCGAATCGAGAATCCCGTTCTCGTCGAAGTACTCGATCTCGTCGCGTCCCTTGGCCGCCATCACCGCCGCGCCTTCCTCCTCCTGCTCGAGGGCGTGGGTGTGCACCGGCCAGCCGCGGTCTCCGGCGAGTTGGCGAATGCCCGCCCATAGGGCGTCCGAACAGCTCAGGATGAACCTCGGATTCAAGACGTAGCGCAGTCGCTCCGGATCCCGGATCTCGAACTGGGCTCCCAGGCGCTCGGCCGCATTCAGGACTTCGTCCGCCCTGCCGCCGAGCGACTCCGGCAGACCCTCGCCTTCGTCCATGAGGCACATGCCGGCCTGGGCTCTCAGGCCCGAGTCGGCGATGCCGTTCAGAAGACCCTCGGCGCCGGGTCCGATGCCGATGTCCTGGATGGTGGTGGTGCCGCCGAGTAGACACTCCGCAGCGCCAGCCCTCGCGCTCCAGTACGCGCTGTCGTCGTCGTGCGCGCCCTCGAGCGGCCAGATCCGCTCGCGCAGCCACGGCAGTAGGCGGCGGCGCTCGGCCAATCCCCGAAACAAGGTCTGCCCGAGGTGTAGATGCCCCTGGATCAAACCCGGAAGCACCAAGTGGTCCGCGGCGTCGAGGATGTCGGTTCCGGCTGGCGCTTCGACGCCCTTGCCGACGGCTTCGATTCGTCGCCCGGAAACCAGGACATCGGCGTCGCGATGCACCGTCGCTTCGGCGTCCATCGTCAAGACGGTGCCGCCTCGAATGAGGAGGCCGGTGCTACTCGCCGCTCCTGTCAACCCGATGGCGTCTCGCTGGTAAACACCTGCATGCTCTCGATCGCCGGCGTTCGGCGGGCTCTCACGAGTGCAAGAGCCGCTTCCACGGACAACCATAGCGCGAGCAGCAGCAAGACCGTCCCGACGACGAACAGCATCGCGCCCCCCTCGTCCCACTTCGACCAGAAGCCCCGCAAGTTAGAGACCATCGCGAGCAGAGTCGAGACCAGCATGAACACCATCGGCATGCCCGTGAACCACGGGTTCTTGCCGCGCTGTACGAGATAGAGCGTGACCACCAGGAGCGCCAAGCCGGCCAGGAGCTGATTGATCGTTCCGAAAAGCTGCCACAACGCCAGGCCCGCCGCCCGACCGTCGATCTCGTAGAAGGCGAAGAACGCGATCACGAGGACCGCGAGGACCGACGCCAAGAAGCGGTTGTCGAGAACCTTCCAACCAAGGGTCTCGCCGATCTCGGAGATGTTGAAGCGCAGAAGCCGTGTCGCCGAGTCCAGTGTCGTGAGCGCGAACGAAACCACCACCACCGCGATGAATGCGGTCGCGAGGGTGTGGCTCACCAAGCCCAGCTCTTCGATGAAGCCGGCCGCGCCGGTGATGAAGACGCCGACCTGGATTCCCAGCGACTGCATGCTGCCCCAGTCCTGGTAGGTGCTCTGCCAGACCTCGCTCGCACTGTGGCCTCCGGCGCCGATCACTCCCGCGGTGCACGCCAGAACCGCCAGCAGCCCGAGGAGCGACTCGCCGATCATGCCGCCGTAGCCGATGGGCCGTGCGTGCGGCTCGGAGGCGATCTGCTTGGCAGTCGTACCTGACGACACCAGTGAATGAAAGCCGCTGGCCGCCCCGCAGGCGATGATGATGAAGACGAACGGGAAGAAGCTGGGCGCGCCTGCCGGATCCGGCCGGAAGGCCGGTGCGATGAACTCTGGGCGCGACACGAAGATCCCGAGATAGGCCAGGCCGAGTCCCAGATAGAGCAAGAGCGAATTCAGGAAGTCCCGAGCCTGAAGCAGGCTCCAGACCGGCAGCACCGACGCGATCAACGAGTACGCCAGAAGCACCGTGATCCATCCGCTCATTCCCGGCCAGCTCGCGCGGTCCATCCACAGGAGCGGCCACTTCAGGCCACCGAAGACCGCAGCCAGCATCAGAACGAAGCCGACCGCGGTGGTCGGAAGCAGCGGAAACCGCTTCTTGTAGAGCAGGTGCCCCATGACAACCGCCATGACGATCAGCACCGCGGACGGGAAAACCGCGGTGGGGAACGACGCCGGATCGGCCATCGGATCGTCCGTGCTCCACTGGGCGCTGATCGAGAACAGAACCGCGATCACGTAGACGAAGACACCCATCGCCAGGGCGATGCCGAAGAAGATGATCAGATGAAACAGCGTCTTCGCGCGAGGCCCGATGATGCCCTCGGCCACCTTGCCGATCGACATGCCCCGCGCTCGCATGCTCACCACGAGCGCACTGAAATCGTGCACGCAGCCGACGAAGACCGCTCCGAGCACTACCCACAGCATCGCGGGCAGCCAGCCCCAGATCACCGCTACCGCCGGACCCAGCATCGGCGACAACCCCGTGATCGAGGCCCAGTGGTGACCGAACAGGATCACCGGCCGGGTCGGAACGTAGTCGACGCCGTCTTCGAGGGTGTGCGCCGGAGTCGGCCGCGCCGGATCCAGCGCGTAGACCTTCCGGGCCAAGTGCCGCGCGTACAGCGTGTAGCCCAGGAAGTAGCCGACGAAGCAGAGTGCCGTAACCAGTGCCGCCATGATGGGGGGTCCGAAGGACCGGCATAGGTTACTCCAAATGGAGGTGTGGCTCCGTTGGAACGACTGACGGCGCGTCGGCGGCGGTCGGCAGGCGAATCCTTCAGGGGACGGCTCGGGCTAGAAGGCCTTCTAGCAGCCCGTGGTAGAAGTCCAGATGGTCGCGCGACAAGGTCTTACGGTACGC
>JBHHWO010000031.1:0-39120 GCA_046756565.1 Thermoanaerobaculia bacterium | reverse complement strand
GCTAGGCCTTCAGCTCATCAGAAGCCAGCCGACGCCGAACAACACGCCGTAAATCGCCAGACTAGACAGGAACGCGATCAGCAGGCCGCGGGGCACAGGCCAGGGCGAGCCGGCAAGCCCGGTGTCTTCGCACCGAGCCGCCACCGCTCGCCAACCCGGTCCGCCAGGATAGGCCTTGCGGTAGAAGGAGACCAGCCGCTCCATTGAGGTCGGCGGCGTCAGCAGGGTCACCAGAACCCAGCCGACGGTGGTGACGGCTACTCCGGCCACGAGCTGGTGCCAGCCCGCGAGTCCGAAGTCGTGCCAGGCAAAAATCACCGCGACCACGAAGGACACGCCCATGGCGGCGAGCTCGCTCCACGCGTTGATCCGCCACCAGAACCACCGCAGCAGGAAAAGAAGACCGGTGCCGGCGCCGATCTGAAGCAGGATCTGAAATGCCTGCAGCGCATTCTCGAGCACCAGAGCCACCAGAGCGGCGAAAACCATAAGAAGAGCGGTCGACGCCCGCCCCACCCGCACCATCTCGCGCTCGTCGGCCTCGGGCCGCACGAACCGGCGCCACACGTCGTGAGTCAGATACGAAGAGCCCCAGTTCAAGTGCGTCGAGATCGTCGACATGTAGGCCGCCGCCAGCGACGCGACCACCAGGCCCAGAAGGCCCGCTGGCAAGAAAGTCAACATCGCCGGATACGCCAGGTCGTGGCGCACGACGTCGGGATCGATACCCGGGAACGCCGCTCGGAGTGAAGCCAGGTCCGGGAACACCACCAGCGACGCCAGCGCGACCAGAATCCAGGGCCACGGTCTCAGGGCATAGTGAGCCGCGGTGAAGAAAAAAGTCGCCCCCACGGCGTGAGACTCGTTGCGCGCCGCCAGCATCCGCTGCGCCACGTAACCGCCGCCGCCGGGCTCGGCGCCTGGATACCAGGCGGCCCACCACTGGACCGCCAGCGGCACCAGAAAGAGCGGCACCGCCACGTCCGGATCGCGCAGGTCCGGAATGAAGCTCAGCCTCCCGATCACATTGGAATGCGCGAAGAGTCCCTCTAGCCCGCCGACGGCCGGGTGGCGCAACGCGACCACCGCGGCAGCGACGGCCCCGGTCATGGCGACCACGAAGAGCAGCGCGTCGGTCAGGACGACGCCGCGGAACCCGCCGGCGGCGCTGAAGACGACGGTCACCAGCGAGGCCACGACGACCGTCGTGACCGGACTCCAGCCAAACATGACGCCGCCGATCTTGATCGCGGCAAGGGTCACTGCCGCCATGATCATCACGTTGAAGAAGAGGCCCAGGTACACGGCCCGGAATCCGCGCAGAAACGCCGCTGCGCTGCCGCTGTAGCGAAGCTCGTAAAACTCCAGATCCGTCAGCACGCCGGAGCGGCGCCAGAGCCGCGCATAGACGAACACGGTGACCATGCCTGTCAGCAGAAACGCCCACCAGACCCAGTTCCCCGAGACTCCATTGGTCCGGACGATGTCGGTCACCAGGTTCGGCGTGTCGGTCGAGAACGTCGTCGCGACCATCGACAGCCCCAGCAGCCACCAGGGCATCGAACGCCCCGAGAGAAAGAACTCCGATTCGCTGCGCCCGGCCCGCCTCGCGCTCCACAGGCCAACCGCCATGGTGACCGCGAGGTACGAGATGATCACCAACAGATCGACGTTTGAAAGCCTCAGATTTCGATCCTCCTCGCACCGAGACTAGTACGCGATTCCCGTTTCATCGGACCCCGCAATCTGACAGGAAATAGCTGAAAACCTCTTCTTTCGCAGTGTTTATGGTGACTTGCTTGCGAATTGGCAATCTCCACGGTAATCTGGCAAGGGATCTTGGACCCGAGACAGAAGGGAGCGCAATTGCGGCCGAGAGGAAGCATCGGGCCGAGCGGCGGGACACTGGCAAGGATTTCAGCAGGCCTGGCTCTTGTGGCCTGTGTGGGGCTCTCGGGCCCCGCTGTGGGCCAGGACTTCGGGAGAATCGAAGGTCGGATCCTCGGAGCCGATGGTAAGGGAGTCGAGGGCGTTGTCGTTCAACTCGAGGAGGAGAGCGGCTCGGCAGTCGTAACCGACAGGCGGGGCGGGTTCGCGCTCGAGGCGGTCCCGGCGGGTGTTCAGAACGTGCGCTTCTCTCTCGGCGACGACAGCGCGGTGCTACCCGTGGAGGTGGCTGCAGGCAGCACGGTCTCGGTAGAGCAGAACGTCGACTGGTCGCTCGGCGTCGCCGATACGATTACGGTCTTCGCGGCCTCTCGCCGACGCGAAAAGATCGTTGAGGCGCCTGCGGCCATCAGCACTCTCGCCGAAAGCGACATCTTGCGGGAAGCTCCGACCGGCCAGGTCCCAGCGCTCTTCGCCTCGCTGCCCGGCGCCGAGCTCACCCAGAGCGGACTCTACGATTTCAAGTTCAACGCCCGGGGCGCAAACATCTCGGTCAACCGGCGGATCGCGGTTCTGATCGACGGCCGCGATCCGGCGTTTCCGCTTCTGGGCTCACAGGAATGGGCGAGCAACTCCTTTCCGCTCGACGATCTTTCCGGAGCCGAGTTGGTTCGCGGCCCGAGCAGCGCGCTCTACGGAGCCAACGCCTTCAACGGCATTCTCAACCTGACGACCAAGGCGCCGCGCTTCAGCCAGGGTGGCCTTCTCCGCCTCACCGGCGGCGAGCTGTCGACCCTGCGGGCCGAGTTCCGGCAGGCGGGAGACGTCTCCGAGAACACCTTCTACAAGGTGCTCGGCAGCTTCACCGAGAGTGACGACTTCTACCGCTCGCGCTTCGGTCAGGTCGAGTATTCGGTCCCCTGCATGGGTCTTCAGGTCAGCGACTGCCTGTTCTTCGAAGCGGTGCCGCTGCCCCAGGACGGCGATGAGATCGCCTACGCCGGGGCGCGCATCGATCGGTACTTCGAGAATGGTCGCACCCTGGTCGCCGAAGCCGGCACGGCCGAGCTCGAAGGGTACGTCCTTTCGGCCCCTGGCAGCCGCTTCCAGATCACCGACTTGAGCCGGCCGTGGGCCCGGGTCAACTTCAATTCGCCGCGGTGGAATGCCCTGCTCTCCTACACCGGGCGCGAAGCCGAGGCCACCATACTTTCGGACGGCTCGCTAGCCTTCACCGACTCGTTCCGAGGCAGCTTCGAGGTCCAGGGCAATTGGGACATCGGCGACGGCCGTGGCCGGCTCGTGGCCGGCCTGTGGGCGGCCCGGGAGGACATCGACAGCGCCGACCCGAGCGGCGTTCAGACGCTTCTCCCGGAGGCCAAAACGGACGACCTCAAGGCCGCGTTCGCGCAAATCGACTGGGATGTGAACCGAGAGTTCAAGCTGGTCTTCGCAGCCCGGGTCGACGACAGCCAGTTCTACGATCCCGAGTTCTCTCCCAAGCTCGCGGCGGTCTGGCAGGTCAAGCCCGGCCAGAGCCTCCGCTTCGGCTACAACTCGGGCTTCCTGCGCCCGAATTACCCGGAGTACTTCGTGCGCGTGCCGGTGCTGCCACCGACGACAGATTTGGCTCCTTTCGAGGGGTTCTGCCTACCGGCGGGCGTCAGCTGCGGCTTCGAGCTAGTGCCGTTTCTCGCGGTCGGCAACAAGGACCTCACCGTCGAGAACATTCAGAGCGTCGAGGTCGGCTACAAGGCAATCCTCGGGAACAAGGGCTTCCTGACCATCGATGGCTACTTCACGCGCATCGAGGACTTCGTCCAGCAGTTTGTGCCCCAGGTCGGAACACGCCTCGGGCGAGCAAATCCGAACTTCGGGCCCTATGCGCCGCCTCCGGAGCTTCCGGAGCCCTTCTCGTCACTGTTGCTCGGCACGCTCGAAGCCGCGCTCGGTACCCAGTTCCCGTTGCTCACCACTGAGAACGGGCGGCCCTTGTTCGCCACCCATACGGTAGTCAACTTCGGCGAGGTGGAGACCCAGGGAATCGAAGCCGCAATCGACTACCTGCTGGCGGACGGCTGGGCTCTGAGCGCCAACTACTCGTGGCTGGGATTCGACGTGAAGGACGAACTGGTCGAGGCGCCGCTCGAAGCCAACGGCCCTGAGAGCAAGGTCAACCTCGTGCTCAGCTACGGCGGTTCGAAACTCGGCGGCGCGCTGAGCGTGCGGTGGTTCGACTCGTTCCGGTGGGCAGAGGGCTTTCTGATCGGCGATGTGCCATCGTACACGGTCGTCAATCTCTCCGGTGGATACGACGTCGACGAGTCGTGGACCGTCGGTGTCAACATCAACAACCTGCTCGACGAACGGCACTACGAGCTCTTCGGTGGAGATATTCTCGAGCGCAGAGCCCTCGGCTACGTCAGCTTTTCCTGGTAGGTCGACGATGACGGACGAACACTTCACACTTGACGAACGCTCGGACGACGGGCCCCGGAGGACGATGTCCGGCGCGGTCTCCCAGCAGGACGGATCCAAGGACGAGGGCCCCTGGGACGCGGGGCGGAAAGCCGCCGGTGCCGCCGCGGATGCCTGGACCGGGGCGATTACCGACGCGGTCAAGCTTGCCGACCGGATCATCACCGAACAGATCGAGCTCGGCAAGAAAGTCGCCGGACAGTTCAACGATCAGGTGTACGGCTTCGGGGACTACGCCAATGCTCCGCAGGAGTTGGCCGAATCCATGGTGCGCTCGTTCACCGAGCTCTCCTCGAGCTGGCTCAAGATGATGGTGGACATGTCGTCGATGTTCGTCGGCGGAAAGAGGAGCACCAACGGATCGGATGAATCGGCAGGGGGCTCTGGTGTCGGCAACGTGGAGATCGTGAGTCGCCTCGGGGCGCAACCGAGCTCCGATTTCTTCGGCGTGACCGCAACGTCGGATCTGACGGTGAGCCCTCTGGTTTCCGACGACCCGGACCTGCCACCCCTCACAGAGATCGCGGTCCGGACCTATCCGCCATACGTGACGGTCACCGTGCCCGACGAGCAACCGTCGGGCTCCTATTTCGGCGCGGTGTTCGACCGCAGCGAGCGGCGAGTCGCGGGCTGGATCGCGGTAACCGTATCCAGTTCGCCGGCGGGCTCAGGCTCGTAGCGGGCGGGGCCGGTGGCGCTCGCCGAGCATCGCCAGTACATAGGGTCGGGGCCGGCTCTGGCCGCGGCGTCGTTCTCGGCTCTGGACTTCGAGGGCGTGACCATGAGGGTCTTCCCGCTGCGAGCGAATCTGAGCCGGCTGGAGACCTTCTGCAACAACTACCTCAACATCGCCCCGGAAGAGATGGCGCGGTTCTATCCGAGCACGCCATACGTCTTCCTGATGGTCATCAACTATGGGCGGATGGCGGGGGAGGCCTCCAATCTCGGATGGGTCGCCCAGAACGAGATTCTTTTCAGCGTGCCCGTGCAGGGGCGATGGCATCAGGGCGGCGAGATCGTCGAGGACTTCGCCACCGTGAGCCCCTACATCTGGGTGGACAATTCCTGGTCGATCACCACCGGCCGCGAGGTTTTCGGCTGGCCGAAGATGATGGCCTGGCACGACGCCGGCGCCAATGAATGGATGCGCGACCCGAGCAAGCCCAGCGGGCTGCTCGAGATGAAGACCCTGCTGTTCTCCAAGGACTACGCCGGCCAGGAGATACGGCCGCGGACCCTGCTGCGAGTCGAGCAGGCCACGCCGCGTTTCCTGAGCCAGTTCCCGCCGGACCCTTCGCATCTCGCAGAGCCGCTGGTCCAGCAGTTCAAGACCGCCGCGCATCTGGTCAACTCGACTCCCGACATGATCCGCGGACTCTCGCGCCTGGCCCAGGCCGGCGGCGCCGAGACCGTGCGCCGCCAGCTCGGCGATTTCCTGCAGAGCCTCCAGGGCGGGCCGGGGAACTTCTACGGCAACACGATCAATCTCAAACAGTTCCGGGCCTCGACTCCGATGGCGGCCTGCTACCAGGCGCTGACCAACAGCCGAATGGTGTTTCGGCGCTACATCAAGGGCGGGATGTTGGGAAGCTTTGATCTGCTACTGGGTGATCCAACCGCCGGATTCTCGATCCAGATCCACCGCTACCCCACCTACCCGATCGTCGAGGCCTTCGGTCTCGAGGTGGAGCGAGAGCTCGAATTCGGACCGGAGAAGGTCGCCGAGATCAAACCCCTGTTTCCCTTCTGGTTGAAGGTCGACATGCGCTATGAGCTCGGCAAGCGGCTTTGCTGGCGAACCCAGGAGACCCCATGGCGCCTCCAAGACAAGCCGGAAGAGCGCGCTCTCAGGACCATGCACTCGGCTCAGACCACCACCTCGACGCCGTTCAATACCACCCTCGGCCCGATGATCGGAGCCATGGAGGGACCCTTCGATTTCTACGACGCGACCCTGAGGGTACTGCCGCTGCGCGCCAAATCCTCGGCGCTGGCCGAGCTTCTGCCCAGGATCGACGAGACGATCAAGAGAGTGTGGGATAACCCGCGGCTCGGTGAGGATTCGACCTGGGAGCCCTATCCGGCGAACCCCAAAGCCGATCGCGACGACCACGACTCGTGGGTGTTTCTGACCGTGACCAACTTCGGGTCGATGGCCGCCGCCGTCAACGACATCGGCTGGTGGGCCAAGTCGGACGTATCGATCGCGTTCCTGACCCGGGTCGCGCTCAGCCCGGAGACCGGCGCCGCATCGGGTGAAGAGGATCTCTATTTCCTGTATTGGCCGTTCGTGTTCGTCGACTCGCCCCTCTCGGTAACCGAGGGCCGCGAGGTGACCGGACTGCCCTCGGCGTTCGCCAAGATCACCCCCGGAGAGGATCCGTGGCTGACGGCTCGCACCACCTGTGCGGATCGCCGGGTGCTCGAGGTAGTCACGCGCGACTATCCGGCGCTCGGGGTCGGCCAGCAGGGCGAGAACCGGCTGCTGCTCGAGATCCTGCGAAGCGCAGGAAGTTCGCGAGAGAAGAACCTGGTGACGACCTTCCGCAAGACCGACAGCTACAAGGCCTTCAAACGCGGCTTCCGCTACTCCAACCTGAGCTTCAAACAGTTTCGGGACGAGGAGGACCCCAACCTGGTCTGCTACCGGAGCCTCCAGGCCTGGACCCGCGCGATGGGGCGCTGGGTGGAGCACGCCGGTGCCCGCGAGGGAGTCGATCTCGAGCCGTTGGGCGGAGACCACGAGGTCCAGTTTCACCCGTCCCCCAGCTTCGATCTGGTCGGAGCGCTCGGACTCGAAGTCGACCGCTGGGAGGCACGGCCGGGCACATCGGTCATCGCCACCAGCAAGGTCTGGAGCCCGTTCTGGCTCAAGATGGACATGCGGGCCGCGTTGCCGACCGTGCTGGCTGAGCAGTCGGTGGACGGTGTCTGGAGAAGCGGCCCGAAGGCCGAGGACTTCCTGGCTTGGATGCTCGGCGAGATGCCCGAAGCGGACGACGACTTCTTCCCGACGTGCGGCCTCACCGAAGAAAACGGCCGGAGTGATTTCAAACCCGGCAAGTCAGGCAAGATTCCACCCGAAGTCGACACCGAGCCCATGAAGACGCTCGGCAGCCTGGTGAGGGATCTCGTGAGTATGGGGCAGGACAGCGACGGCCAGTGACGACGCAGATCCAAGAAGTCCCATCTTCCTCACTCGTCGAAACCGTGCTCGACGAGTACGGCGCGATCACCCGGGCCGCACTCGAGGACTTCCTGCCGCGCGCGGAGCCCAGGCGACATCTCTACGATCTGGTGGCCGACTACCCTCGCCGCGGCGGCAAGATGATTCGGCCGTCGCTGTGCATCGCCACCGCCAGGGCCTTTGGCGCGCCGCTCGACGACGCGCTCCAGACCGCGGTCTCGATCGAGCTCTTCCACAACGCCCTCCTGATTCACGACGACATCGAGGACGAAAGCGAGGAGCGCCGGGGCCGACCCACGCTCCACAAGCTTCACGGCGTCGCGATGGCGATCAACGCCGGCGACACCCTCTCCCTGGTCGCGCTCAGGCCCCTGATCGCCAACAACCAGCGCCTGGGCCCCAAGCTCACCATGCGGTTGCTCGCCGAGACCGAGCGCATGGCGCGGGAATCAGCTGAGGGCCAGGCTCTCGAGTTGGGCTGGCGGCGCGACAACCGGACCGACCTCTCCGATGCCGACTACCTCACCATGATCCTGAAGAAGACCTGCTGGCTGGCGACGATCTATCCCAGCCGAGTCGGGGCCATGATCGCGACTCGGGACCGGATCGACCTGGACCCCTTTCAACGGTTCGGCTTCTTCATGGGAGCTGCCTTCCAGATTCAGGACGACCTCCTGAACATCGTCGGTAGCTACGAGGAGTACGGCAAGGAGATCTCGGGCGACCTGTGGGAGGGCAAGCGGACGTTGATGCTGATCCGGCTTTTCGAGCTCGCCACTGCCGGCGAGGTCGAGCGCCTGAAGAAGATCCTCGCCGGCGACCGCGAGGCGCGCTCCGACGAGGACATCGAGTGGATGCTGGATCGAATGAAGGCCTACAACACGATCGAGTACGCCGCTCAGGTGGCTCGCGGTCTCGCCGGCGCAGCGCTGCACGAGTACGATCTGATCTTTTCGCACCTCCCAGAGACCCGGGACAAGTGGTTCATACAAAAGCTCGTTTTCTGGATGCTCGAGCGAACGCGCTAGAGGAACAACATGGAGCCGAAGATCAAGGTCGCCATAGTAGGCGGAGGCTGCGCCGCCATGGCCACGGCCTTCGAGCTGTCGAGGCCCGAACACGATGAGCGGTACGAGATCACCGTCTACCAGCTCGGCTGGCGTCTCGGAGGAAAGGGAGCTTCCGGCCGGGGGCCCTCCGGGCGCATCGAAGAGCACGGACTGCATCTCTGGATGGGCTACTACGAGAACGCCTTCAAGCTGACGCGGGAATGCTATTCGGAGCTCGAACGAGACCCGAAGGTTTGCCCGATCTGCGACTGGACTGACGCGTTCAAGCCCGATCGCTACGTCGCGCTCGCGGACCAGGACCCCGACGGCGCCTGGTCGAACTGGGTCGCGCACTTCCCGCCCGGCCAGGGCGCACCCGGAGACCCCCTGGCGTCGAGCGACCCGTTTACGGTGCGCAACTACATGATCCGCACGACCGGACTCATAGTCAGCCTGCTGCAGTCGGTTCAGGAAAGGACCGTCGACTCCGCCAACCCGCCGGGAACTCTGGATGCGATCCGACCCGACCAGCTGCTCGCGATGGCCTCTCGCCTCCTGCGCTATGGCCAGCTTGCCACCCTTGCCGCGGTGATCGAGGCCGCCGGACTGCTGGCAATGGCAATCAGCGCCACGCCCGGCCTCCCCGACAGCGTAATGCTTCGGCTGATCGACTTCGTCGCCGACGGCGCGCGTCAACAGCTGGAGCGCGTGCTGCGCTCGAACAACGACGTTCGCCGGCTGTGGGAGGTTCTGGACCTCGTGCTCGCCAGCCTGCGTGGGACCATCCGATTCGGCCTCGCCACCGACCCGCGAGGTTTCGACGCCATCAACGACTACGAGACCCGCGACTGGCTGCGCATGAACGGGGCGTCCGAGAGCACCCTTCGGGGCGCCTTCGTTCGAGGGCTCTACGATCTCGGCTTCGCCTTCGAGGACGGTGACCCGGAGCAGCCCGCGATCGCTGCGGGAGTCGGCATGCGCGGAGCGGTGCGCATGTTCTACACCTACCGCGGCGCCCTGTTCTGGAAGATGCAGGCTGGAATGGGAGACGTGGTGTTCGCGCCGTTCTATGAGGTCTTGAAGGACCGGGGCGTGAAGTTCGAGTTCTTTCACCGGCTCGAGAACATCAAGCTGGCGCCGCAGGTCTCGGGCGAGAAGCCTTGGGTTCGGGCACTCGAGTTCGACGTTCAGGCCAAGATCAAACGCGACGGGTATCGGCCGCTGGTGCCTGTGCGCGGCCTCCCGTGCTGGCCGTCGGAGCCCGACTTCAGCCAGCTCGTGGGAGGCAAGAACCTCAAGCGGCGGAAGTTCGAGTCTCACTGGGATCGTGGCTACGCCGAGAAGAAGACTCTCGAAATCAATAAGGACTTCGACTGCGTCGTGCTGGGCGTCAGCCTGGGGGCGATTCCGTACGTCGCAAGCGAGATCATCGAGCGCGACCCGCGCTGGCGAGCGATGGTCGAGAACGTGAAAACGGTCTCCACCCAGGCCGTCCAGCTCTGGACGACCGAGCCGGTCGAGAAAATGGGCTGGCCCGAGCCGCCGGTCAACCTCTCGTCCTTCGTCCAGCCGTTCGACACCTGGGCCGACATGAGGCAGTTGATCGAGTTCGAGGACTGGGAGCGGGAGCCCGCGGCCATCGCTTATTTCTGCAGCGTCCTACATACGCCCGAAGGAACTCCGGATCGTGAGCGCAAGGAATATCCCGCCGAAGCTCGGGCCCGAGTGCGGGCGAGCGCGATCCGCTTCATGAACCGGGACCTTCCCGAGCTCTGGCAGGCCGCTGCCGACGAGGCGGGCGGATTCCGGTGGCGGGTCCTTGCGGACGCCGAGAACGGAGGCGCGGGAGGAGACACCCGTTCCGACGAGTCGCGCTTCGACACCCAGTTCCTATCAGCCAACGTCAACCCGACCGACCGCTACAACCTCTCCACTCCCGGTAGTCTGAGGTTCCGGATCTCGCCGCTCGACACGATTCTGGACAACCTGGTCGTGACCGGCGACTGGACCGACTGCGGGCACAACCTCGGCTGCGTCGAGTCGGCAGTGATGTCGGGCCGGCTGGCCGCACACGCCATCTCCAAACGACCGCTACTCGAAGAAATTGTTGGCTACAACCATCCTTGACGCCGCCAAGAGTCCGTTCGACTCCTGGGCCCTCGACGTGTTCTATCGAGGCTTCTTCGAAGACCCGATCCTGCGCGAATTCTACGGCGGCAGCGGCTACGCCAACCTCGGCTATTGGGATTCGAGCACCGAGACTGCCGTCGAGGCGTGCGATCGGCTGGTCGATCGCCTGGTCGACCTGCTCGGCCACACGAACGGCAGCGTCCTCGACGTCGCCTGCGGCGTGGGCGCGACGACCCGCAGGCTCCTCACCCACTTCGACGCCGACGAGGTCTCCGCGATCAACATCTCACCGCCACAGATCGCCGAGGCCAGGAAGAGAGCGCCGGGGGCATCCTTTTATCGCATGGACGCGGCTGCGATGGAGTTCCCCGACTCCTACTTCGATCACGTCGTCTGCGTGGAAGCCGCCTTTCACTTTCGCACCCGGCGACGCTTTCTCGAAGAGGCTTTTCGGGTTCTCAAGCCTGGAGGATCGATCGCGGTGTCGGACCTGCTCATGCTGCGGGGCGCTCCGACAATTCCGTGGGCCAACTACCTTCCGGACCTGGGCGCATACGAGGATCTGCTCGCCGGTATCGGCTTCGAGCGGGTCCACGTCGAGCCGGCGCTCGAAGAGACCTGGGAAGGCTTCCGGAAGCGCTTCACGCGTTTCATCTCGGCCAACAGCTCCCGCAACGGCTGGGCGATTTCGTCGAGGGATCGTTTCTTCACCAACGTGACGCTGGCGGCGATGATAAGGAATGCCCTTCTCGCCTCCGCCCAAAAGCCTTGACCGCGGGGCGTAAGCACCTGGCCTGCGGCGTTACGCTCGCGGAGTGGCGCCTTGACGTACTTCGAGTACGCCCGCGGCGCCCCTCCGCCCGCAAGCCTTGCATCCCAGGCCCCAACGCCCCGCGGTCAGGGCTTTTGCCTCAAGTTCCAATTCCACTTACGCAGAGCCGCCGGCCCGATTCTTGCGAGTTTTCAGCTCCGCTTGCACTGCCGCCCGACGGCAGCAAGCCTTGCAGCTTCGAGCATCTACACCCGTCGCGGCCAAGGTCGTGCGCTTGGGTCGGGACTGTCCCTGAGGGGAATAGCCCCGCAGTGAGCGCGTGGGTTCGAACTGCAAGTCAGACGGTCGAGTCGGAATTGGCGACGCCCTGGAGCTCTGCGAGGAGCTTGCGCGCGTGGGTGAGATACACGAGGTCCTCGTCCCCGAACAGGCCGATTGCGTGTTCTAGGTAGTCGCGTGATTCCGAGGCGCGGCCTTGAGCCTTGTGCAAGCGCGCAAGATCAACCGCGGCCTTGAGTTGAAACAGGATGGCGGTGTGCGACTCGGAAAGCGCCAGTGCCTCCCGGAACGAGGCCTCGGCGCGGTTCGGATCTCCCACCTCCTCGATCAGGGCGCGGAGCCGGTAGGCGTCCGAGTCGAAGCAGCGGTCGAGATGGCTCGAGGACATCTCGAGTGATTTGGCGATCGCCTCGAGGGCTTCCTCGGTCCGCTCATATGCCATGCAAGCCTCGGCCAGGTGCAGGTAGTACCCCGCGCGCGCCAGAGCGGAACCCGAGGCCTCGTGAAGCGCCAACCCCTCCTGGATGAGGCCGATGCCGGCTTCATCGCCCATCTGAGCGCGACACCACCCGAGCTGAACGGCGGCCACCGCAGACCAGAAGGTGAAGCCGTGTTCCTGGGCCAGCTCCCTGGCCCTGCTCGCGAATTCCTGGACCTCAGGAACCGGTCGGCCGAGTGTCCGAGCCAACGCCGCCGAGAAGGTCAAGGCCATCCCCAGGGCGAAGGGCTCGCCTAGCTCCTCCGCATCCGACAGCAGCTCTTGCTGCCGAGACCAGCCTTCGTCCGTCTCGCCCAAGAGAACCAGGTTCCAGGCTCGGTAGGTCCGCGCCGTGAACAGGGGATCCCCCAGGCCGTAGGTCAAAGAGCGCGACACGTGATTCTCGCGGTCGTAGACCGAAGCCGCCAGCTCGAGAAGCTCAGCGGCGGCGGGCTGAGCCCCGCTCCAGAAGAAAGAGACACCCCGGGCGAAGGCGGCCACCGCCGGATGCACCTGATCCTGGCTCTTGGCGGCCATGGTGTCGAGCTGGCGAGCCAGCTCCGGGGCCGCGTCGGCGTCACCGCGAACAAAGTGCAGACTCCACAGACGGTAGAGGAGGAAGAAGTTCTCGGCGAGTGCCGAGGAGCCCTCGGCGACCTTGCGAGCACGGTTGCAGACTCGTTCGACCTCGTGAGCCGAGTAGCCCGCGGTCGCGGTCAGGGCGGCGGCGAGGCCCAGCAAGAGCCCGAGCTCATCGCGGTCCCGCTCATCGGAGCGCGGCAGCTTGTCGAGCATCTCCAGGGCGGTCTGAAACTGGGAGATCGCCTCGACATAGGCCGAGAGCGTCAACGCGCGCTGGCCCGCCATCCTGCTGTAGGTAAAGGCCTTTTCCTCGAGCCCCGCGATCGCGAAGTGGCGTGCCAGCTGCACCGCCAGCTCCTCCTGGTCCTCGCCGTAGACCTTCTCCATCGCGTTGCCCACGTCTTCGTGCCGGTAGGAAACCTCGACCTCGTCGAGCTCTCCGTAGAGATACTTCTGGTAGAGCACGTGGCGAAAGCGGTAAAGGGAGAGTCGGCGGCCGCCCGATCGCCGCACCGCCTGAGCGCGCACCAGCTCGTGACGCTTGTCGAGCTCTCCGCTCAGCGTCCGGACCACCTTGCGGACGTCCTGATCCAACACCTCCGCCAGGACTTCGGCGGTGAACTCCTCGCCCTCGATGCTCGCCCACAGAAGGACCTCGCGGAGATCATCCGAGAGCCGGCTCATGCGCTCGGCGATGACTCCCTCTGTCCGAGCGGGAAGCTCGCCCCAGTTCACTTCGCCGGCAAGCTGCCAGACGCCTCGTCCGGCACCGTCTTCTTGCAAGTCAACCACCTCTCCGGAGATCGGAGAAAACGCCTGGACCAATATACCTCGGTCCTGAAAGTCTCTCAACAGCTCTACGGTGAAGAGTGCATGCCCCTTGGTGTGCTGCAGTAGCGCCTTTCGGAAGCTCGCGTCCAATCGGTTGGGCTCGTTGTCGAGATAGGCGTCCAGAAAGGCCCTATCGGATTCTCCATCCAGATCAATCGCCACATCTCCAATTCGCGACGTAATCTCGTGGACGACCGCCTCGAGCGGGTGCCGGGCGCCGTCGGGTGCTTGGCGAATCTCCGCCGGCCGAAACGTGCCGATCACGAGCACGCGATGCCCCTCGAGTTGAGAAGCCAGATGGGCGAACAGACTCGCAGAGCCCTGATCTACCCAGTGCAGGTCATCCAGCACCACGATCAGCGGGTGGCTTTCGGCCAGCCGGAACAGGACTCGACCCACCTGGTCGTGAATCTCGTGCTCGTGGGCCGTGACGTCCAGGGTGGACTCCGAGACGCGCCGTTCCACGGACTGCAGCAGCTTACCCCCGGCGCCGGCGGCCTTTGCCCGGCGCAGCAGACGCTCCGGATTGAGCAACGTCCCCGGCAGGGCCGTGCCCTCCTCGACCAGTACCGCAACGCCGGTCGGCGCCGATTTCCAGAGCCTCATCGCCTGTTCGGCGCCGATTCGTCCCAGCGCCCAGCGTGTCTCGATGTCCCCGGTCAGTAGCTCGAGGGTCTGCCGAAACGGCAGGTACGGCGAGTCAGCTCCCGTTTGCGAATTGCACTTGCCCCCGGCCACCAGGAGCTCCGGTACTCGCTGCTGAGCCAGCTCGACGAACCGCGAGGTGAGCTGAGTCTTGCCGCTGCCGGGGCTTCCGGTTACGAACACCACTTGTCCCTGGCCTTCGAGAGCTTGATCCAAGTGACGTTCGAGGACAGCGAGCTGCGCCTCGCGGTCGACGAAACTCGACCGCTCGACGCGAGAGCCGTCTCCGGCCAGCAACTCCGAGATGATCGAGGGCGGCGCCGGGGTGTCCTGAGCGGGCTTCGCGGCGGCCGAGTCCGGATCGGCGAACGCGCGGAGCCGCCCGCGCAGCTCGTCGGCAGATTCGAAGCGGTCGTCGGGCGACTTTTCGAGACAGAGTAGGATGATCTCCGCTAGCTCCCGCGGAACCGCCGGGTTTTTCTCGCTCGGATCCGGTGGCGGATCCGAGCGGTGCTTGAGTGCGACCGCGAGCGGTGAATCCGCGTCGAACGGACGTTCCCCGACGACCATCTCGAACAAGATGACGCCGAGCGAGTAGAGGTCGGCACGATGATCCGCCTCGACTCCGTCGACCTGCTCGGGAGACATGTAGTGCGGTGTCCCCAGCATCGTACCCGCAATGGTCCCGCCATCGATCTGGGAGGATCGGGCCAGTCCAAAATCCATGATGTGTGGCGCTCCGCGCGGATCGATCTGGATGTTCCGGGGCTTGAGATCCCGGTGCACGACGCCCAGCCTGTGAGCTTCGCTCAATCCCTGGCAGATTCCGTCGGCGATGTCGAGCGCTCGCTCGATGGCCAGGGGGGCATACTTCTCCAGCACACCGCCGAGGTCGTCGCCGGCGACGAACTCCATGGTGATGTACGGCGTGCCTCGGTACTCGCCGAAATCGAACACCCGGCACACGTTCGGATGCGCGACCTTTCGCGCCAGCTTGAGCTCGTTGCGAAAGCGATCCAGCACGCCGGGTCGTGACGACACCTCGGGGTGGATCAGCTTGAGCGCGATCTCCTCATGGATTTTGCTGTCGAGGACGCGCAGCACGCGCCCCATGCCGCCGCGCCCCAGCTCCTCCAGGAGCCGGTATCGGCTGAAGAGAAGCTCTCCGGTCGCCGCTTCGGCAGGGGCTTCGAGGGTGTCCTCCTCGCGTGAATCCGGCTTCACCAGCTCGACCCCGCACTTCTCGCAGTGCCTCGCGTCGGCGAGGTTCTCCGTACCGCAGCGGACGCAACGCATATACCGATGACTTTACCAACCGTTGGGCAGAATGTAATCTGCGCCTGCCCTCCGCCGGACCGTCGACTCGTCACTCATTTCGAAAACGCCTCCAGACCGGACCGCGCCCGCCATGAACGAGTCTTCATCCATCTGGCGCGACCTGCGCGACGCCATTCGGGGCGTCGAGTTCGACTACACCCAGGAACGCCTGGGCCGGGCGATTCTGCTCCTCTCGGTGCCGATGATGCTCGAGATGTCGATGGAATCGGTGTTTGCAGTCACCGACGTCTTCTTCGTCATGAAACTCGGGCCGACCGCCGCGGCCACGGTGGGCATGACGGAGGCGATGCTGACCATCTTGTACGCGATTGCCGTCGGCCTCTCAATGGGAACGACCGCCATGGTCGCGCGTCGGATCGGAGAGAAAAACCGCGAGGGCGCCGCGGTTGCCGCCGTCCAGGCGCTCGCGCTCGGGATCGGCCTCGCCCTCGCGGTCGGCCTGGTCGGCGGGTTCGGCGCTCCGCGCATGCTTGCGCTGATGGGCGGCGGTCCCGAGTTGGTCCACAACGGCGCCGTGTACACGCGAATCATCTTTGGCGGCAACATCACGATCTTCCTCCTGTTCCTGATCAACGCCGTTTTCCGCGGTGCCGGGGACGCGTCGATGGCGATGCGCTCGCTCTGGTTGGCCAATCTGATCAACATCGTGCTCGATCCCTGTCTGATCTTCGGCCTGGGCCCGTTCCCGGAGCTCGGTCTCGCCGGGGCGGCAGTCGCCACGACGATCGGCCGCGGCACCGGTGTCCTCTTTCAGCTCTGGACCCTTTTCGGCGGACGCACCCGGGTGGTGATCACCCGCGAGCAGTTGAAGCTGGTTCCCCCGGTCGCGCTGCGGCTGATCCGCGTTTCGTTGTTCGGGATCTTTCAGTTCCTGGTGTCCACCGCGAGCTGGGTGGCCCTGGTGCGAATCGTGTCGACCTTCGGCGAAGCGGCGCTTGCCGGATACACGCTGGCGATCCGGATCCTGATCTTCGCATTCCTGCCCGCCTGGGGTATGTCGAACGCCGCGGCAACCCTGGTCGGCCAGAGCCTGGGAGCGAAGCAGCCCGACCGAGCCGAGTCCGCGGTCTGGCGATCGAGCTTCTACAACATGACCTTCCTGGGAGTGGTGGGTCTGATCTTCATTCTGTGGGCCGAGTTCTTCGTCGGCCTGTTCACCCAGGAGGCCGAAGTGGCCGCCAACGCCGTGTCGTGCTTGCGGATCGTCAGTTACGGCTACGTCATCTACGCGCTCGGCATGGTGCTGGTCCAGGCCTTCAACGGTGCGGGCGACACGGTGACACCGACAATCGTGAACCTCGTGAGTTTCTGGCTGTTCGAGATACCGCTCGCGTACACCCTCGCCAAGATCGTCGGCTATGGACCCAACGGCGTCTACGCGTCCATCGTAGCCGCCGAGGCATTGATGACCTTGATGGCCGTCGTGCTGTTTCGAAGGGGCAAGTGGAAGGAGAGAGTAATCTAGGCTGACCGGCCCGGCGAGCTTTGAGCCCACCGGGCCGTTCGCTAGGATCGGTCCGGGATGGAGCCACCGGATCCCAGGGCTCGACCTCTTCGGGGGGCGGACCCCGCCACAAAAGCAGCTGAGCCGTACTGGGTTCGGTTCCTTCACCTGGCGGCTCTGACTGCGCTGGCACTGGCGCAACCCCTGTACGGCCTGCTGGGCACGGCGCCGGAGTTCTTCGTCGCCCACGGATCGACGCGTGGTGACATTCTCCTCCTGGTCGCGCTGGTGAGCCTGGGCGTACCCTGCCTGGGTACCGCGCTCGAGTCACTGATCGGTCTCGCTTGGCCACGCGTCGCGGTGGCTCTGCACGGAGCCCTGGTGACCATGCTGTTCGCCCTCCTGGTTCTAGGAGCCATCCGGAACTTGCCCGGATTCGGATCGTCGGCGATCCTGGCCGCGGCGCTGGCCGCCGCCGTCGCGTGTGGCCTCCTCTACCAGCACTCGGCGAAGCTCCGCTCGTTCATGACCTTCCTGGCGGTGACCCTGGTCGTCTTCCCAGCACTATTCCTGCTCAGATCGCCGGTCTCCGCCCTCATGCGAGAGCCCGCCCCGCAGATCGACACCACGGTGCGCTCCGACTCGAAGACGCCCGTGGTATTCATCCTCTTCGACGAGCTGCCTCTGAGCTCGCTCCTCGGCAGTGACGGCACGATCAACGACGAGCTCTATCCGAGCTTCGCCTCACTGGCCCGAACCGCAGACTGGTTCCCCAACGCCACTACCGTGGCGTCCGGCACCGTGCTGGCCGTGCCGGCGATGTTGACCGGCCGCTACCCGGAGGGACAGGCCTCTCGAACTCTGCCCAACAGCCTCTTCACTCTGATCAGCACCAGCCACGAGCTGCTCGCCTCCGAGCAGAGTTGGTCACACTGTCCCGAAGGGCTCTGTAGCGACCCCTTCGAGAACGCCGGCAGCCGGAGCCGGCTTGGCCTTCTTCTGGCCGACGTCACCGTTCTCTACCAGCATTTGCTGACTCCGGCCCCCGCCCAGCCCAACTTGCCGCCGATCGATCTGGCCTGGAGGGATTTTCGAGACGCCGGCAAGGACCCTCCTCCACGAACCGACACGATTGCCCTGATCGACCGCTTCGTGGCCTCGATCGACCGGGACCGGCAACCCGCCTTGCACTACTTCCATCCCAACTTCCCTCACATGCCCTGGAAGTATCTTCCCAGCGGCCGCGAGTACGGTCCTCTCGGAATTCGCTACCGGCCCTTCGGCCTTCCCCACCGACGTTGGAGCAGCGAGGAGCACTTTACGGTGCAGGGCTGGCAGCGGCATCTCCTGCAGGTCGATCTCGCGGACCGGACCCTGGGGCGCATCCTCGAAAAGCTGAGAAGCGAGCGACTGTTCGAGGAGGCTCTGGTCATCGTCTGTTCCGACCACGGCGCGAGCTTCGTTCCCGGAGAACACTACCGGCGCGGCTCGCTGGCGGGACCCAACGCCGCCGATATCCTGAGTGTGCCCCTCCTGATCAAGCTGCCCGGTCAGACCGTGGGGCGCGTGCGTGACGAACAGGTCGAAACCGTCGACATACTGCCGACTATCGCCGAACTGCTTCGGATCGAGCTCCCTTGGCCGGTCGACGGCCGATCCCTGCTCGCGGAGAATACGATGAACCGCGACGTGAAGACCGCTTTCGCCCGCGATCCGTTCCGCCAGGTGAGCTACCCCGTCGAGGAGCTACGAATCGACGGCACCGTCGAGCGCAAGGTGGCGATCTTCGGAGAGAGCATCGAGGGGCTCTTCTCGTTTGGCGCCTTGAAGAGCCTGATCGACAGGCCGGCACACGAGTTCGAGCGTCGGCCGGCTGCCGGAGTGACGGCCGTGCTCCACGGCGAGCCGGAGTACGAAGATGTCGCGCCGGAGTCCGGCTACGTGCCCGCTTTCATCGTCGGCCGGCTTCTCCAGGAACAGCCCTTGTCAGCGGACATCGAGCTCGCAGTCGCGGTCAACGGCACTATTCGAGCTGGAGCCCGGCTCACGCCAACCGCCAAAGGCGAGGGCCGTTTTTCGGCGCTGGTGCCCGAGCGGGCACTGGTTCCGGGGCGTAACCAGATCGACGTCTACGTTGTCGAACGGAACTCGAGCGGCCTCACCCTGGCTCGGGCGGCGCGCCCCGAGAGCGAGACCTTCGTGCTCGCAGACACGCGGATCCAGAGCAGCTCGGGCCACTCCTGGGTCTTGGATGCCGGCTCGTTGCGAGGCACTGTGGAACAGAAGAACTGGGAGCTCCTCGGCTGGGCTGCGGACCGTCCGAAGCTGCAACCCGCCGAGCGAATCCTCATGTTCGTCGACGGCGAGTACATGATCTCGGCACAGATCCGGGAGCCGAGTCCGAAGCTGGGCGAACAGCATGGTCCAAAGCTGGCGAACTCCGGATTCCGGTTCATGATCCCGTTTTCCCGGATCCCACGGAACGCCTCGGTAAGGCTCTTCGCTCTGGCCGGCGACTCCGCCGCGGAGCTTCGCTACGGCAAGACATTCCAGCTGGGCTCGGCGGGCCGATCGACCGAGGGTCCGGGCGGCGGTGCCTGATCCACTCGTCCTCTTGGAGCACGGCCAGGGTACGGCTAGGTCGCGGCGGCGCTCCTCGATCGGGCCAACCCGATCAAGCAGACCACCAGCCAGAACCCCTCCACCAGCGCCGCCGAAAGATTGAAATCGAAAGCCAGCGACACCAGGATCAGTGTGGCGCCGACCGCGTTCGCCAGCGGGTAGGCTCGCCCCCCGCTGGGGAGCCTCTCCAGGGTCAGCAGCAGGTAGGCGCCGACCATGGCCGCTACCCCCGCGGTTCCGACAAAATCGTGCCTTGCGAGGTCCAATTCGAGCGCAGTATAGAGAAACTTGACCCGCCTTCCGGCGGGTGTACACTCGGGCCAGGAGGTCCACTTGATTCCGCCGGGCAAAGCGCGGCCCTCGGAAGGGCCCGACACGGCACTTCCGGGGGCAAACCAGGGCTCTGAGGGCTTCTGTCTTGAACCTCCGCGGCCTATCGGCCCGGACCCGAGCCACGACGGCTTTCGGGAATCCCCCAGGGCAAATGACCCGAGTTGATTCCGGTGCCCGACGCTGCGATCGCTCGGGTCGTTTTCTGCCCGGTCAGCGCAGCTGCTAGTTCGAGACGAGGTTCAGCGTGCCGCCATCGGCGACCCAGAATCCGTCATGGATCTCGACCCCTGTCCCGCCGTCGAGTGTCAGATTGCCACTCGCGGCAACGCCGTAGTCCCCCCCTCCCAGGTTGCCGGCGACCACCTGGTTGCATGCCGCCTCGACTCGAGTGTCGGCCACCGTGTCGTTCTCGAGATTCAGGCTCGCCGGTAGGATGCTGAAGGCCGCGTCGGCGGTGAACGCACTCCGCCCTTTCGGATTGCGGCCGCGCACGCGCCAAACGTAATCGCCCTGGGTCAACGCTGCGGCGAGAGTTACCGAGCATGCCGTTCCGATGCACACGCCAGGGATCAACGGATCCGGAGCCACCGCGCTGATGTCGGCCTCCGGAAGCCAGGAGTCGAAGACCGTGGCACCGAGGTCGGTCTCGACCTGCGCTTGATACCAGGTCGCTCCGTCCGGACTCTCTTTCGTCCACGAGAGAGTGGGCATCGTCTCGCACTCGGCCCCGGACGGCGAGACCACCGTCGCGAGGCCCGGCGCCGGCACGGCGTTGATCGTGTTCCGGAACATGTCGGACATCATGTCGAATCCCGAGGGATTCGGATGGCCCAACACCCATTGTGCCGCCTGCGTGGCACCGTTGGGGTCGTCCTCACAGTAGTGCTGATTGAAGCAACCGAGTCCGGTCACGGCCCAGGGATGACCGTGGATGTCGCCGGCTACCGGGCAGAGGAGATTCCAGGCGTCGGCAAAGGAACGATTCTCCGAAGTTGCCAGGACCGACACCAGATCCCGCAGGTTCTCGATCTCGTCGTCCCGGCCGTGCCCCCTGTCGCCCCACGGATGGAACCAGATGATCGAAGCGTGCAGAGTCTCGATTCCCAACTCCGCAGCGTCGTAGGCCATCTGTTTCAGGTTGTCTCGAACCGCTTCCTCAGGAATCACTGGGTCGTCGTCGAAAATGTCGTTCGATCCGTGCATCAGCATCATCAGATCCCAATCCGGATCACCGGCAAAGAAAAGGTTGTTGAGCCGCGTGATGCCGTTCATGGTCTTTTCGCCGGAGAGGCCATGGTTGACAACCTCGCAGTTGAGGCCGGTACAGCCAAACTCGGTGGACAAGCGCCCCGGATATCCACAGCCTACGCACCCCAGGCAGTTGGGATGGTCGTTGAAGCCGTCCGTTATCGAGTCCCCGAACGCGAGATAGCGAAACGGTTGCGCCTCCAGGACCACCGACGGAAAGGCCGCGACGAGCAGGGCGGGAAGCACGAAGCGGCTCCACCTACTCGCCATCGGTCTCCTCTCCGGAGAGCCGATCCGCTAAAGCCAGTGGAGCGAGGTCCACCGGGGACCTCCGTTCGGGGAATTCAGGGCCCAGAGCCGGCCAGATCAGCTCCGGCGCACCGGTCACGTCGCGCGCAAGGAGCACCGGTCCGAAATCCCGACTTTCACGCTCCAGAACACCCTCGGCAATTGCCTCCCCTCCGGCATTGAAATCGACGAAGGACCAGGTCGAAGGGGCTACCGTGACATACCTCAGGCTCGCGAACCGCCCGCCGGATCCCCCAGGCTGCGTTTCGGCCTCGAGAACCGGATCACCTGCTCCCCTTCCGCCGAAGAAACCCGATGCTCGCCAAGAGCTTCCGTCGAAGCGAGCCCGGCGCATCCGGTAGTCGTTGCCATCGAACGAGGACCAGACCACCAGCGCCCGATCGCCGAGCCCGGCGAGCACCGGCTGGACGTCATGAACGAGGTTGTCTTCATGGATTCTCTGCGGTTCCGACCAGTGGCCGTTGCGGCGCAGGCTCCACACGGTCTCGGCGTCTCCCTGAGTGTCCACCCAGGTCCAAACCGCCAGCCACGAACCGTCGCCCAGAACCGTTCCCGAAACGGCGACCTGACTTCCGGGGCCGGGTACCGAAACCGGCTCGCTGGGCCCCCAGCCTGCGGCCGTCCATGCGGCGGCCCGCACGGCCAGACGGTTGTGGCGCTCGCCTTCCAGCCACAACAGCCCGGCCAGCGAGCCGTCCCGAACCAAGGGGGTCGCCTCTCTTCGCAGCGGTGGCTGCTCGGGTGACAGTGGGCCCTCGAACTCGCGCGCTTGTTCGCCGTCGTGACGCCACAGGAAGAGCTCGGAGCCGTTGGAGCTCATCCGCTCGCCTCCCAGGATCCAGCCGCCGGCGAGCCGTTCGAGCTTGCGCGCGCGTGTCGAGTCCGGCAATCCGACCGTTCCGATGACCTCCGCGTCCCGCACCAGAACCACGCCGTTGGCCAACAGGACCGGGCGAACAGCTTGCGGAGCCTCCGAAGAGCGTCCTTCCCCAAGAGCGGAAACCAGCAGCACGGGTACGAGAAGCACGGCCAGGCAGAGCGATTGCCGGCGATAGTCGGATCTCATGGATGTGGCTCTCGGTGGGGATTCCCCGGGACCGGGGAGATCGGCTCAGCTTTCCGCGGGATGGATTCTAGCAATCGGCGCCCGCATTGCGGCACGTAGCGACCACTATCCGCGTCAGGGGCGGGGTGGCTCCGGGAGCTCACTTGTCGCCGCCAGCTGCCTGAGCGTCGCCTCTCCGGGGCGGGTGCGCTCCGGAGGCGACACGGCCAGCCAGCGGTGACCAGCCAGCGTTCCGGCGATCTCCCCCAGAAGCTCGGGGGCTTCGGCCGACAGATCTTCGTGGGCCCCGGGATCCCGGCCCAGATCGAAGAGCTCGGTCTTCGTCAGCTCGAGACCTGCGAGCTTGAACGAGAGACAACGCCGGTCCACGGTCGAGCCCGCATCCGCCGGAGAAGCGCAATCCGGGGCACGAAGCTCGACCCTTCGTTTGCCAGGGCCGGCAGCCGGATCGGCCGGACTCGGCAGCTCGATCCGAGCCTTGGTCCATTTCGGTCCCGCCAGGATAACGCCATGATCGACGCCATCGACTCGCACCGAGATCGTCCGGGGCTTCAGATAGCTGACGATCCGGAAGTTCAGAACCGATGCCTCCGTATCGAAATCGATGCCACGTGTGACCCATGTACCGTCGTACTCGCCGCGCAGGCGGCTGTGAACCAGCTGGCGCCAGCCTTCGGCCGTCTGAAGGAGCAGGCTCTCCTGAGCCCAGCGACCGCGCCGTTCGGCCGCTGCCCACGTTCTGGGTACCGGCGCACCGGGCAGGCCTGGAAGAAGCCGGCCCGACGAGGCCGGAGAGGGCAGGCCGGCAAGCCGGTAGAGAGTCGCCGCGAGGTCGACCGTTTGCACGAGATCGTCGAAGCGGCCATGGAGCGCCGCACCCGAAGCGCCAAGGCTGATCAGAAGTGGCACACGCAAGCTTTCGGGATAGAGCTGCTTGTGCCCCAGCCGCCCGTGCTCTCCCAGCTCGAAACCCCGATCGGCGGTGACCACCAGAACCGTTCGCTCGAGCAAGCCGAGACTCGCGACACCTTCCACGAAAGCCCGCAACCCATCGTCGGCCGCGCGGACCCGGTCCTCGTAAGCCCGGCGGACCTGCGCGAGCAACTCGGGCGTTAGCTCTTCGAAACCGCCGGTCAGGCGCTCGAACTCCGGCGCCGTAGTGAAGATCTCCGCCCCTCGCAGGCTGGAGGGCGCGACATAGAGAAAGAAGCGCTCCGATCCGATCTCCCGCAGATAGTCGAGTCCTGCGCCCAGCACACCATTCGGCCCCTCCCCGGGCGCGTGACCGAGGCTCACGAAGTCGTCGAACCCTCGATCGATCCCGAACTCCGAGACCGCGTAGCCACCGCCGGTAAAGGCCGCCGTCCGATACCCGAACTCGGCGAACCGCTCCGGAAGCACTACGGCTTCCGCGTTGAGCGCCCGGTCCGCCGCCACGACTCCGTGCTCTTGTGGATAGAGCCCACTCAAGAGCGACACCTGCGACGCCAATGGGCCCGAGGAAACCGAGAGCGCTCTTTCGTAGAGGAGCGAGTTGCCGGCAAGCGTGTCGAGAAAGGGAGTCGGGGACGGCTCCCGGCCCAGCACTCCGAGATGGTCTGCGCGCAAGCCGCTCAGGTTGACCAGCACGAGCCCGCGTGGCGAATCGCGGGAATCCAGGTACCGGCCGGAAGGCGATGAGCAGGAGCCAGAGCCCCCAACGACGAGAGCGCAGGCGAGCACCGCGCAGCGGAGTCTGGCGCCCGAGCGTCTCATCGCGGCTGACCGCCCTCGAGGTAGAGACCGATGACTTCGTCAGGCGGCGCGCCGGCGAGCCTGAAACGCAGCCGGTACAGGCTGAGGGACTCCCAGGTCCACCACATCGGGTGCCGGGCTCGCTCGTCGGGCAGGCGGAGCCGATAGGTCGTGATCCCCTCGCCCGGCTCGCTGTCGAGTATCTTGCCGGTCGCGAGCTCGAGGGTCGCGCGGCCGCTCTCCGGGCCCACCAGGGCGAGCGTCTCGCGGGGCCCATTGAACGCCAGCAAGAGCTCCGCCCACTCGTTCGAACGCACCCAGATGCGCTCCGCGTCCACCCGGGCTCCCGGACTCAGCACACGAATCCAGAAGTTGCGGTGGAGCACGTCTTCCTGCCCGCCCGGCTTCAGATGGCTTTGCGTCGTTTCGTACGGCAGAAGCGCACGAGCCGCGGGGGACACGAAGCGGTAACTCTGCTCGCTCGAGAGCGGATAGCTTCCCAAACCGGCCCAGAGGGGCCAGAGGAATGGGGCGGCAGCCAGTGCCACGACCAGGGGCCCCCAAGCCAGAATCGAATCGCGCGGCCGGCGGGCGACCAGGAACCAGACGGCGGGATACAGAGGCAGAAAGTAGCGATTGCCGATCGCCGCTCCGCCACCGTAGAAATTGAAGGGCCGATAGAAGAAGAACGCGGCGACCGCCAGCACAACCGCCAGAAGCAGAGCCAGTCGGACTCGATCCATCCGTAGACAGCACAGCGCGAGAACGATCGGCAAGAAGTACGGCACCAGCCCGACGTGCTCGCCGGCGACGAGGTACAGCGAGTTCCAGCTCCACAGGCCCAGACGCGTCTCCTGCTCGAGCGGTTCGCGCGCCTGGTACCAGGCAAAGTTCCCCGTCCTGTGAATCGCCTCGTCCCAGCTCTCTCCGGGAAAATCGACCTCGGGAAGCCCCACCCTCGCATAAAACCCACCTCGCTCACCGGTGTAGCTGGTCACCGCGCCGGCGAGCTGCCAGTGCACAGCCGCGGCGGCGCCTACGATCAGCAGGGCCCCCGCGCCGAAAGCGATGCCGAGGCGAGCACGCTTGCCCGTCGGCAGCAGCGCGAGCAGAGGAAGAGCGAGGGTGGCGTAGAAGGGCCGGCTGAAGGCGACGATCGCGAACAGCATACCGATCGCCAGCCACAGTGCCTGCTGCTTGCGGCCCCGCTTGCTCCCGCGATCGGCGTCGGCCCGCCGGTCGAGCAAGGCAAGGCTCAAGGCGCTCGCGGTAAGCGACATCAGGAACGAATCGGCGTGAGCCCAGACCGAGTAGGCGAAAGCGACGGAAGCGAACAGAAACACCGCCACCCAGAGCGGCGCCAGCGCGCCCAGATGACGCTCGAGCGCTCGCGCCACGAGAGCTGCGGCCACGGCCAGAAACAAGAGGTTGGTCAACAGGGCGCCATGGGTCGGCCAGATCCGTGTCAGCGGCGCGGCCGCCAACGGGAAGAACAGAGGCTTGCCATAGGCCAAGGTCCGGCCATGGTCGTCACTCTGGAGAAACAGCAGCATCTCCGGGCGCTCGCCCCAGTGCTCGACGAACCGATCGTAGTCGGCGCGCTCGTAGTAGAAATCGAGGTCCCACGCGAGGCTTTCCGCAGCGAGAAGATAGGTCGCCTCGTCGCCGATGAATCCCGGCCAGTCCTCCCGATCCAGAAACGCAGTGCGGACTCCGAGCAGCACCAGGAACGCCGCCAAGAGAATCGACCAGCGGCGGCCGGGTCCGCCGAAGCCGATCGATCGATTCCCCATGTTCCCTTGGCCGTTCGGGTGCGCGCCTAGGCGCCGGCACGCTTGACGCGCCGCACCGCGATTTCGGCCCCCACATAGAACTGCGGCTCGACGACCTCTCCGTCAGGCCGCCGCCGGTTGCGTCCGGTCTCGGTTTCGATGACCAACCGATACGCGTAGAGCCGCCTACCCCACTGAGAGCGGACTTTGCTCGCCTTCGCAGGAGCGAAGCTCACCCGCTGGGAGGGCGCATCGGACGCGGAAAAGGACAAGGTCTCCTTCGAGCCTCCCATGGCAATCGCGATCCGGTTCTCAGCTGGAGAATTCACTTCCAGTGCGATCTCTTCGATCTCTCGCGCGCTGGAGATCCAGACTTCGGCCCGCGAGGCTCCCCGCAGCCAGAATGCGCTTGATCCCCGGTCTGAGATCCGGAACTGGTCGCGCCGGCCGCGGATGTTCAGGCCGCGCGTGTTCAGGTTCACGTATCCGGGGACCTCGGCCGAGATCGAGAGCTCCTGCGGCAGCCAGCCGAATGCAGCGCCTCTCACGTGCCACTGGAGAGTCGGATCAGGTACCGAAACGCCGAAGGGCGCGAACAGCAGAGGCGCGAGGAACAGGCCTCCGCCTGCGAAGCCGAGAGCCGTGATCGCCGGCGGCCTCAGAGCCGGAACCAGAAACAGAAAGGCCGGATACAAGTTGACGAAGTAGCGATTGCCCACGAAGCCGGCGCCGCCGTGCCAGTTGTAGTGCATCCAGATCATGAAGAACAGCGCCACACCCGCCAATGCGCCGATCACCAGCCAGCGGCTCGGATCGCGCCGATCGTGAAAAAGAAACAGGAGCAGGCACACCAACGCGAACGGCAGGTACACGAAGAGCCCGGTGTGGCGGCCAACGAGAAAGTAGCCGACGTTCTCGACCAGCATCCTCGGGAACAGCTCCGGTACGCGAGCCAACCAGCCGTAAGAGCTGTGGTTCTCTCCGGTCACGACCGGCTGTTGAAAGGGCCTGAGCATCTCTTCGAGCCGCTCCGGATCGTCGATCTTGAAGCCGGCGCGCGAGGTGCCGAGATAGGGCGTCGGCGTATCGGTAAGTGTCTGAGACACCAGTGCTTGGCCGCCGAGGGCCAATCCGGCGGCGACCAGCCAGACACTCGCGCCTTTGAGCCCGCGCCGGCGGAACACCAGATAGAGCGCGGGCACACCGATTGCGGCCAGCATCGGCTTGTTGTAGACGGCAAGGGAGAGCGCCGCCCCGGACCAGGCGGCCCGCGAGGGCTCCGCGAATACCCTCGCCAGCACGGACGGAGAATCCGGGCTGTCTCTCGTCCAGGCGAAGTACAGGCAGGCCATGATCGAGAACATGCCCAGCACCTCCGGATGCATCCAGAACACGTAGACGAAGGCCAGGGAGACCATGAAGAAGGAGACCGAAAAGAAAGCCGCCAGAGCCTCGGGAGCCAGACCGCGAAGGTAGAAGAAGCCCATCCAGATCATCGCGACAAACAGAATCATGTTGAAGAACACCATGCCGCGGGCCTCGAAGAACGCAGCGAAGGGAGAGGCCAGAACCGGGTAGATGATCGGCTTGCCGAAATACACGGTGTTCCAGCCATCCACCGACATGAGGATCAGGTTCTCCACCGGCAGATGCGGAAAGGCGTCGAACAGGCGCCGGGTGTCTTCCGTCCCGCAGACGAGGTCGCCGTCCCGGACCAGGCTGAGTGCAGCCAGGTAGTAGGCGGGCTCGTCCGCCTTGAGAGTGACCGGCAGACCACGGGTCGGCGCCGCCAGCGGATAGAGCAGCAGCAGCAGGCTCAGGCAACCCAGGACCAGAGCAGTGGTGTTTTTCATCTACGAGGTGAGATGTGGGCGGAACCGGCGGCGGTGACCGAATGACGGAGTTCTCGTGTAGGGCCGGATTCGGCCCTTCGAAGTATATCCGTCGCCTGCGCCATCCCAGATAATAGGCGGATGGCCACGAAGCTGAGCATCGTCGTGCCCAACCTCGACTGTCCGCTCGCCGGCGAGACCGTCGCCGCCCTCGAAGCCGGCGTTCAGCCGGGCCGGTACGAGATCATCGTCGTGGGCCGTGACGCTCAGGGAGTCGTGCCGGCCCTGGAGGGGGTCCGCCTCGTAGAGAGCGAGACTCGGCTGTCTCCAGGCGCCGCCCGCAACCTCGGTGTCGAGCACAGCTCGGGAGAACTGATTCTATTCACCGACGCCGACTGCACACCGCATCCCGACTGGGCGCTTCACCTGGCGAACGCGCTGGACGATTCCGAGATCGTAGGGGGCAGCGTCGATTTCGATCTCGACGGCAACCGCTGGGCGGTCGCCGACAACATCGCGTCGTTTCACGGGCTGCTGCAGGATCGCGCTGCTGAGCGCGCGACCCGCCATGCCCTCGGCAGTCTGAATCTGGGGGTCCGCAGAACCGCCTGGGAACGCCTGGGAGGCTTCGACGAGACCATGGTCACCAGCGAGGACCACGATTGGTTCTTTCGGGCTCTCGACGCAGGGATCGATTGCGCATTCGAGCCCCGTGCCTGCGTCACCCATGCGCCGATTCGCGCCAGCAGAAAGGATCTGGTCGACCACGCCGCGTGGTACGGTCGCCACTTCAACGAATTCCGGCGAAAGCATCCGGGCGTTTTCGATCGCGGCTTCACCTGGAAGAGCGCGGCTCGACTGCGTCTATTCGCGCCCATGAAGGCCTGGGTTTCGGCGATATCGATCTTCCTGAATCACCGGAGCCTGCGCCCGGCAGTGGGCGTGCTCCCTAGAGTGGCGCTGTTTCGGAAGATCTGGTACCGCACCGTCGCCGAACACTGGACCAGCGCCCTTTGAGCCAGACCACCGAGCGGAGGTTCCTGTACTCGACGGTCGCCTCCTACGGAAGTCAACTCGGCCGGATGGCGCTGCGATTGGCCACCGATCTGGCACTGGCTCGCCTGATCATTCCCGAGCATCACGGTCTGTTCGCGCTCGCCTGGTCGACTGTGGTTCTGGCCGGTTTCGTCCGCGATCTCGGACTTCAATACGAACTGGTGCGCCACGAGCGCCAGCCCTACGGCAGCGTACTGCTCTGGGAGATCCTGTCGGGCACGCTCGTCACCGCCGGCCTGATCGCCTTTGCGGGCTACTTCGGCGGCCTGGACCCGGAGCTGCCCGGGGTTCTCAGGGTACTGGCGTTCTTCGTGCTGATCGAGGCGTTCGCGATCGTCCCCCGGGTTTTCTTCGAGCGCGAGCTGAGGGTGACGCGACTGGTGGTTCCGGAGCTGCTGCGCGGCGCGGTACTGGCAGCGATCTCGATCGCTCTGGCTGTGAGCGGCGCCGGCGTCTGGAGCTTCGTGGTCGGCGAGCTGATCGCGATGCTCTGCTTCGTCGTCATTCTCTGGATCCGCGCCTGGACGTCGATTCATCTGGAGTTCGACTGGCGGGCGATTCCGCAGCTTCTGCGAAAAAGCATGCTCCTGTTCCTCATCGCCCTGGTGTCGAATGCGATGCCGTTCGTCGGCCGTTACATCGTCGAGATCCGGGACTCGACCGCGATGGTCGGTCAATACGAGAAAGCCCTGCTGTGGGCAATGCGAGCGCAGATTCTCTTCGTGCCCGCCCTGATTCGAGCCCTCTACCCCGCCCTGGTCGCCTACCGGACCGATCACAAGCGGTTCGTCGCCGCTTACCGGCTCGGTACCGTCGCCATCCTCTCGATCGAGGTCATGGCGGTCTATTTCCTGTTCTTCAACACCGAGATCGTCATCCTCGAGATCCTGCTCGGGCCCAACTGGGTCGACGCGGTGGCACTGATCAAGATCGTGTGCTTTGCCACCTTGATCGATCCGTTCACTCGCCTCGGCGGTGAGCTTCTCAAGGTGCGCCGACAGGACCGCGTCTGGCTTATCGTCGCGATCATCAACTTCACGTGCCTGGTGGGCTTCGGCTGGCTTCTGAGCGGCCGCTACGGCACCGAAGGCATGGCCTGGGCTCACTACCTTCTGCTCGGCAACATCCTGATGGCCTGGCGGGTATGGCAGATCTGCGGTCCCGAGTTCCCCCGCCTGCTCAAAGACCTCGCTTTCGTATACCTTCTCCCGCTACCACTCTTTCTGGGCCTCGCCGCGATATTTCCCGCCGCCGGCTGGCCGCGATTCGTCGCCTGCGTGGCGCTGCTCGCGGTGATCGGGCTAATCTACCTGCGGAGGTTCGCGGATCCGTTCAAACGGTTCTTCGGGGGACCACCGCCGGCCCCGACGTCTTCTTCAGGCTCTGCTCCGGACATTCCCGAATCGAGCTCATCGTGACGATCAAGGCAGCGTTCGTGATGTCCGGCGCCGGGGTGGTGACGCGGGGGGCGGAGGCGTTCGTTCTGGATCTGTGCCGGGCGCTCCCGTCCCGCGGCGTCGAGCCGACCCTGTTTTGCCGCGGGCCGGTCGACGTACCCCACGAGCGGATCGGTGCGGTCGCACGCGACAGAAAGTGGCTGACAGCGCCGTACTCGGCAACCCGACTGGGTCGGAAGATCCTCGACACCGCGTTCCTGGATCCGATCAACGTCGAGTGGGCTACCGCTTCCTTGTCCGCGGCGCGGAGACTCTACCGGGGCCGATATGACGTCGTGATCATGGAGGGTGGTCTGGTCGGGGGCTGGATCGCCCGCCTGGTTCGGCGATTTCGAGGAGCGGCCTTCGTCGACATCGCGCACGGCCTGAGCCCCAAATGGGAGGGCGCGTTCGCCCGCAACCGGCCTGACCGCACGGTCGTCTTTACCCGTAGCTTTGCTGAAGACCTCGAAGTGCTGGCGCCTCGGGCAACAATCGAAGTAATCCCGCATGGCATCGACCTCGACTTCTTCCATCCCGAGGCCTCGCAGGCCTCGATCGAGCTCGAGCGTCCGATCTGTCTCTGCGTCGGCCATGTGGACGGCCACAAGCAGGTCGAGCAGGCGCTCGAGGCCGTTGCCGGCCTGGATCGAGGAAGCCTGGTGGTTCTGGGCGAGGGTCCGAACGCCGCGCGACTCGATCGGCTCGGCGTCGCGCGCCTGGGTGCTGAACGCTACCTGCGCAGACAGGTAGACCGGTCCGAGCTCCCGGGCTGGTACGCGACCGCCGACTGCTTTACTCTGCCCTCGCGAAGCGAAGCGTTCGGCCTGGTGTATGTCGAAGCCTTGGCGTGCAACACGCCATGCGTTGCCCCGGACGACGCGGTCAGACGCGAGGTCATCGGCGAGGGTGGCGTGTTCTTTCCCCAAGGAGACGTGGTGGCCTACACCGAGGCTCTGGAAATCGCGACGACGGAAGCCTGGGGGAACCGGCCTCGCGATCGTGCCGAGCAGTTTCCGTTCGCCCGCACGGCCGATGCCTACGCCGCGCTGTTCAAGGAGCTGGCCGCATGAAGCGCCTTCGGACGCCGATCCTCATGTACCACCACGTCGAGCCCCGGCCATTCGAGCCCCGGCCGAGGTTCAGCGGCAGCTATGTCTCGCGAGCCGAGTTCTCCGACCATCTCGACTGGCTGGCGGACAAGAGCATGTCCGGGCGCTCGCTGGCCGACGCCCTCGGGCGCGCCGACCGAGGCGAGGCGGGGAGCAATGAAGTGGTCCTGACTTTCGATGACGGCTGCAAGTGCTTCCTCGAGCACGTCGTACCCGAGCTCGAGCGCCGCGGCATGAGCGCCACGGTGTTCGTGGTCTCGAGCCAGGTCGGAGGGGAGAACGCCTGGGACCTGGACCGGGGTGAGAGGATCGAGGAGTTGCTGTCGGCCGAAGACCTCCGGGATCTCGCCGCGCGCGGTTTCGAGATTGGCAGCCACAGTCGTACCCATGCGGATCTCAGCCAATTGGACGCCGACGCGCTGATCGGCGAAGTGGCCGGCTCCAAGCGCGACCTGGAGGCACTCCTCGAGCGCCAGGTCCGGACCTTCTGCTTCCCGTACGGGCACTTCGACACCGCCGCCACGCGTGCGATCCGCGACGCAGGCTACCTCGGAGCCGTCAGCGTCTATGGCATATCGGGCGTCTCGCCCTCCGACCGAATGGCGCTGCCTCGGGCGGTCGTGAGGCCCGGCAGTAGCCGGCTGGAGTTTAAACTCCAGGCAACCGGCTGGTACGGACTCTGGCGTCGGCTTCCCCGCCTGGGCATTCTCAGCCAGCTGCGAAGCATGAGAGAGCGTTCATGACCATGTGGCCACGCCTGCGACGCGATTTCCGGAGACTCGCCGAGATCAAGAGCTGGGGAACCCTTCGTGCGCTGTTCGACGCCGTGGTTCTCGACGCCGGCTTCCAGGCGCTGATAGCCCATCGCTCGGCACACACGCTCAAGCGCTGGGGAGTGCCACTCCTGCCGGCACTCTTGCGACGCTGGTCGATCGGTGCCTGCGCCATCGACATCGTGCCAAAGGCCGACATCGGTGGCGGCTGCTATATCCCGCACGGCGTGGGCATCGTCATCGGCGGCACCTCGGTAGTCGGCGAGGACTGCACGATCCTCCAGGGGGTAACGCTGGGAGAGGCTCGCTTCAGCACGTCGGACTGCCCCCGCATCGGCAATCGCGTGGTGCTCGGCGCCGGCGCCAAGGTCCTCGGTGGCATCGCGGTGGGAGACGACTCGTTCATCGGCGCCAATTCGGTAGTCCTCGACGATGTGCCACCGGGGTCGGTGGCCGTGGGGGCGCCAGCGGTGCCCACGCTCTAGCCAACTTGGTGCCGCAACTCGGCTCGGCCCTCGGCATAAATCCCCAGGCAACGTCAAGATCTTGCGGAAGCTCGCCGATGGATCGGAGACCCGGATCGAGGTCAACGTCAAGAAGATCCGAAAGGGCAAGCAGCCAGACGTTCGGCTCGAGCGCAACGACACGGTGATCGTTGGGGAATGGTTCTTCTGATGCGACGGAGGTCGGCCGCTACAACGGACGGTGGCCTGCGGACCACGGCCGACACGGAGGTCGGCCGCTACTCTCATCAGCTATCCCGGGAGACTCTCGTCTCCACGGCCGCGACCAACTCCAGTAGATCGTCCAGACGATGCGCCAGGATGTCCCGCACGATCCCGAGATCGACGACGTCGTAACCGTGGACGAGAATGTTGCGAAAGCCCGCCATCTGCTGCAAGCGGGAGGAGAGATCGGATTGGATCCAACCGCCCCCCTCCAGAAGGGCGAAAAGTTGGCGATTCGTCCGCGGCTCCCCCAGGCGCTCATCCGAGACGATGTGCGAAGCGACATCGAGAGCAGCCTGAATGGCGAGCTGCAGAGTGTGCTCGACGAAGCGTCGCTCCCGAACATCGGTTTCGAGTTCATCCGGCCGCGCTTTTAGGCGCAACTCGCCGATGTAGTCTCGGATCGCAGCCAGCTTCTTGGCGATCAGATCGGGATCGGTCATCGACTGGCGCTCTCCGGCTGCCGGTACTGCTCGAGAATCGGCCGCAGATCGAAGTACTCCTTGCGAGCCTGGACCTCGAAGCGAATCCGTGCGGCCCTGTCGCGATCCAGTATGATTGCCCCATCGCGAAGCACTCGGTGCAAGAGGTCGGGCGGCGCGGTGTTGAGGACCACCGCCTGGACGGGAATTGCCAGGGCAACCTCGAGCTCCGACTCCAATCGGAAAGGCTCCGAGTCGAGCTCGGCCGGCGGTGCCTCTTCAAAGAGCAGCCCGAGGTCGACATCGCTACCACTTCCCGCCGTCCCCCGCCCCCAACTGCCGAAAAGATAGGCTGCGATCAGGCCCTCCGGGCGCTCAGAAAAGAAGTCCTCGAGGTATCGAACAAGACGCTTACGATCCATATCGGCAGTATAGACCCGGAACTGCAGCCCCATCCCGTATGGTGCGCAAAAGCGGCCGAGGTAGCGGGATCGTCGAGGCAGGGCCCGGCTCTGGCTGTACGCGTCCGCTGGAAATGGGGAAGGGCTCGAAGGTCTCGACGCCGATGCGCACCTTGTCTCCCGGCTCCCGGCTCACCTCACGAAGCTAGAAACCGAGCTGGACGCGAATCGCCCGCTCCAGATCGCTCATGTCGGAGGCATCGAGGCGGCCGATCCTTCGCTGCAGACGTTTCTTGGACACCGTGGCGATCTGGTCGGCCATGGCTTTGCGCTGCTCTCCGTTCAGGATGACGTACGCCTCGCAGGGGTAGAGCCGGTCGACGTTCGAGGTCAGCGGCACCACCTGAACGCGATTGAGTGCCTTGTTCGAGGCGTCGTTGCTGACAACGACGGCGGGTCGGGTCTTTCGGATCTCGCCGCCGATCGACAAATCGAAGCTGATCCACCAGACGCTAGCTCGTTTCATCCAAGGCGTCGCCCACAAGGTTGTCGGTCCACTCGACCGCTTCGGCTTCCCGCACTTCATCTGCGGCCATGGCGGCGTACTCGGCCTCCAAGTCTTCGTCGATGACATGGGGCCGAGCGAGCGCCTCCAGGAAACGGCTGATTCGCCGGGGCCCGACCCTCCGATAGAGCCCCTTGTAGACCTCGTCGTCAATGGTGATGGTCAGCTTCTTGGTCATACACGTATACTACACGTGCTGCGGACCTTGGACAAGGTCGGAAATCGAAGTGAGGATAAGAGTCTGGCGGAGCCATTCGAGGTCGGAGGCGAGATCCGTCACCTGAGGGCGGCGTTCGAAGGCAGTTCTAGTGTGTAGCGGCCGAGCTCTGTCTCGGCCGTCTTCGGTAACGGGGATCACGGCCGACACGGAGGTCGGCCGCTACAGCCGTGGAGGCTCGCCCAGCGGCTCGCGCAGGCCCCGCCATAGCCCCCTCGCCTTCGCGAAAACGGCCTTGGCATTGCCTTTCGGCAGCTCGCGCAGGAACGCGGCCGGAAGTGCCGCGAGATTTGCCAGGAGGAACCAGAGCCGCCCCGGGATGCCGTGATGCCGGCGAACGAAGAGAGCGTTCGACCGCGCGGTGTGAAATGTCCGCAGAGGCGTGTAACCGCCGCCCGTCGACACCGCGACCCGGTGCCAGATCGAGCTCTCCGGCACATAGCGAAGGCGATAGCCGGCGCTGGTGGCGCGGCGGCACCAGTCGGCGTCTTCGACGCAAATGAAATAGACCGGGTCCAGTAGCCCGACTCGTTCGAAGACGTCTACGGGGATGAGGATGCAACATGTCGTCAGGTAGGTGACGTCGGCGCCCCGGTCGAAAGGCGCACCATCGAGCCTTCCCCGCCCGAGCTCCTTGGTCACGGTTTCCCGCACTCGTAGAGTGCCGCCGGCGGCCCAGATCCGGTCCGATGGCTCGGCGTAGAAGATCTTCGGGCCAGCGGCTGCCAGCTCCAGGTCGCGACAGGCGTCGAGGAGCGGAGGCAGGAAGCCGGGGTCGACCCGAACGTCGTTGTTGAGAAACAGGACGTAGCCGACCTCGGGGTCCTCGAGTGCTCTGCGGACACCGGCGATGGTGCCGCCGGCGAAGCCGGGATTCGAGCCCGACTCGATCAGAATCAGCTCCGAACGGGCCGCTCGCATGCGCGCCACCGAGTCGTCGGTGGAGGCGTTGTCGACAACGATGTATTCGAGCCGGGCGCCGGTGCAACCGTCGAGCTGGCCGAGGACGTCGAGCGTGTCCTCGGCCGCGTTCCAGTTGACGATGATGACCGCGACCTTTGCGCCCGGATCCCGAACCGGTGTCAACGATGACACCGCCCGGACTCCGCCTCGCTCCCCGAGCTCATCGCGCGTGCCTCAGCTGCGACCTCATGAGGAGCTCTACTACGGCCGCTACAGCGACAGAATCTCCTCGGCCGCCCGCCGCCCGCTCCTCATCGAGTGATCCATGTTGAAGTATTGCCATTCGCCGAAGCGACCCACGTTCCAGATGTCGTTCTCGCGCAACCAGCTGCGGATGACCTCCACGTACTTGGCGTGATTCAGGTCGTAGATCACGTAGGCGGGGAAGATCTCCTCGGTGTGAACCAACTCGATTGTGTCATCTTCGAGAATCAGTCGCGCGGCCCTGAGTGCTTCGATCGTCTTCTCGACGGCGGTGTCCTTGTCGAGGGGTCGGTACTTGGAGAATGCAACCTCCGTGGCGATCGAGCTCTTGCCCGGTGGCACGGTGTCGGGACTGAAGTTCGCCGGCAGCGACAACCGGTGAAACGGGAAGATGTCCTCGTAGTAGTAGATCCAGTGCTTGTCGGAGATCTTCTCGCGATCGATGCCGAGGTTGACGCAGTAGATCCCCTGGTACTCGAGTCCGTCGCAAGCTCGCTCCACCTCGGGTGGCAGGTTGTCGATGAAGCGGGGAAGGAACGGCAATGGCAGCGAGTACACCAGTCGGTGGAACGGCACCACGGCGCCGTCGTCGAAGACCACCCGCTTTTCGGGCAGCTCGATTTTGACCGCGGTCCGCTCGAGGTGGAGGTTCTCCACCCTCGCGGCCAGAGCCCGTGGCAGCGGCTCGATGCCGCCTCGCTTGGTGTACCAGAACTGGGCCGTGGCGCCGACCTGATCCACCTCGTCGCTGAGCGCGCCGCCGATGATGCGCTCGTAGTTCGGCGTCGGCACGCGCCGGCCGATCCAGCTGAAGTCCATCTGGTCGGGCTCGATCGTCCAGATCTTCCGGGCGTACGGGATCATCAAATGGTCGGCGATGCCCTCGCCGAAAAAGCCCCGCATCCATTCCAGGTAGTTGCTCGGCCGGAACTCCCCCCTCGCCTGTTTCTCGACTGCGTGGACGAGGCCGTTCAAGCAGTCGGCCACGATCCCGGTCGGAAGGCCGTGGAGGTGAGCCTGGAACGGGAACCGGGTGTAGAGATCGTGGGCACGGTGGTAGATGTAGGCCTCACGATCCTGGGCGTGGAAGTTCTCTCCGAGTAGGTCCTGGATGAGCTCCCGGATCTCGTCATCGATGGTGAACAGGATGTGGGGCCCGTAGTCGAAACGGTATCCCTCGACGACTATCGTTCTGGCGAGTCCACCAGGCGTCGCGTTGCGCTCGAACACCTGCCACTCGCGCTGCCCGGCCGTTTGTAGCGAGTACGCCGCCGACAGACCGGCCAAGCCTCCACCGAGGACGACGTCTTGTCTTTCCGGCATCAGAAGGGCTTTCGGGGTGGGCTGAGGAGTAAAGGGCGCGCCGTTTCCGGCGGCGTGTCAGTATTTCCCAGCCCCCGGGGGGTGTCAAGAAACGCGCCGCTTCCGAGTCCTGATCCGCCCGGGCGGTACCTAGTCCTCCGCTTCCGCCGCCTTGTTCTTGACGCCGGCTTGCTCGAGCCGGCTCTGCTGGTCGGCCCGCTCGGCTTCCAACTCGGCAGCGCTCGCCCCCGCCAGCTCGGCCTGCTCGGCCTCGTCGGCCTTGTCCGTCGCGATCTGCTCGAGCACCGTCTCCGGCTCCTGCAGCCCCGACTCCGCCCTCCGAGCGGCCAACTTCTCCAGGATCGTGTTCGGCAGCATCCGCTGGTCGGCCCCCAGCGCCCGGGTGTTCATGAAGGTCGGCGAGACGATCTCGATATCGGCCTCGTGCAGAGCCGTCAGCATCGCCGCCCTCAACCGGCTGCGAGCCGACAACAGCAGCCTGACGTTCTTCAGCAGTCCGCCGACCCGGTAGGTCACCGCAAAGTCGCCCAGCTCCCTCACATGGACGTACACGTCCTGCAGGCTCTCCTCGGGATCACCCACCGTGACGCTGGCGGCGGCCTTCTTGAGGATTTCCCGGATTCGTTGGTGTCCGAGATCGTAGCCCAGCGAGACCTCCGCCGTTACGAAGGTGCCCGACGCCCGAACCACGGTGACCGGCTTGGTGACCAGATAGAGATTGGGCAAGGTCGTCAGATCGCGATCCTGCGTGGCGATCTCGGTGTGGAAGAGTCCACGCTCGGTCACCCGGCCGAACTGGCCTTCCACCCGAACCCAGTCGCCGAGCTCGAAGTTTCCGACGATGCGTAGCAGGACACCCGCCAGAGCGTTGCCCAGGAAGGTCGTCGAAGCCAGCACGACGATCAACACGCCACCCAGGCCGATGACCTGAGCACGAAGGGTGTCGTCGATCGGCAGAAAGACGGCAACGACGAGCAGACCCAGCACGAGCAGAACCGTCGACGCCGCAAGCCTGACCTGGCCGACGTGGCGGCTCCTGACCCACTTGCCCAAGAGGAAGTGGATCAGCAGAATCAACGCCAGAGTCACGACCGCCGCGATCCCCGCAGGAGCCAGGGACTGAATGGAGTCGAGGAGATCGACGTCGGGGGTCAATGGCCGGTGCCGAAGGTCTTCTCGCCGGCCTCTATTCGAATCGCGAGCTTGTTCTCGGCCGGCGGCAGCGGGCAGGTGGCATAGGGCGTGAAAACGCAGGGAGGCGAGTAGGCCTTGTTGAAATCGACGACGACCGAACCGTCGGCCTCGACCGGCCCGCTGTAGAGAAAGCGGCCGCCGCCGTAGGTCTCCGCTCCGTTGGTCCGGTCCCCGAACACCAGAAAGAACCCGTCGTCCGGACTGCCGGAGGGGAGCAGGCTGTGCGCCTCCCCGTCGACTTCGAAGACCACTTGTCCGAGGATCTCCTCTTCGCTCACGGTTCCGAGGACGTTAGGGGTCTCGAGGAGACGGGGCTTGTCGAAGAGCTCATAACGGGCGTTTTTGCGCCAACCGGCGTCCACGGGGAAGTAATCCATGCCTTCGAACGCCGCCAGCACCGGGCTCTCCCGGTCCTTGACCCGAACGCCGGTCATGTCGCCCCGCTGGATGACATAGAACAGGAGACTCCCGCTCTCGACGATCGTGGGTCCGTCGTCGGAGGTGTCCGGCAGCAGCACGGTCGCACCGCTCAGCTGCGCGCCGTCGGCCGAGAGCGCGATCCCGGCGCCCGGCAGTAACCTGACCTCCGCGCCCTCAAGAACCAGCACCCCTGCATAGTCGTCGATCGAACCCTCGGGAAAGCGCAGGGCGTTGCCCTCGGCGGCTCCGAATGCGTTGTCCCCCTCCTCCAGCCAGTGGAGGCCCACCAG
>JBHHWO010000030.1:0-39149 GCA_046756565.1 Thermoanaerobaculia bacterium | reverse complement strand
GCGTAGTTGATGCGGCCGTCGCCGAGGTCATCTCTGAGGTCGTCGAGGTCGTCCAGGATCTGGGCGGCGGTGGCTAGCCGATCCATGGCGGGCCGGACGGCGGTTCGCCAGTCGCGCTCTCGTCCGGAGGCGAAGGCGACTCCGGCGCTGGCGAGCTGAAGGCAAGCAGAGAGGTCCTCGTAGAGGCCAAGCTCGCAGTGGGGGATTCGGTCGGGTGTGCGCTGGAGCTTGTCCAGGCGGATGATGGCGCGCGAGGTCCGGTCGATCGCGTTCTGAAAAACGATCCAGAAGGGCGAGCCTGCGTCGAAATGACGGGCGGCGCAGGTACAGGCCTCGAGCAGAAGTCGATTGGCTTCGACCGGCAGGAGCCGGTCGTCGACCTCCCCGTCGACCAGATCGTCCTGAGCTCGGAAGAGTCCGAAGATGCAGATCTGCATCCACAGGAGGTCGTCAAGGAGCCGGCGCTCGGCTGTCGAGGTGCCGAAGCCGAAGCTCTGGCCCAGCCATCGGGGGATCTGGAGCCAATAAAAGGCCCGGTCGGGCGACTCCGCAGTCTCCGAGAAAAGTGTCGGCAGCAGCCGCCCGGCGAGGCAACTGGTTTCGTCCTGCCCGGAGCGGCCGAGAAAGTCCCTCAGCCGATGGTCGAGACGACTGCTCATTGGGCTGCCGTCGGTCGAGACGGCCGCTGCCGACACGGGAAGCATTACGCAGCTTCCTGAGGTCCGGGCAGCCAGCCGGTTTTCCAGAAACCGAGCGGAACGCGGTTCGCCGGCTTTGCGACTGGCGCCTCCAGAATGGCGAGCACTTCGGTCGCGTGCCGAGCGCGCAACTCGTCGGAGCCGCGCTCCGAGTACGCCCGAGCTCTGCTCCCGGTCTCTTGGTTCGTTGCTCTGTTGGTCATTCGATTCCTCCTTTCGACCGTTGTCGTTCGTGGCACCCATACAGCATGTGTGCCTTCGGAGGAATGGACTGCCGTCAGTTCGCGAATTCCCGGAGGCGCGCGGAGATTTCCGTGCGGCCCTCGTTTTCGGCCTTCGCAGCGAGAAGCCCGGCAGACATCGAGACGTCGACTTCGGGCTCCGGCTGCATTTCCTTCTGGCGGCGTTCCAGCCAACCGCCATAGTGGGCTTCCTTTTCGCTGTGGCCCTCGTAAACTGCCAGAAGCTGCAGCAGCGCGAGACTGTGGGGGTCCACGGGGTCACACCTCAACGCCAGCTCGAGCGCTTCCTTGGCATCCTGGGGCTCTTGCCGCATCAGCGCGATCCGAGCGGACAGCGCGTAGAGCGCCGGGTGGCACCAGTCCTTTTGAAGAAGCCTCTCGAGGGTCTGCCAGGCCTGATCCAGGTCTCCTAGTTGCAGGAGCGTGGCCGCCTGAATCATTCGCAGCGGGCGGTTTTCGGGCTCTCGTTTGAGAGCAATGCGGAGGTGGCGGAGTTGTTCCGGCCAGTCGCCATCTATGAACGCCAGGGCCCAGCTGATCATCGTCTTCTCGAATTCATTCGCCGATCCGTAGAGATTCTGAAGCTGGCGTCTGTGCTCAGCGACGATCGAGGCGTCCGACTCGCCGACGAGAGTGGGAGTGCGCCAGACCCTGGGAGCGACGAAGAGGGGGTCGATCGCGATCGCGTGCTCGAGCGGAACGCGGCCCCCAACCTCATTGCGGTACACGTAGTCCACTCCGACCAGGAAATCTCGGACGGCTCTGACATCATGCTTCTGAAGCGAGACCCAGGGTCGAATGTCGGGCTCGTTGATGCGCCAATCCCGGAGGACCTCCAAGCAAGTGGCTATCAGGGCCGACAACTCGGCTGCCGCGGCGGACAAGTCGGACCGCCTCGCCAGGTCCACGTAGGGCGTCGAGTAGACGAGATTGCTCGAGTGAGCCTCGGTGAGCCGCGCCAGCACCTGAAAGCCGTCCGTTACGCTCACGGGGACCAGCCGAAGGCAGTAGGAGAGGCCTACGCGGGGGGAGGTATCGCAGGACTCCCCGTTCCTAGCGTTGATATTCGAGAGGCCGGAAAGCTCGGCCCCCAGGTGCTTGTCCAGGCTCTCGGCCCAGCCCGGCGGCACTTCGGTCGGGTCCGTTGCCACGAGAGTCAGCACGGGTTTGCCGGCGTCGGGAGGCGGCGGGCTGGGATTGTTTCTTCCGAACCAGAAAGAGGCTGCTGCCAACACCGCGACTACCGCCAGCAGTCCGGCAAGGACCGGTCGTGAGATGAAGGTGCGTTCCCCAGCCTCGGGTGAGGCAGCCTCGATCTTCTTGACCGGAGCGATTAACCGATAGCCCCTCTTCGGAATCGTCTGGATGAACTCGGGCTTCGAAGCGTTGTCACCGAAGGCCCGCCGGAGGTCCCAGATCGCGTGGGTCAGGACCTCGTCCGTAACGAAGGCCCCCTCCCAGACCTCCTCGATGATTTCTTGCTTGGGAGCCACCTCCGGGGCTCTCCTTATGAGAGCCCGCAGGACATCCATCGATCGGGGCTCCACGTGGATGCGCTCGACTCCGAGCTGGATCTCGCCCGAAGAAGGCCGCACGATGCGGTCGCCGACCCAGAAATCTGGTGCCTGATTCACCGTCCCATTCCCCAGAAGTCTCTTGATACTACTCGCTGGAGCGACTCAAGGTTGCCCCTGGATGCCTGGGAGACCCGCCCGGAGCAGGGTCTCATCCGGATCTCATACAAAAGCCAGGCTTTCCTCAGGACAGTTGAGAGCCGGCCGATCTACTTTGCCCGCGTCACAGGAGGCGAAAAGGGAAGGAGGAGCCCATGTCGACCGATACCCAGAAGCTGTCGTTCCCAGCGGTTCCGCTCCAAGGCGCCGACGCCGTACTCGGAGGACCCGTTCTTGCCAGGACACGCGGCCGCAGGGCTCCCGCTGCCGACGTGGTGGACTACGAGGGTCTGCTCCTCGAGCATCTTGATTTCATCGAGCGAACCGTGGGCTCGCTGGCGCGCCGAAACGCGCTGAAACCCTGGGACGCGGACGATTTCGAAGGCTTGGTCAAACTCCGGCTGGTTACCGACGATTACGCGATTCTCCGCAAGTTCCAAGGCCGGAGCCGCTTGACGACGTTCTTGACCTCGGTCATACAGAACCTCTATCGGGACTACCGGATCCACCGGTGGGGAAAGTGGCGGCCGTCGGCGGCAGCCAAGCGCATGGGCGACCTCGGAGTTCAGCTCGAGGCCCTCCTGTACCGAGACGGTTTCAAGACGTCCGAGGCCTTCGAAATTCTTCGGGAGCGGCTGGGTGTTACGGCTTCCGACTCCGAGCTCGAAACCCTGGTCGGGGAGCTGAAACCCAGGACGACTCGCCGCTTCGAGAGCGACGGGGCGCTGGCCTGGCTCGCGGCCCCCGATAGGTGCGATGAGGCGGCGCTCGATAGAGAGCGGGCCGAGGCGATGAAGCGAGCGGAGGACGGACTCTGCCGTGCCCTGAAATCCCTCGAGACGGAGGAAAGACTGATCCTCAAGATGCGGTTCGGGGATTCGCTGACCATCCGGGCGATCGCCGAGGCTCTCGACCTTCCGCAGCGGCAAATGTACACGCGGGTGCAGAGTCTGCTGGGCAAGGTCCGCCGCCGGGTCGAAGAGCAGGGGGTGAGCTGTGAGGACGTGCTCGACCTTCTGGATTGGCCGGCTTGCGATCTCGACGCAGGGCTGTCCGAGCCTTCCAGCGAGCACTGACCCTCGGGCGACGTTGGACGTCGCCCGACGAGTGAGATCGCTCCGTTCGTAGGTAGCGTTGGGACTCGGTTCCCGATGATTCCTCGGGTTCGAATTCTGCCCAGCCGCTAGACTGGAGGCGGATGCCGGACCCACAGGCGGTAGAGACCATCGAGCGGTTTCGAGCGCTCCTCGAGGAGTCGCTTACCCAGATCGAGCGGACCGTCTCCTGGGTGGCGACGCGTCTCTGCCTGACCGGGGACGACGCCGACGAGTTCCGGTCCTGGGTCCACGAGAAGCTCGTCGAGGACGACTACCGAGTGCTACGTGGATTCCAGGGCCGGAGCACGCTTGCGACATACCTGGTCGCGGTCATCCAGAACCTGGCTCGCGACTACCGGATGAAGACCTGGAGCCGCTGGCGGCCCTCGGCAGCGGCCGAGCGGCTCGGACTGGTCGCGCTGCAGCTCGAGACGCTGCGCGAGCGGGACGGCTTCACTCTCGACGAGGCGGCGGAGATCCTGCGATCCAACCACGGTGTGCGGATGAGCGGGCCCGAGCTGGCGGATCTGGCTGCCAAACTGCCGGCGCGCACCCCTGTGCGATTCGAGGGCGACGCGGGTGTGGCTACGGCCGTGAGCGAGGAACGCGCTGACAGGGGAGTCCGGGAGTCCGAGCGTAGAGCGACCCTTGCCAATTCTAAAGAGGCGTTGGCCGGTGCGCTTGCTGAACTGGACGTCCTCGACCGCCTGGTTCTCAGGATGTACTACCGGAGCGGCCTGACCATCGCGGCCATCGCGGCTGCGCTCAATCTCGAGCAGCGACCGCTCTATAACCGGCGCGACCGCTGCCTTAGGACTCTGAAGGCCGACCTCGAGGACCGCGGGCTGAATGCGGCCGAGGTGCTCGACGCTGTCGCTTGGTTGGACGCGGACTTCAAGGTCGATTTCGGCCTCCGCGAGGCGAAAGACGCCGACAACGAGCCGTCTAACCAGGTAGAAACCAAAGCTGAGGATGAGCCATGACACCTAGCGATCCGGCAACCGCGGACGCCGAACTCATAGCCGCGTTCATCGACGGGCGGTTGCCCGAGGACGAAAGGGAGGCGTTCTTGCAGCGCTTGGACGAAGAGCCGGCGCTCTACGAGGTATTCGCGGAGACCGTGCGCTGTCGAGACGAGCTTGCTGCCAGTTCAGCCGAGGTCGTCGAGCATCCAAGGAGCCGCCAGTCGTCCTACTGGCGCGTCGCAATCGCCGCGGGCCTGGTTCTCGTGATCGGAATTCCGGTCCTCATGCGAAGCCTCTCCGAGGAGTCCTACGGCGAGATGCTCGCCGACGGTCGCCTGGACCCCTACCTGACCGAGGGCTGGTACGAACAACCCTGGTCCGAGATGCGCGGCCCCACGCCGGGGAGACGCGACGCGGACACTGCGTTTCGGATCGGCGTGCGGGTGGTCGATCTCGAGGTGGCACTGAGGGCGGGGAGGATGGAGGATGCAGGGGTCCTGACTCACCGGCTCGAAGCACGGCTCGGCGGCATCGAGCTCACCGAGCCGTTGAGGGCTTCCTATGCTGAGCTCGGCCGGAGACTCGACGAAGGAATCGGGCAGGAGGAAGCGCTCGAGCTCGCCGGCTCGGTAGCCACGCTCACCGGCGAGTACCTGCCCGACCTGCAGAGCGCCTACCGCTTGGGAGTCTGGGTCGAATCCGGAGCGCTCGCGGCTCGAAGTGACAACGAGGAACTCTTGAGATCTTCCTGGTTCCGCCGCGAGTTGCGGTCGCTTCGGGACGAGCAATTTCCGAGGGGTTTTGGAGAAGAACTGGAGGCGATCGCGCAGCTCACCGCCGGCTCGATGACGGAAGCCGACCTGGAGGCCCTCGAAGAGACTTTTTCTGCGATTCTCGGCGCTCACTGAGTGCCGGTAGGTTATTCGAGGCCTCTTGAGCCGAGGTTCGTCTCCTGTACTCTTGGCGCATGCATCCGCGCTCCGGGTCGGCCGGGAAAGCGGCCTCCCGCCGAGGACGCCCGCGTCGTCGGTCCCGCGGTGCTGTCCGCGCTGGCCTGGTGCTCGGTGCGGTCTTTCTTGCAGCGCTCTGCGGCTGCTCGTCGAAAAGGCGAGCCGATCGCCGAAGTGAAGTCTGGTTCGACGATCTCATCGACACGACCGCGCCTGCCGAGGAGCAACTGCTGGCCTCGGCGCGCTGGCTGCAGGCGAGACTCCTCGGCGGCGCGGACGAGCCGCCGATCGACTTGGTCGATACCCGGCCGCGGCTGGTCTTTCTTTCCTTGACGGATGGCTCCGGGCTCGCGCAGGTCCTGTCGGCCGGCGGGCATGGGCTTGCCCAGGCGGTGTCCAACGCTGCCATGAAAGCGGAAGCCATCGGTGCCGGCAGGGCCTTTCGCTATTTGAAGGTCGACGTCGTGGATCGCGTCGACCCGATTTCGACGGTCGAGCGGCGTGGCCTCGTCGGCTTGGAGCGCGGACTGCAGGGCATTGCGTTCGAAGGTTCATCGAATCTCGCGTTTCTTCCAGAGGAAGTCGTCGCTTGGACACTGGTCAACAGCGATCGTGAGATGCGAGCTTCCAACATCGAGAAGTATCTCCGCCGGCGAGGCGCCGGACTCGAGGCCGAAGTGGACAGAGTCTGGCACGCTGGCACTGCCGATCTTTGGACGTTCACGACCAGGAGTTTCTTCGCCGATGCCAGACGATTGACGCCGCTTCAGCGGGGACACCCTCGCCTGCATCGTGTAACTCCGGATGAGATGTGGACCGCGGCTCGCGCGGCCGGGGAATATCTTCGGCGCAATGTGACCAGCAGTGGGCGTTTCGTCTATTCCTATCTGCCAAAGACAGACCGAACGAAAGACGGCTACAACATCTTGCGTCATGCCGGCACCGTCTACTCGATGCTCGAGCTCTATGAGGTGACCGGCGATGTCGATCTTCTGGCTGCGGCGGATCGCGCGCTCGAGTTCCTTCGCAGTCAGATCGAGCCTTGCGCCGGCGGCAAAGAGACGGAAAAGGCTACCTCTTGTGTCGTCGAGAAAGGCTACGTCAAGCTGGGAGGTAATGCCCTAGCGATTCTGGCGTTGGCAAAGAGAGCGGAGGTCTTGGACGACCCCTCGGAACTGATCGTGATGCAGCGCCTCGGCCGTTGGATTACCGGCGTCCAGAAGGCGAACGGCGAGTTCGCGGTTCACAAGCAGAACATCACCACCGGAAAGGTCGAGGACTTCGTCTCTGGGTACTATCCCGGCGAAGCGCTGTTCGCCTTGGCTCGACTGCACGGTCTGGATCAAGATCCGGCATGGCTGGATGCCGCGTCGGCAGGGGCCAGCTTCCTGATCTCCGCGCGAGACGCGGGATTGGCTGACTCGGAGTTGAGCCACGATCACTGGTTACTCTACGCTCTCGAGGAGCTTCACCGCAGGCGGCCTCGGGAGCTGTTCCTGGACCATGCGCTGCGCCTGGCGTCGGTCATCGTGGCGGCGCAGAACCGAGAGCCCGAGCCGCCCGACTGGCAGGGCAGCTACTACCGCCCACCACGCTCGACTCCTACCGCAACGCGCAGCGAGGGACTCTGCGCGGCGTACGATCTGGCGCGCGCCACGGGCCGAATGCGAGATGCCGAGGAGATCCTCGAAGCCGTGCGTCAGGGGATCGACTTTCAGGTGCAAACGCAGTTCGGTCCCGAGTCTGTTATGTACCTTCGAGATCCGCGGCGCGCTCTGGGCGGATTTCACCGCAGCCTGACCGATTTCGAGATTCGGATCGACTATGTTCAGCACAATCTGTCGAGCCTGCTTTGCGCCAGGCGGCTCTTGGCGAGGTAGACCGGCCGGCCCGGAGCACCCGTATACTCGGGAGCCATGCGGCTGAGCAACAAGCTTCGTACTCGAAGGCGAGGCGTCGTGATGCGTCGGGATGTCGTTTCGATCGGACCCAATGAGGCGTGTCCCTGCGGCAGCGGCCGCAAGTACAAGCGATGTTGCGCAGTCGCTTCAGGTATATGGGGTTGGTGGCGGCGCAAGCGTGCTCTCAGGATCAAGGCGAGGTCCAGGGACGGCTAGCCCTTCACCCAAACCTCTTGGTTTGCGGGGCAGGCTTCGTGCCTCCTTGTGGTTGTCCATTCGTCCGGTATCTCCAAAGCCGACTCCGAGATGCAGGGACGCCTGACCGGCGGGCGCTTGGTTCAATCGGGCGGCCGCGTCGGAGATGTCTTGCATCGGGCGCCCGAACAGAAAGCCCTGGAGGGCGTCACAGCCGAGATTCCCGAGCAGAGTCGCTTGCTCCTGGGTCTCGACTCCCTCGGCAACGACATCCATTTCGAATGCGTGAGCCAGCCCAACCGTAGCCGCGACGATCGCTCTGTCGGCTTGGTCTGTGACGACATTTGCCACGAATTCGATCGGGATCTTGAGCTTTCTGGCTGGAAGAGCCTTTAGATACTGCAGCGACGAGTAACCGGTACCGAAATCGTCGATCGAGATGGCAAAACCGGATGAAACGATACTCTTCAGAACCTCGTTCGATGCCGAGGCACTCGATATCAGGGCCCGCTCGGTAAGCTCCAGCTCGACCAGGTGGTGAGGCAACCTTGCATTCCTGCAGGCGCGTACAAGTCGCCCGTGAAGACCGGGGTCTTCCAGCTCGGCCGCGGAGACGTTTATCGCGACGGGCACGCCAGGCAGTGAGCTTTGGTTCCAGTCTCGACACCGGGCACAGGCTTCCGACATGATCCAGGCGCCGATGTCCGATATCAACCGAGTGCGCTCCGCGACACCGATGAACTCGGACGGGCCGACTACGCCTTTGACCGGATGCCGCCAGCGGATCAGGGCCTCTATGCATCGGATTCGCCCACCGGACGGGTCCAGCTGCGGCTGAAACTCCAGGAAGAGCTCGGATCGGCGAACTGCATGCTGAAGCTCGTGCTGAAGGACCAGCCGGGAGTGGCGCCCAGCGCCTGCCGACCACGAATCGTAGTGAAACGCGCAGCTCCCGGAGGCCTCCGCGCAGCGCCAGGCTTGACTAGCCCGGCTCAGCAGATCCTCAACACCGGCCTGTCGTCTGTACAGGGCGATTCCGACGTTGGGGCCGGCCTCTATCGCCAGAGGGCTTGATTCGAGCGCGCTCGTCGCGGCGCGCAAGAGCTTGCGTCCGAGCGTCGTGACGCCGTCGAGATTCTGCACTGCTCGTTGGACCACAAGGAAGGCCGAGGTTCCGATCTCCGCCAGTGTGTCCGAGCGTCGCACCACTGCCCGCAGCTTGGAGGTCAAGCGGGGTAATGGAAAGAGCAAGGGGCCCCGGCCATCGCGCCGAGTCACGCGGAGGTCGTGAAGCGCGATTTCTTCCCCGGTGCGGTCGGCTTGCGCCGAAGCTTGTTTCAGAGATTCCAGGAACCGGTCCCGATCGATCGTTGTCGTGGCGATCATTGGACCCTGAGGATAGGGCACGCAATGTGAACGCAAGATGACCGGCCCGGCACCCACAAACGGCCGTGTGGCGACCGGTCCCGAGAAACAGCGTCAGGGGCCGTTGCGTCCCCGGTCGTTCTGAGGACTGGCAGTTTCAGACGAAGATTCGCGGCGATCCAAGAAGGCGGAAAGCCGTCGCCGCGCCTGGGCCGGGAAATCCACAAAGCGAACGCCCAGACCCTGCGATTTTTCGTCTGGCGAAGCGTGACGAACGACCCGTGCGGCGGTGCGGAGAGACTGACTCTCTCCAGGCAAGCGAAGCGACAGCTCGAGGATTGTGCCGAGTGGCAATCGGTGGTTCGTTACCAGGAAGGCTCCGTGCGTCGAAACATCGCGGGTTTGGAGAAGCCACGAGGCCATCCCGTTGTCGATTTCGGCCGTGGCCATGATCATGATCTTTTCCCGGAGTCGCTCGGCCGAGCCGAGGATCTCGGCCAGCACGCAGTCCAGTTCGCGAGAGCTGGAGTCGATGTTGTGGCAGTCTCCTGCCTGACCGCAACCGGGCGTCTCGCAGACGGGACGGGTCCGCAGGAACAGATGCGGAGTGCCACGAGAGGCTGAGCCGCTTCTCCGAAGCTCTTTCAGGAACTCGGTTCTGCTCGACCCCGGAGGCGGGCACTGAATGAGGATGAGATCATAGCGCACCAGGCGTGTCATCGGCACGGCCGACGCTGCCGAGGGGGTGCGGCTGGTCTCGATTTCGGCGGCGGGAAAGCGGCGCTCGATCTTGCGGAACAACTCCTTGCCGTCCACGACGGCCAGCACTCTCAGGCTGCGTGACACGGCGGCCGCGTCTCCCCATGACTCGGCAAAGGTCAGATTGCCGCTACGGCCGAATCCTCAGATCTCGAGCGATCCCAGGCGCGAAGGTTGATCACCTGCGCACCGGAGTCTCCGATGAATCCCAGCGGCGTCACGCGCGTGACGGAGTTCAGCGCTGAGCTCGACTCTGAACTGAATCCGGCAACACCTTCGGCGGAGACGATCACACATGGGCTGAGCGTCGGTGGCAGCACGCTGTGGCTGGAATCTTCGTCGGTGGACTCGCCATAGCAGAGGACCGCTTCGTCACCGCGATGAAGACCCACCGGGTGGGGGTTACCCCAGGGGTCGTAGGCGAGCACTGTGGTTCCGCGAAGGCCTGGCGCGTGGTCTACCCGGACCAGCACGAGGTCACCAGCTTGTGGGACGAGGCGATTCGTGACCAGGGTCGCCATGGCCGTCGCCGGTACGTTGCGACTGGCCAAGCTGAGCGTGGCCCGCCGGAGTCGCTCCGACCCGAGCGGAAGGACCGCGAGCCCCGACCTCCTTGATGGAGGCGCTGCCCAAGGACTCTCCGCGCCAGCGGGCTCACCTGAATACCTCATTGCATGATCCTCCTTCGCGTTCGGCGTCGAGTGGAAGCGTCCGCGGGACGACAGACCGATAGCGGCGCCCGTCTTCGGACCGAAGTGAGCCCCGCCATCCCTCGACCGGCTTCTCGAGCTGGCTCGGACTCGCGTCTGCGACCTCCGGCTGCCAGGTTGCGGCCCTAGGCGTCGTCATCGTCATCGTCGTCGTCATCGTCGTCGTCGTCGTCATCGTCGTCGTCATCGTCGTCGTCGTCGTCATCGTCGTCGTCGTCATCGTCGTCGTCGTCATCGTCGTCGTCGTCATCGTCATCGTCATCGTCGTCATCGCCGTCATCATCATCGTCATCGCCGTCCTGACCGTCGGAGTCGGAATCTCCGTCGTCCTCGTCCACGTCCTCGAATCTCAGCTTCTTGTCTCTGAGCTTGACCGGCACGAGGTTGCCGTCGGCGTCGGAGAAGAATGTGAGCGATGGGTCGAAGGTGATGAGACTCTCCGTTCCCGGGGCGACGCTGCGACTCGTACGCATTGCGACCTCGATGAACTTGCCGGGCACTCTATTTGTCTTCGAGCGGCGCGACTCAAACGAGACCTGAATGAATCCCGGAGTGGCGGTATCGACCGAGAACTTCCTCTTGCCGTAGCGCCTGTCCATCTTTACTTTCGGTGTCTTGGCGATAATGGCCGGGTCGTAATGAATCCCGACCTGGCCCTGTGCGATGCCGAAAGGCTCGAAGGTCTCCACTCCGAGCTCGACCTTGTCGCCGGGGCGCACGACATCGCCATCGATCTCGACGCGAGGCTTCGATCCGCGGCCCCGGATCTTCAGTTGACCGGACTTGGGTCGAACCAGAAACTCTCTTCCGTTCCTGCCAAAGAGAAGGGTCTGAGCCGGATCGAGCCGGAGATCGAATACCTGCCTGGCTTTGACGTCATCGCGTAGCCGAAAGTAGAAAACCGCCAGAGGACCGTCGGATCGATTGACGCTGGCGCTGTCGGATGAGAACTGCAGGAAGAGTTGTTGGCGTCCATCCGCTGCGGTCTCCAGCCGGGCGTCAGCTTGTACATCGCCCTTTCTGGCGAAGACCTTGTAACTCTCGAGAGCAGCGAAGGGGCCTGGCGCGACCGCCGTGGAGCTCGCGGCTTTCCGCAGTGCGGGAGGTCTGCCGGCGGCGGTGAGGCAGATTTGCCCCTGAGTGAATGGTCGCGAGGAGTAGGTCCTGAGGACCACAGCGACAGCGGCGCCGCGGACACCGGTGACATCGTTGATGCGCACAGTTGTTCTGCGCGCTTGCTGAGTGCTCGCGGCACCGACTGCCGCTACAACCACAAGAGCCGCTACCGTGGCGAGCTGGAAAAAACGTTGCTTTGAAGACACTTTCATGATCCGAACTTCCTTTCTGGGACCCCGTCATGGGCCGGGTGAAGTATTCCGCTTTTGGGTAGGCATCCGCCGAACGCGCGTGATCGGCAAGGACCGTGCAAATCTTGCCATCGATTTGAAGCGCGGCGAGCGGGACTGCCGTTGTTCATCGAGCGATTCACCGGTATTGGAGATTTTCCAGAACCAGTTGAACGTCCATACCGCAATTCCGATACCATCTGTCGAAGTCGTCTGCCGTCTGTCTCAGTGGCGAACCTACCTAGCCGAAGATGAACGCAAGATGACTGTCCATTTCGAACCGGCTCGAACCGGAGTTAGCGTTCGGGGCTCGACTTCTACCACCGGCTGCTAGTGTCCTGTCCCAGTGATTCGCTACACAAATCTCGGGCCTTTCTGCACGCTGCCGGCGTTGCCACTCCTCAACATAGGCCCAGCTATGCTTGCGTCGTGGGCGCCTTGGCAGCGCACACCATGACCTCGAGCCTTATGCACCGAATCACTGGGACAGGACACTAGGGTTGCCCGCAAGCAAGGGAGCTGAAAACCAGGATCTGGAGCGCCGGGCTCCCGACGCCCTGGGCCTGCTTCTGGGTGTCCTGGTCGCAGCGTTGGCGATGTGGGCTGAGCCGTCGGACGCGAGCCGCGCAGCTCTGGCGCTGATCGGTGCCCTGACTCTCGCTTGGCCGCTAGAGCGAGCGACGAGGTCCGAACACCGCCGCACCCGGCTCATCGTTCTGCTGGCCCTAGTCTCCGTGGTGCAGGTCGCCGGCCCCCAGACAGCCAAGTTTGCAGCCTCCTGGAACGTTCGGATCTGGAACGTGTATCACTACTACCTTGGAGCAAAGTACTTCGAGGAGCTCGGATACACGGGCCTTTACGACGCCACCTTGCGGGTGGATCGGGACGGAGCGGACTATTGGGGGAGTATTAACAGAGTTAGAAACCTTGAAACGTATCAAGTAGAGGCTCGAAGCGACCGCGAACATAGCTTCGAGCCAGGTGAGTCGTTCACTCCGGAACGGTGGGAGGCTTTTCGCCGGGATGTCGAGGCTCTTTCGAATCAGCGATCGCCCGGCGGCTGGCGTCGGATCTTCACGGACCGCGGCTACAACGCCAGCCCGGCGTGGACCGTTCTCGGCAAGGCGATATCGAGTCTGGCGCCGGCCGACCGGCCTCTGGCACTGAAGCTGCTCTGCAGCCTCGACCTGCTCCTGCTCGCGGCGACGTTCGCATTGCTCTTTACCGTGTTCGGTGTCCGGCGCTCGAGCATCGTTCTTCTGCTACTGACGATCAGCCCGGTCAATCTCAATCGTTTCGTGGGCGGCTTTCTACAGTACGACTGGTTCTGTGCAGTCGCGGCCGCCCTATGCTTCTACCGGCTGCGGCGGCCGGTCAGCGCGGCGGGTTTGATGGCATACGCGGTTCTGACTCGCATATTCCCCTTGCTCTTTGTGGCTTCGGCTTTGATTCCGGCAGTCAGGCGTCGATGGACGACAGGACGTTGGCACCCGACGAGTCGCAGGTTCTTGATTGCGTTCTCGCTGTGGTGCTCTCTCGGGTTCTCCCTCAGTCTGTTCAACGGGCGAGGCCTTGCCGGCTGGGACGAGTTCCGATCGAATATCACAACCCACAGAGAACATCATCTCTATGGTGAGCGCCGGGTCGGTCTGCAGTTCCTGTTTACCCACCGGCTCGGCAGTCTGCACTTCGACGAGACTGTTGCCGAGCGGCAGACGATCTACGAGCGTCAGGAGAGTGTTTATGCAGTCAGCGCGGCGGTCCTGATCGTCGGTTTTCTGCTGGTGGTTCGACGCCGTCGGCCGGAGGAGGCTCTCCTCCTCGGTCTCGTTCCTGTTTTCGCCGTGACGGTGTCCTCGCGATACTACTGGTCGTATCTAGCGCTGCTTCCGCTTCTCGGCGGGCGACGCGGGGCGCTGGCCGACGATCCGCGATGGCTAGGCGGAGCGCAGCTCCTCGTGTTCGCCGGATATTACCTCTATGATTCTCTCCACGGAGACCCCTATTCAGCGTACATCGTCCTGAATCTCCTGTTCCTGGTGTATTTCGTCTTCATACTGACGGCTCGTACCCTGGCCGGTCCGAGCTGCCGGAAAAATGGCGAACCGGCTGCTAGAGACCGTACTCCTTGACCTTGTTGTACAGTGTTCTGACCGACACGCTTAGTTCTTTCGCCGCCCCGGCGCGGTCTCCGGCATGTCTTGCGAGCGCTGCCTCAACGGCCAGCCGCTCGAGGTCTGCGAGGTGCAGCGAAGGCAGCCGCGCCGAAGCCGAGGGCACGTGCCCGAATACCATGTCCTCGACGTCGGCTCCGGTGATGGTGCCGGTTGGCGCGAGAACACTCAATCGGGTGACCGCGTTCTGAAGCTCGCGAGCGTTGCCGGCCCAAGTCTTTCCAGCCAGGCAGTCGAGTGCCGCCTGATCGAATGCAAGGTCTCGACCTGTCTTGACCGCTGCACTCGCGAGAAAGGCGGAAGCGAGGATCGGCACATCTTCTACTCTGGCGCGCAAAGGAGGTGCCTCGATCTGGAAGGTCGCCAGCCGGTAGTAGAGGTCCTCTCGAAACTCGCCGCGTGCAATGGCGTCTCTCAGGTCGCGATTGGTTGCTGCAATGACGCGCACATCGACCATCTTGGTGCGCGTGGCTCCGACCGGGCGGATCTCCCCGAATTCAAGGACCCTCAGGAGAGCCGGTTGAATCCCGGCCGGGAGCTCGCCGACCTCATCGAGAAAGAGCGTGCCGCCCGGCTAGCAAGCGGAAGTCCGAGGCCGGTTCCCTTGCCGGGTTCCTTGGTAGTGAAGAACGGGTCGAAGATTCGCTTCATATCCTCTTCGGCGACACCCGGCCCTTGATCTTGCACCTGCGTGTGTATCTCGTGCCCGCGGAGGCGAGAGAGGAGCCAGACGCTGCCTCCGTCAGGGGTCGCATCGAGAGCGTTCTTGAGCATGTTGAGGATCACCTGCTTGAGATCGGATGCGTTGGCGTCGACCGGAGGCAGGGAAGCCTCGATCTCATAGTGTGCAGTCACGCCGCGGGACTCCATCTGGTGATGCAGAAGCCTGCCGACTTCGTCGATGGATTCCTCGAGCCGCAGGGCGTCTGCCGGTCCGGGCTCTGCGCGAGCGAAGGCGAGCAGGCGGTCGGTGATCTCGTGGGCTCGGTAGGCTTCGCGCGCAATGGTCTGCAAGTACTCTGTCTGCTCGGGGCCTTCGACCTGTCCGGTACTGACGCGCCGCTCGAGACCTTCGGCACAGGACGCGATCGAGGCCAGAGGGGTGTTGACCTCGTGTGCAATGCCTGCCGCAAATGTTCCGAGGTCGGCTAACCTGGCTGCTCGGACGAACTGACGCGTACGTTCCTCGACACGCTCCTCGAGCTCTCGATGGCTTTCGTCGAGGCTGTTGGCCATCTTGTTGAACTCTCTCGCGAGGTCGCCGATCTCGTCGTCTGAGCCGATGTCGATTCTATGGTCGAGCTCACCCCGACCGAATCGCTGCGTGCCTTGCTGCAGGGTTCGAAGCGGCCGAATAACCGAGCGGTGGACGAACAGGAGCAGAGGAACGAGAAGCGCGAGGGCAGCCGCTGCTGCGAGAATCGTCACCCAAACCAGCCCATCGACACGCGCATACAGATCCTGGCTTGCGCGAGCGGCTTCCTCTTCGGTCTCGTCTCGAATGGATTCAGCAAGCTCGGAGATTCGTGCGAGGGTTACTTCGGCTTCGTCGTTCGAGTTCGCCTCGGCGCTCAACAGCTCGAATCGGTCCAGCGACACGCTGAGCTCTCGAATGATCGAAAGCTCGGTATTCTGATGCTCCTGGTCGGACGGATCGGCGCCTTCGTGAGGCCCTTCGTACAAGCTGCTCATAAGCTGGCGCGAGCGGGCGAGCAGAGCCGCCCGGCGTTTTTGGGCTCGAGGGCGCTCCGGCGTCGGCACTTGAATCTGCGTGAGATTGGTCAGCAGGTTGTCTGCCAGCCTGGCCTCGCGAGTTTCCTCTGCAAACTTGAGGGCATCGACCTGAACAGACGCCAGATTTGCGACAATCAGCCCGCTCAGGGCTATGACCAGGACTCCGAGAAGCGCCAGAGCAACCCCGAGCTTGCGGCCGAGAGACCTGGAGGAGACCATGCGGGTTTCGGAGCTGAAGGACATCGGAATCTCTGCTGGGGTCGTAAAGGAAGGAAGATGCTGAGTATATCCAGGGGAGTAGCCTGTCTCCGCGGGCTTTCACCGGTCGAAGGCGTTCTGGTCTAATGCGCCCACGATGAGAAGAACGTGGCTTCCCAAGGCAGGGCGCGCGACGATGGTGCTTGCTGCGGCGTGTTGGTCGCTTCCCGCGTCCTCATCGGCGCAGGACACTCAGTTCTGGCTGGCTAACTCGCTGACCTACGGGTTGAAGACGGCCTGGCAGCTCAAGATCACCCAGGAGCTTCGGGCCGGCGAGCTCGCGCGTTCCGACATTCTTCTCCGCAACTGGAGCCTGGGTTTCGGTCGTTCTCTGCGGCGCAACTTGCATTTCGCCGTGTCCTATAAGCGGGAATGGGAAGAGAAGGTCGGTTTCACCCGCAAGGAGAACCGGTTGGTCCTCGACGGCGGGTGGAAGAACGGACTGACTCCCGAGGTCACCTTCGATGTGCGGCTCCGATCGGAGTTTCGCCGCTTCGAAGATAATCGCGCGACGAACCATTCCCGCTATCGAATCCGAATCAGGTTCCGTCGAAGGGTGAAAAACCGAGGCCGGTCGATGACGCCTTTCGTCTGGACCGAGATCTTCAGCAATCCGAACTCGGTCGAAGGGTTCGCTCGGGTGCGATCGTCTTTGGGCGCCAACGTCCGCTTGAGCCCAAGGGCCGCGATGCAGGTGGGCTATCTCCGTCAGGACGTCGACGATGGAGATTCGATTCAGGCACTCAAGCTGGGGTTTGACCTGAATCTGTGAGTAGGCCGTGAACGTGTTGGCCGGGTTGCGCACCGTGCTCGAAATGATCAAGTTCGAGCACACGCTCTTTGCGCTGCCCTTCGCCTTTTTGGGCATGATGCTGGCGGCGGAAGGATGGCCGTCGTGGTCGACCGTGACATGGATCGTGGTCGCGATGGTGGGAGCTCGGAGCTCCGCCATGGCGTTCAACCGGCTCGTCGACAGGAAGATCGACTCGAAGAATCCTCGCACCGCGCAGCGGGCGTTGCCTGCCGGCGAGGTGAGCCCGGCATTCGTGTCGGTCTTCATTGTGGCGAGTATCGGAGTCTTCTTTCTGGCGGCCTGGCGGCTCAATCCGATGACCCTGAAGTTGTCGCTGGTGGCCTTGCCGGTTCTCTTGGGCTACTCGTACACCAAGCGCTTCACGGCTCTATCGCACCTGGTTCTTGGTCTGGCCCTCGCGGGAGCGCCTCTGGGCGCGTGGGTCGCGGTTAGAGGCGAGTTTGCTGCGGCTCCGGTGCTGCTCGCTGGTGCGGTTCTCCTGTGGGTTGCCGGCTTCGATGTGCTCTACGCGCTACAGGATGTGGACTTCGACCGGGAGAGCGGCCTTCATTCGATTCCGGCGAGACTCGGCGAGTCCGGGGCCCTGTGGGTCTCCGGAGCGTTTCACTTCGGAATGCTCGTCCTGTTGGTGCTGCTGCCTCGCTTCTATGAGCCCGGGCTCGGTTGGGCGTACTGGGTAGGAGTGTCAGGGTGCGTCGCTCTTCTGGGATTTCAGCACTGGATCGTACGGCCGGGCCAGCTGTCGCGTCTGAACGCCGCATTCTTCTCCGCCAACGGCATGCTCGCCACGTGGTTGTTCGCCGCTACCGCGGCCGATCTCTTGATTCAATGACGGCGAGTCAACAGCGAATGCTTCGCGAAGAGGTATTGGCGGCAAAGCGCGCCGCGACTCGGGAGCGGCGAGCGCGCCGGGCTCTCGGGCTCGAGTAGCCAGCTGCACTCAAGCTCCTCACTGGGTGGCGAGCTTCAAAGAAGGCCCAGCTCGCCGGGAGCCAAGTTGAGAAACGCGGCGACCGCCCAGAGTGCCGACGCGAGCCACAGGACGAGCCGCGCTGTGAGCGGGCGGCGGACCGGGCAGGCCTCGCCCCTGGCTGCCGTCCGCGGCCGGTAGACGACCCAGTAGCCGTAGGCAAGGAGCAGGCCTGCGGCGGCGAGGATCGCCATGCTGTAAGGCTTGAGCCCGGCGGCCCAGGCCGCGCCGCCCGCGCCGAGGACGGCGACGACCAATGGAGCGATGACGGGGACGCAGCATGCGCTCGCGGCTGTCGCGAGTGCGGCGGCGCCCGCGCCGGCCGCGGCGACACCTACTGCGCTCTTGTCGGATCGCGGATCGCTCATGTGTCGTTTTCCTTCTCGTAGGACGCTTCGACATTCTCGAGTGTTCTTCGTGTGCCAGGGAGCGCGGCTCTGTCCTGATACTTTAGTATATACGAAAATACTAGCTCAACGGTTCACCACAAATCGAACGGAATAAAGTCGCGGCACCGTATGTCCAAACAAGTGGCCCTGTTCGACCGTGTTTGACATCGGGCCGAAGAACCGTCTGCTCGCGCCATGGCTGACATCGACGCACCTTCGCGGCCATCCCCCGGGGACGTCGTTCCACTCGAGCAGGCGGCCGTCCGACGCTGCCAGAGCGGCGAGATCGAGGGGCTCGAGGCGCTTTACGGCATCTACGCGGAGCCAGTCTTCCGCACCTGTTTTCGGATCCTGGGAGACCGGGCGGCCGCCGAGGACCAGACGCACGAGGTTTTCATCCGACTCTTCGAGCAGATCGGCCGCTTCGACGGGCGCTCTCGGTTCTCGACCTGGCTCTACCGGCTGGCGGTCAACCACACCCTGAACCGGCTGCGCAAGCGCAAGCGGCGGTCGGCCAAGTTGCAGAGATTCGTGCGGACTGCGGAGCTGCCCGCGCGAGAGTCGCCGGATCGGAGCATTCTTCGGAGGGAGCACGTGGACCACGTGAAGGCCTTGCTCTCCCGCCTCCCGTCGGATCACCGCACGATTCTCGTGCTGCGGGAGATCGAAGAGCTGAGTTATTCGGAGATTGCCGAGGTCCTCGGGATCGCGAGGGGAACGGTGATGTCTCGCCTCCATCGGGCGCGGCGGGAGCTCAAACGGCGCTGGCTCGAGAACCTGGCTGGGAATAGCGCGACTGGAGCGGATGTCAAAAGAGAGGGAATGGAATCATGAGCTCGGGCAGCACACTCCGACCACTCTGCTCCGAAGTCGAGCAGAAGCTCTCGGCTTTCATCGATGGCGAGCTGCCGGAGCTCGAGCGCCTTGGAATCGAGCGCCATCTCGAGTCTTGCGCAGACTGCCGGCGGGAGCTCGAGCTCTTGACCGAGGCGCTGAGGGTGATCCGGGAAGAAGGACGAAGCGTACCCGCACCTCCCGCCTGGGAATCCGTTCGGGCCACGGTCGCTGCCTCGACTGTGCAGCGATCGACTTGGGGACGATGGCTGTGGGACAAGCGGACGATCGCCGCCTCGATCGGCCTTGTGGCCGTGGCGGGCATTGTGTTCGCCCTGGTTCGAGGCGAGTGGTCGCCAAAGACCGACCTCACGGCCGACGGCGTCGAAAGCGCCCAGCTACAGCTGGCTGAATTGCCGGGGCTAGAGAGCTTTCTGGCGGCTCACCGTGCTCGGGAGGTGGATCGAGCGGGGCTCGAAGGGAGTCTGCATTTCGCTGCGCAGGTTCCGGAGGAGCTTCCCGGAGGATTCCGGCTCGAGAGAGCCTTTCTAGTCCGCGATCGCTGCTGTGCAGGCAGCTGCTTGGTCTATCGGAAGGGCAAGGAGCTGGTGAGCCTGGTCCAGCATCCGCCGTCTCATCCAGTGTCTTGGAATGGCGGCGAGCTCGAGAGCTGCACGATCGCTGGTCGCTCCTGTCGGCGGAGTCAAAGTGGAGGAATAGAAGTGTTGCAGATCGAACCGGAGGGCCGGAATCTGACGGTGGTGGCCCGAGCAGGTGCGATCGATCCGGCGGTGCTGGTGCGGGCACTGGTGGCTCAGTGAAGGCCCGGGAAGCTTCGGAATAGAAATCCGGCAGGCGGTGTCGAAAGCTCTGAAAGGAGACACCGTTATGCAATTCAAAGTTTCGAGTATCGCCGGAAGCGCCTTGATTCTCGGACTGATCCTCGGCGGCTCTGCCGCCATCGTTCCAGAGGCCGTTGCTGCCGGCTCGGAGACCGTCATTCTCAACGTCGACGGCATGTGGGCTGAGGGTTGCGAGGAGTACATCGCCGACTCTCTGCTCGCAGACATGAAAGGGATTCAAGAGGTGAGCGCGAATCATGAGCAGGACTTTGTGAGCGTGGACTTCGACCCGGCCGAGGTCTCGGCGGAGCAGATCGCGGCCGCGATCGAAGATTGCCCGCATTTCGACGTCACCGGTAGCGAGACCCACGAGCTCGATGAGGAGCTGATCGAGAAGAGCCGCCGCTCCCGCTGCCACTCGGGTTGCCAGGAACGAGAGGAATAGCCGGCATCTCTCCATCCTGATCACCTCCTTTCGAGGGCTTGTTTCGCTCCTTTGGACACCCGATTGGCCTTCGTTACGGTTCACTCGCATCTCAGGAATTCGCGGGCGAGGGTCGCAGCGCCGCGACGATCTTCTCCTCGACCCAATCAATCGGTGAAAAGAGCAAGCACATGAGATGCGTCCGCCTGCCGAACACGAGCGATGGAATCGACATCACTTCGCAGCCGGCGTCGGCCCGGATGGCCGCAATCAGCAGCGAGATGCCGATGAAGCTCGCGGCTCCCACTTGCCCCAGCACGCCGCCCAGGACGAACACCAGCAGGGCCGGCAGTATCGCTAGGAACGCGCCCAGCCAGCGGTTGAGCTTCGGCAGGTGCGACGACACCAGCCAGTGGACTACGGTGTAGAAAACGGCCAGACCGACGACGATGAGAACGGCTCCGAGGATTCGATTCGACGCGGCATCCCGAAAGAACGGCCAGACGATGCCGACCAGAACAGCACCGAGTAGGAAGCGCAGGATTCGACCTACGGGCAAGGCTCGAAGTGACTCCTTGTGTGTGGAGCTCGAGCTCATCATGATCTCCTTTCTGCCGGCTCGTCGGCCTGGCCTGGGGCCGCGGAGAGCAGGCACGCCTGTGCGGCAGCAAACCAGGCTTGTTTTGTGGTGGACTTCATCGGCTTGTCTCCCATGGCGATCGATGTGTGGGTGGGACCCACAGGTTCTTCATCCGTCCTGATCCTGGAGTCGGAGACGAACCGCCGCCAGTGCCGGAAGTCACCTTCTCCGAACATGACTTTTGGCACCCGGGTCCCGGCCGGGCGCTCTCTATAATGTGAGCTCGGCGATGGCGAAGGAGAGGAGCATCGGGCGAAGGCTGCTGCGAGCGGCCGGAATGGTGACCCTCGTTCTGGTTGGGACGCCTGCCGTCCTGATGCTCCTGGTCGGTCTCGAGCTCATGGAGGTCACGATGCGCCTCTCGCCAGGCCGCTTCGCCTTCTGGTTCGTCGCGGCGATGGTCTATGCGATCGCTTTCTGGCAGGCGGCGAGAGCGGTCGGCAACGAACGGCTCCTGGGCCACGCGCGCTGGCTGGTGGCCGTCCAGGCGTCCGCTGCGCTGGCGATGTTCAATCTCGTCTGTACCGGTCTCGAGAGCACGCAGCTGGTCCTGGTCGCGGCGCAGGTCGGCCTCTTCTTCTCGCTTCCGGTTGGCATCGTCTGGGTGCTGGCGCAGACGTGCCTACAGTCGGCGATTGCGATTCTTCACTGGCCGACCGACGTGGCGGTCGGGTTGACGGTCGCTTTTACGCTGCCGTACTCGCTCCTGGCGCTTCTCATCTCGCACTTTGCCGCCCGACAGACGCGTGCCCGAAACGATCTGGCCCGAGCCAACGCCGAGCTTCGCGCCACCCAGGCGCTCTTGGCCGATAGCAGCCGGATGGCCGAGCGGGCGAGGATCTCGGACGAGCTCCACGATCTCCTGGGTCATCATCTGACGGCCCTGAGCCTCAACCTCGAGGCAGCCAGTCACCGAACGCAGGGCAAGGCGCGGGAGTCGGTCGAGAAGGCACACTCCTTGGCCAAGCTCCTCCTGAGCGACGTGCGCGAAGCGGTGAGCAGCGTGCGCGGTGGCGGACGGGTCGATCTGGCGAAGGCACTGGCCCCGATTGTCGAAGAGCTGCCGAGGCCCAACGTCCATCTCGATCTCACCCAAGACGTCGAGATCACTGATCCGGAATGCGCCCACGCCCTGGTCCGTTGCGTTCAGGAGATCGTGACCAATGCCGCCCGCCACGGTGGCGCCGAAAATCTCTGGATCGATTTTCGACCGGCGGAGAACGGAATCGAGGTGCGGGCTCGAGATGACGGCCGCGGCGCAAAGCAGGTCACGCCCGGTCAGGGGCTGGCCGGCATGCGGCGGCGGTTGGAAGATCTGGGAGGCCGCCTGCAAGTTGCGAGCGAGCCGGGAGAGGGCTTTCGGGTCGAAGCCTGGATTCCGCTCGGGGGCGCGGCGTCATGATTCGAGTGTTCCTGGTCGAGGACCAGGCGATCGTGCGTCAAGGGTTGTACTCGCTTCTCGACCTGGTCGACGACATCGAGGTCGTCGGCGAGGCGGCAGACGGGGAAGCGGCTGTCGCCGAGATTCCGGGATCGGCGCCCGATGTCGTGCTTCTCGATCTCAGGATGCCGAAGCTCGACGGTCTGGGCGTGCTCGATCGGCTCGGTAGCACGCATCAGCTGCCGCCGACCCTGATTCTCACGACCTTCGACGATGATTCGAGCCTGCTCTCGGGCATCCGGGCAGGCGCCAAGGGTTTTCTTCTGAAAGACGTCTCCCTCGATCAGCTGACGCAGGCCATTCGCACCCTGGCTTCCGGCGGCACGATGATTCAGCCGGCGCTCACCGATCGAGTCTCGAAGGGACTCGGAGAGTTGCGCCACGACTTCGAGAGCCTCGATCCGCCGGACCCGCTGACCGAGCGCGAGTCCGAGATCCTGCGCCTGATGGCCGGCGGTTACAGCAACCGCGAAATCGCCGGGGCGTTCGAGCTGGCCGAGGGCACGGTGAAGAACCACATCTCGAATATCCTCTCGAAGCTCGGCGTTCGGGATCGGACGCGGGCCGTGCTCAAGGCGGTCGAGCTGGGCCTTATTGCCTGAGTTCGTCGCCTGAGCTCTGGTGAATCCATGTGGCCAGAAGGCTCAGGAAGTCCGGCCGCACGGTCTGCGTATCAGGTAGGAAGAGTGCGTGGCCGCTATCGGGGTAGACCTCGAGTCTCAGGTCGCGTGGCCCGGCTTTCCGCAGGCGCTCGACGCTGAGGGCCACCGGTACGTTGTCTTGCTCGTCCTCGCCGCCGTAGACGATCAGCGCCGGAATCTCGAGTCGAGTCCAATACGGCAGCGGGTCGAACTTGCCGTTCTTCTTCCACCAGACCGGGCGGCGAAGTCTGGCGATCGCGGCTGCCAGCGGCGCAAAGCCGTCCGCAAGCAGGCCGGGTAGTCCGTTCTGCCGCAGGGTTTGGCGTGACTCGTGGAGCAGAAGCTCGTTGAAGGTTGCGACGCCCCCGGCCAGGCTGGCGACGAAGGCCAAGTCCGGCGTGAGGCTCGCCGCTAGCGGTGCGATCGAGCCGCCTTGGCTGCATCCCAAGAGACCGATTCGGATCGGGTCGACACCGTCCTGGCGTCGGACGGCCTCGACAGCAGCGCCTGTGTCCTTGGCGAGGTCTTCCAGGCTCGACGTTTTCCAATCCCCGCCCGACCTACCGCATCCCCGCTTGTCGGGCAGCAACACCGCGATTCCATTTCGAGCCAAGTGATCGGCGATGGCGAGGTACCAGAGGTTGTCTCGATCACTGTCACCGGAGCCGTGGATCATCGCTGCGGCCGGCAGGGGTTGCTCCGCATCGGGGATCAGAAGCGTGCCCGACAGCCGAACCTGATCGTTTCGATACTCGAGCTCGCGCAGTGCGTAGGGCTGACGGTGGACGCGGGGTACGAATCCTGAGTCGCCGTCCTCGCTCACCCAATCGAATCCGACAGTTTGGCCGCCACCTGCTACACGGAATTGGACCGTCCTGGTCCGTTCCGTGTCGTTTTTGTCGGGCTGCCACAGAAAGGAACCGTCGGGCTGCGATCGGAAGGGGTGAGAGAAGTAGGGCTCGCCCGGGCCCGCCAGTCGCAGGTCCCCATCCGCCGCCCATGTGAGCAGAGCCTGTCGCTCGTCGCCGAGTTGATACCAACCGACGAGGTGCTCCCAATCTTGGCGGGGGCTTGTTGACGCATCTGCTGCGCCTCCAAAGAGCGCCACGGCGATCACCGCGCTGCCCAGAACGACCAGTGTCCGGAAGATCATCACGTTGATCCCGTCTTCCGCCTTCTCTCCCATGCGTCGAGTCCGTTGAGGAAGCCTGGACAGAAGTGCTCTTTGGTCGCCTTGCCTGTGAGCAGGGTCCACAGATGCGGGATGGCGCGCATCTCGCAGCCGGGCGTGGCGATCGCTGCGGCCAGCACGAACGACAAGCCCAAGTGACCGAATGCGTAGAGACAGAGAATCCGGGCGAAGCGTCCGAGGCCCGGACTCCAGAGGCTCCCGGTGAGCAACCCGTTGGCGACCGCCCAGGCGATGAGGACGCCCCAGGACGCGTAGCGTGGCCAGGCCTTCCAGTTCGTGCCCCAACCGATGTTCACTATGGGCGGAATCAGCCAGAGAGCGAATGCGATTCCTATCAGCACCTCCCATGGCGGAGTGGCGCGCACGAACATCCCGGGGTAGCCCAAGTACGACCAGCAAACCACCAGGAGCCAGATCCCGAGCAGCAGGCGGACGATCCGCCCGATGGGGCCCGGTCTCCGGAGCGTTCCGGGCCGGTCGAATCGGGTCTCGTGCGCGGATAGGCTCATGGATGCGATGAACCGAAGCGTAGGCGGTCTCGACATCTGCGGCATCTGCCAAAGGTCACGCTCCGAACCCGTGACTTCTGGCCTATGGCGCCCCTGGCTGGCAAACGAGCCGAACAGGCATTGCAGGGAGGCCAGTCGGCGACGGCCGAAGGCGAGCGCACGCAGAACGCCGAGGATGCCCACTCCTTCGGGTGGTTCGCATACGCGTTCTTGGTCCTAGGATCACCCAAGCGATAGTCAGCGTCGGGGAGACGGTTGCCGCGTGATTCGCGCGGTGGGGGCCGCCCCCAGGCACCGCTCATCCAGCCCGGCCCGAGACCGCCAGCGCGGCAGGATCGCGGCGCGGCGGGCGGCGAACCTCCGGATCAGAAGGAGAGTACGATGACACTCACCAGAATCCTCCCATGCACGGCGCTGGCCGCCCTCACGAGCGTCTCTGCGGCGTTCGCGGCGGACTCACTGGTGCTCGGTCAGCCGACCGGCCCCAACCTCACCATCGACCCAAGCGCGGTCAGCGCCCGCGACAACGGCGTCGCCTCCACTCTGTCTCTCAACCCCGAGGGCGGCCACGTGCTGATCAGCGCTGCCGGCGGCGGCAATGTCGGAATCGGCGAACCCAATCCGGGGGCGCGCCTGGAAATACGCGACAATCAGTTCGGCTGGGGCATCGAGCTTCATCAAGATGGGCCGGGAGGAGGAATCTACGTCGACGTCACAGATACCAGCGCCCTGATGTCGGCACTGTCGCTGACCGGAGCCAGCTCGAACGTGCCGACGGCCGTCATTTCGCACACTGATCCCGCAGGCACCGCTCTGCGCGTCGACGGCGTGGCTACGGTCAAGGTGCTGGAGATACAGGGGGCCGACCTCGCTGAGAAGTTCCCGGTCAGCGAGCCACTCGCGCCGGGTCAGGTGGTCGAGATTGACCCCGCCAATCCCGGCAAGCTGCGTCTGTCGCGGCAGGCCTACAACCGCCGCGTCGTGGGCGTGGTCAGCGGCGCCAACGGTCTTTCGGCAGGTGCGGTGCTGGGAGCCGCCGCGCCGGGCGAGGTCGGTCCGCCGATCGCGCTGAGCGGTCGTGTCTGGGTCCTCTGTGACGCCGCCGCCAATGGGATCGAGGTCGGCGATCTGCTCACCACGGCCGACTCGCCCGGACGCGCGATGAAGGCCGTGGACCACGCGCGGGCCCAGGGCGCGGTCATCGGAAAGGCGATGACCTCCCTGGCAAGCGGCCTCGGGAGGGTCCTGGTGCTGGTGAGTCTGCAGTAGCGCTGAGATCAGTGTGGAGGGACCGGATCATGAACCAACGCAATCTGCTCGCCATTGCTCTTCTGCTCTTCGGGGCGGCCGCCCACCTGCCGGCCCAGCCGGCGCCGGTGGTGCAACAGCTGGACCCGTATTGGCCGGACGGGTCGAGCGGAGTCCGTTGCATGCCCGACATCGAGCACGGCGGCGAGTACGTCATACCTTGGAACAAGGTGATCGATGTCGTCATTCTGGGCGACGGGTACCTGATGAGCGAAACAAACGCCTTCTTCGCCGACGCGGAGAACTGGTACGAGAGCCTGTTCGGCTCCTGCGCAGCTTTGTGCGGCATGGATCCGCCATGCGGCACCGACGGGATCGTCCCGTACACGTTCTTTCCCCAGGCCTTCCGCGTGCGAGCCGTCTTCGTGGGCTCTGCGCAGCGCGCCTCCACGAGCCGCGGATCCCACTACCGCGTCAAGATCACCACCGACGGCGAGGTTTCCAACGACGGTTGGTGGAATGACGCCGCCTCGGCGAACGTCGAGTTTCGCATTCGGCTGGCGTCCTCGATGAACGCCGTGGCCGGCGTCGGACAGCCGTTCAACCCCGCCGTCTACCCGGGGGGTCTGAACGTCGTGGTTCCGGGCGACTCCGAGCCGATCATCCACAACCAGCTGGCGAACATGTACAGCCACACCTACGTCGTCATGTTGGTGCGGGCCGACTATCCGGACTGCTCCGAGGCCAGCGGGTGCCCACCGAGCGGTCGAACCCGCCGCGTCGAGTTCGGGGGCACGAATGCACCCGTCAACGTGGCCTTCGCCAGCAACGAGATCCACGAGTTCGGCCACGCCTTTGCGTACCTGGAGGATGAGTACATCAGCGAACGCGGCCGCGCCGCGAGTCGCAACGATCCCGCGCCGGAGGACCGCTCGGTCTTCTTGCTGTCCAACCTGACGTACACGTATACGCACTGCGGCAACAGCTGGGCGCACATCGCGCCAAGCGGAATCTACAACCCCGACCCGGACTCCCTGGTGGGTAATCTCTATCGTGGCGGCGAAGACGATGGCGGAGTCTGGCACTCCGAGTACAGGTGCCTGATGAACGGAAAGCACGAGAACTACGCATGTAACCTGTCGGGCGACTTCGTGAATCTGCGCGACCACGGGCGGCTGTGCTTCTGGTGCGAGGAGATCGTCACGCTGCGCATCCTGGAAAAGAGCGGACAACTGACCTGCTCGAGTTCCGACCTGAACGACTGCGGCCGGGAGTGGTTCGCCAACTGGAACTCCTCTCTGCGCCACCTGTACTACACCGACCCGCGCTTCGACAATGTCGATCGCATCGCCGCCCGCAGCACCTGTTACGCGGGCAGGGCACCCTGCGGTGAAGCCTGCGACGGGTGCAGCTTGCCCGCGTGCCTGTCCGACTGTGCGATTCGCGATCACGGCAACGCGGCCTACGTCGAGAGCTCCACGGGTCTCCCGTGGGCTGGGACCCGACTGTTGCCCTTCCCGTCGCTTGGGGACGGCATCCAGAATGCCTGCGGCCCTCGCCGGCTCGTGCTGATCCGGCAAGGCTCCTATCCGGGGCCCTACACACTGTCCGATCCCGCGCGCCTGAGCATAAGCGGCTGCACGCCGGTGCGCCTGGGGGAATGAGGGAGCGGCGCGAGGGCGAAGTCGAGGATGAAGGCGAGGATCTTCGTCTCGGCGCCACAGAACGGGCACAAGAGCGGGTCGACCTCATAGACACGGCGACAGCACGAGCAGTGCAAATCCTGCCGCCAGTATTCCCACAGTCTTCATCTCGAAACTCCGATCATTGTCCGCCACGAACCGGCCAGACAGCGTTGTCGTTGGTCTTGATGCCGAAGAAGTCGACCCCGCCATCGGCGAGGTTCACGAGCCACGCAAGCGTCGTGTCTCCAAGAGTAGTAGTAGACGACCAGTAGGTGCCCGGCCCTGCGCTCGTGAAGGGATGTCCCGAGGGCAAACTCGGGAGCCTTTCTCCGTAGTCCACAAGGCTCGACAACTCTTTGATGTTCGGCAAGCGCCAGTCGCCGGCAACCGTCGGTGAACCGCGGCGTCGGCAGATTCACACCCCGCTGCAGCTCCCCGTCCTGGCCCGTCCCGGAGCACGAGATCCCGGTCCCCGAGCCGTTCCAGCAGCCCAGCTGACCCGTCGCCTCCACCGGCGCCGAGCCCGGCGGCATCGCCGTCAGTTGCACCGTTCCGTCCGGGAACCGGAACCCGCCGGTGGTCGACTCGACCAGGCCGTCGGCCGAGATCGCCGTCTGGGCATCCACGGGAGGCACCGCCGCCAAGACCAGGACGACTGCGAGGACAAGCATCTGCGCCCCTGCAGGAGCTGACACCCTCTTGTCCGTTGTTTGCTTCACATCGAGCCTCCTTCTCAAGGATTGCGGCTGGGGTGTCCGGCAGAGGTGCCACGTCTTCGAGCAGCAAGGGCACTCGGTTTCCAAGGACCGAATCATTGCCCGCCGCGAACCGACCACACATAGGCGTCGCTGCTGCCCTTGTCGCCGCTGGCGACGAAGCCGCCGTTCAGGCTCAGGACCCAGGCGTTCGTGGGGAATTGGATGCGTGTACCAGCCGACCAATAGAAGAACGACACTACGCCGCTAAAGCTGTTACCAGGGCCCTCTTGCCAGCACTGTAGGCCCGAGTCGTCTGTAATCGATGGGCCTCCAAACCCACTGGAAGTGCAGCCGAGAGCCACCCCGTCCGCGATCATCACCTCCCATTCCGGCCTGGACGGCAGGCGCCATTCCCCCGGCGACGAGCCATCCGATAGGCCGCAGTCGTCCGCCGCCGCGTCCCTCGAGGGGTCGTCCGACAAACCGGCCACGAACTCCATCGCCGTGAACCAGTCGACCTTCCCGAGTGGACTACCAGCTCCGCCGCCGGCCGAGCCGATACAGTTCGCGTTCTTCAACCACACCAGCCCGGTTCGGTTATCGGTCACCGTGCCGTTGCCGCAGTCGACGTAGATCGCGCCGCTGTCGTCCGGGCAGGACGAGTCGGCCGTCTGCAGGGCTACGAGCCCGTCTCCGGCCCAGGTGGCAGGGTTCGAACAAAGCAGCACCAGGTTGATCAGCGTGAGGACACGCCCTGGAACATGGTGGGTCCTCATGGCGGGGGCATCTGGCATGACTGGGTGGCCTGCGTACCGTCCACAAAGCGCGTGAACGAGCACCTCAGCTGCGAGCCTCCTTCGACAAACGTGTCCTGGATGACCGAGTCCCGGATGCCGATGATCGAACCGTTGGCGTGGACAGTATTGAAGAGCTGCGAGCGGACGACCCGAAGAAACGCACCGTTCGCTTCGATCGAATAGTTGTTGGGTGGGTTTGCCGCCGGGCTCAGATTGACTCCGTAAATCTCGATCTGGTCGACGGAGCTCCCCGGGTCGAAGAGGCTCACCACGATTCCCCCGTTTTCGGGGGTGGAATCTGAAGAAAAGTTGATCACTTCGACGTTGCGCAGCTGGCTCCCTCGGAGAAGATGAATCGCTCCGAGAGACTCGTGATCCACGTGGGCAATGATCCGAGTCAGGCTCCAGTGCCCCATGCCTTGCAGGCAGACGCCTTCGGGGACGATCACCGTCGAGGTGCCGCAATCGTACTCCCCGGATTCGAGGTTGACAATATAAGGATTGTCGATCGAGCCGTCGACCAGAGGAATCAGGGCTTGGCGCAACCGGACGCAGCTGGCGGCAGCTGACTGGGGGTCGGGCGTCACCTGAATGACACGATTCACTCGGATCGAAGCCTCGAGCTCCGCCGCCCCCAGCAGCAGGACAAGGCCCAAGCCGACGGACAGGGTCGGGCGTCGTCGCGTCCGCCTGAACGATGGCACAAGCGTCGTCATGGGCCACACACCTGGTTGAGCTCCTGCCAATTCGATTTGTCCGAGAAAAAGCATCTGGCGTCGGATCCGCCGTTCACCGAAACCCCATTGACGCGCGAGTAGTGGAAACGGACTGAACCACCCAGATCGAGATATGCCAACTGGGTGAAAAGCGAGGAATGCACACCAACCAGAGAGCCGAGCGCCAACAGGGAGTGGTTATTGGGAGGACTGGGCGCCCCTTGGAGCCAGACATTGCTCAGCCGGACACCTTGGACCAGGGGTGAGAAAGACCATACGCTGACGGCGATGCCGCCGCTGCCCTTGTTGTCCCCGAAATTGCGCACCCACACGTTCGCGAGTCCGGTGAAACTCTGCAGATGAACGACCCCCAAGAGCGAACTATCGACGGTGCCGTAGATTTTCGTGTACTGACGGCCTGCCATACCCTGGAGCGTGACCCCCTCGGGGACCACGATGGACGTGCTGCATGTGTAGGTCCCCGGCTCGAGACGCACGACGTAGCGGTTGCTGCTCGAGCTGTCGGTGATCGTGGCGAGAGCGTCGAGTAAGGATTGGCAGTTGTCGCTGACGGTGGGCCCGGGCGCGGCCACCTGAAGGACGTTGTTGACCCCGATCGAGATCTCGGCCCTCGAGGTCGCGGGGTAAGAACAGGCCGCCGCCAGGAGCAGAGCCAGGGCCCGTTTCCTGCCGTCGGTTTTGTACTGCCTCATTCTTGATTCCTCCATGCCGATACCGTTTGGAACGCGCCGAGGATCCCCGCACTACACTCTTTCCCTATGAGAGTCCGGTAATCGGGGATTTGCTCCTTCGGCGTCATCCAGAAGACCCTCGCGATCTCGTCAAGGGCCACAGAACTGGTTGAGCTCCAACCAAAGTAGATCGTCCGTGTGGCGGCAGACGGCTAGGGAGCCACCGTTCACCGAAACTCCATTGATGCGCGAGTAGTGGAAGTTGACGACCGCAGCCGAATCGAGATACGAGATCTGTGTGAGGATCGACGACTTCACGGTGACCACAGCGTTTCGTGCGTGCAGAGAGTGACGGTTGGGAGGATTGGGTCCCGCCACGAGCCGGACGTTGGTCAGCCGGACGCCATTGACGGGCAGTGACAGGGACCAGGCACTGACGGCGATGCCGCCGTTGGTGGGGTTCTCGAGGATTTTGATCACCATAACGTTCGCCAGTTCGGTGTGGCTCTGCATGTGGACAGCCCCGAACAATGCGCTGTCGACCGTGCTCAGGATGGTCGTATACGCCCGTCCCGCCATGCCCTGAAGAGAGACACCCTCGGGCAGCACGATAGGGGTGCTGCACCGGTAGGTCCCCGGCTCGAGACGCACAACGTAGCGGTTGACACGCGAGCTGTCGGTGATGCCGGCGAGAGCGTCGAGCAGGGATTGGCAGTTTTGTACGCTGCTGTTCTCGGTCGCAGCCACCTGGAGGACGTTGTTGACCCCGATCGAAACCTCGGCCCTCGAGGGCGCGGGGTAAGAGGAGATCGCCGCCGCCAGGAGCAGGGCCAGGACTATTCTTCTGCTGTCGGTCTTGTACTGCCTCATTTTCGCCTCCTCCGTTCGCAACCGGCTGGAACGCTCCGGATCCCTCCTAACACTCTGCCCCTATGAGAGTCCGCTAATGAGTGATTTGCTCAGTCGGCGCCGTCTCGACGTCCAGAAAGACGAACCCGACGACGACACGCGATACGGTGGGAGCCCTGCATCGGGAGCGGATGCGCAGGGTATGGATCCTCCTCATCGGGCTGGCGCTGAGGCCGATCCGATCCGAAGGTGACAAGGTCTTCTTCCCTTGCCCTGGTCGGGAGGAGGCGACCGCCGATAAGGCTTCGCGGTGGCCGGCGACGGCGGCGACGGCGGAGTAGACGGTGAGATCGGGCTCGCTATCTGACGAAGTTCAAGAAGCTCGAATCCAGAGAGTCTAAGATGACACAAGGCGAACGGATCGCCCGCATAGACGTCATTCGCCGCGCTCGGCTAGCAGCAACTGGACGGTCGCTTTCAACTCGGCAAGCTCGGCGTAGCGCTCCTCGAGCTTCCGGCGCAGCGCTTGAATGGCCGCCAAGGCAACTCCGGCGGTATCGATTGAAGAGATGCGCCTCTCGTCCCTTCCAAAGCCGAAGCGGTGGTAGAAGTCTTCGGCCATCGGGCCGATGTGCGTCGCGCCACGAGCGTCGCTGGCATAGCTCCAGGTGTAGATGGGCAGTGTCGCCAAGTCGGCGAGCGGCACCGACGGGACCGCCGGCTCGATGTTCGCCTTGACCGCTCGGCTCGACGACAACGTCACGCCCGTCGAGTCGATCACGACCGCGTCGTCCAACGAACCGGTGGCGATCCGAAAGGGAATGGTAGTAGAGACGCCCCCATCCTCGATGACGAACTCTTGACCCCCAGTGGCGGCCGTGGTGCGCAACGTGAAATCATCGCCGGTCGTGTCGGTATCGTCCAGGATGAGCTCCACCTCGGTATCGCTGATCTTCGCGTCTCCTCCCGAGACGTGAAGCTTCTCGGCCGGCAGAGCCGTCCCGACGCCGACACCGCCCTGTGCGACGACCAGACTGTCTGTCGGCGAGTCCTCCTGGAACTTCACCGAGACCGTCCCGGTGGAGTCATTGTGGCGGAACCACAGTCCCTGCGGACCGGGATTGAGACGCCAGGAATCGTCGGTCCCCGTAGGATTGAGCTGGATCTCGCCCCCTGCGACATGGAGGTCTTGCGTCGGAGTGGTCGTGCCGAGACCGATGTCACCGCTCGACTCGATAAAGAGAGAGTGCCCCGGTGCCGCGTTCTCGGCCGACAAGAACGGGGAGCTCCCGACCCTTTCGATATCGAATACGAATCCGTTGGTCGAGATCGCAATGTTGTCCACTGGACCATCGAGATCCACGGTATCTAGCACGACCTCCGGCTTAAAGACTTCCCCCAGAAATAATTCAAACCTCCCCTGGACAAGTGCCGGAGTTTGAATGATGTCCGCTGTCAGCAGCCTTGAGCCGGCGAAAAGCAGCGCCAAACCGACGGTGAGCCGGTGCGAGAGTTCTCGTGTGTTCATCCGGATCATTCCGTCGCCTGCTGAAGTGCCAAACCGCGCTCGGCGAGCAACAGTTCGACGGCCGCTTTCAACCCGGCAAGCTCGGCGTCCCCCTCCTCGAGGTTCCGGTGGAGCGCCTGAATGGCCGCCAACGCAACACCGGCAGTATCGATCGAGGAGATGCGCCTTTCGTCTCCTCCGAAGCCGAAGCGGTGGTAGAAGTCCTCGGCCATCGGACCGATGTGCGTCGCGCCACGAGCGTCGCTGGCGTAGCTCCAGGTGTAGATGGGTAGCGTCGCCAGTTCGGCGAGCAGCACCGATGGGATCGCCGGCTCGATGTTCGCCTTGACCGAGCGGCTCGACGACAGCGACACGCCCGTCGAATCGATCACGACCGCGTTGTCCAACGAACCGGTCGTGATCGAAAAGGGAATAGTGACGGATCCTCCTCCATCCTCGATGACGAACTCTTGACCACCCCTGGCGGCCGTGGTGCGCAAAGTGAAGTCATCACCGGTCGTGTCGGTGTCGTCGAGGATGAGCTCCGCCTCGGTGTCGCTGATCTTCGCGTCTCCTCCCGAGACGTGAAGTTTTTCGGCCGGCAGAGCCGTCCCGACGCCGACACCACCCTGGGCCACGACCAGACTGTCTGTCGGCGTGTCCTCCTGGAACTTCACCGAGATCGTCTCAGTGGAGTCATTGTGGCGGAACCACAGTCCCAGCGGACCGGGATTGAGACGCCAGGAATCATCGGTGCCCGTAGGATTGAGCTGGATGTCGCCCCCAGCAACATGGAGGTCTTGCGTCGGGGTGCTCGTGCCGAGACCGATGTCACCGGTCGACTCGATAAAGAGAGAGTGCCCCGATGCCCCGGCCTCGGCCGAAAGGAATGGGGAGCTCCCGACCCTTTTGATATCGAACACGAGCCCGTTGGTTGAAATCGCAATCTTGTCCGTACTGATAATATCCGCGTGATCCAGCACAACCTCCGGACGAACCGCCACCATCGATTCAACCCGCCCCTCGACAATTGCCGGAGTCTGAATGACGTCCGCTGTCAACAGTCGTGAGCCGGCGAGAAGCAGCGCCAAAGCGACGCCGAGGGGGCGCAGTTCCCGTGTCGTCATCCGGATCACTCCGTCGCCTCCCGATCGCTGTCGTGGATCATCTCGAGCGAGCCGCCCACCATCCGGAACCTGCCCGACTGCTTGATCGACTCGAGGTCCGTCCCCCAGTCCTGGAGCTCCGTGCTCAGCCGCATGTAGGCCTCCTCGTCGCGATCATCCGCCGCCCGCTGAACGGCGGAGACCAGATAGGCCGGCGGCTGCGGGATGACGCGGATCTCGTAGTTGTAGAGGCCGTTGGCGAGCGGCGCGCCGCTCGCGGCAATGGCCTGGAAGCTCGGGCTGGCGCCGCCACGGAAGACCTCGGTTCGCCCGTAGCCTGGCCCACTCACCGTGAGCAGGACCTCCTCGTAACTGGCCGAAAGCTGCCAGCTGATGCCGCTCGTGCCGGCGTTCTCCGTGGCAAGCGGAACGTCGCTGACGCCCTCGGCCATCCCCGGCGGCGCGGCGATCAGAGCGGTCAGTAGTGCCGGAACAAGCTTGATGTTCAACCTCGTTTGTCTCATCGAGTCGTCCTCCTTATCTGGTCCCAATGCGCTTCAACCACCCGTTATTGGCTGCCGGGCGCGGCTCCAGAGCGCGGCCCCTCCCGTCGCTCTCGGTACTGCCTCATTCTCGACTGCTCCAAGGCCACCACACTTCCCCTATGAGAGTCCCGAAATCGGGGATTTGCTCAGTCGGCGCGGTCTCGACCTCCAGAAAGACGAACCCGACGTCGACACGCGATACAGTGGGAACCCTGCATCGGGAGCGTATGCGCAGGGTATGGATCCTCCTCATCGGGCTGGCGCTCGCCGTCGGGATCGTTTTCCTCGGCGTCGAGACGGCGCGGGACGGTCCGCACCAGACGGATGCGGTCGATCCGGAGAGTCTCGACCGTCGCGCGCTAGAGCTCGAAGAGGAGGGTGACCTAGACGGCGCCCGGCAACTGACCCGAGAGGCGCTGGCGGGCCGGGAGGCAGCATCCCCCGACAGCCCGGCGGTCGCCGCCAACCTGAGCCGGCTGGGGCGGCTGTCCTCGAAGCTCAGCGAGCTGACCGAAGCGATCGAGCTCTGCGGCCGGGGGCTGGCTCTCCAGCAGAGATACGAGGCCGACGGCCTGGATGCCGCTGCGAGCCACAACTGCCTCGGAGCGGTAGCCGCCCTGCGCGATCAGAGGGAGGAAAGCGAGCTTCATTTCGACGCCGCCCTGAAGATCGCCTTCGAGAAGGCGCCCGAAAGCCTGCTCCTGGCGGACACTCTAACCGGGCTCGGCCGGCTGGCACGAGTCCGGGGGGAGCGCGATCGAGCCGAAGATCTCCACCGCCAGGCGCTCGAGCTCCGGTCGAAGATCCGCCCCGAAAGCCTTCAAGTGGCGGCAAGCCTCACCGATCTCGGCGTCATCGAGATCGGACGCGGCAAGCTCGCCGAAGCGGAGCGGCTTTTCGCTCGAGCCGTGGCTCTCCAAGAAGATCTCGGTTTCCGGGGCCTGGAACGGGCCGAGACTACGGCACGGCTGGGACTGGTGAAGATGCGCCAGGGCGAGTACGAGGAAGCGGAAGCCCTCTTCGGGGAGAGCTTGCAGCTCGCGCGGAGCCGCGGTGCTGAGACCCTCGAGGAGGCGCTCGCCCTCAACCTCCTGGGCAGGCTGGCGTGGGTCCGCAACGACCTGGTCACCGCGGAAGAGCTCCAGCGCCGATCCCTCGCGATCGACGAAGCTCTGATCCCGGGCAGTAGCCGGTTCGCAGCCGATCTGAACAACCTGGCGATCGTCCTCACCCATCGCGAGGATCTCGCGCTGGCAGAAACGCTCCTGCGCCGCGCCCTCCGCGTCATGGAGACGCTCGCTCCCGAGAGCAGGCTTGCCGCCACGATCCTCAACAACCTGGGCGACTTGGCGTTGCAGAGAAACGACTGGGACACGGCGGAGCCGCTGTTCGAGCGGTCTCTCGCCCTCAAACAGAAGGTGGCGCCGGGTAGCCTGACAGTTGCAATCGCCCTCGAGAACCTCGCTTCGGTCGCCCAAGGGCGCGGCGAGTTGGAGAAGGCGGAGAAGCTCCACCGGGATGCGCTCGGTATCCGGGAGGCAAAGGCTACGGGTGGGTACCAGTCGGCGAACAGCTTCTACCTTCTCGGTGAGGTGGTCCTGGCGCGCGGACGTGTCGCCGAAGCCGTGAGCCTGCACGGCCGGGCACTCGAGATTCGCGAGCGATCCCTGCCGGGCTCCGCCTTCGAGGCGGACTCCCTCCAGGCGCTGGCGCGGATCGCCCAGGCGGGCGGGGACCGGAAGGAGGCGCTCGGGCTCTTCTATCGGTCGATCGAGGCCTTGGAGAAGCAGACCGAACGGCTCGGCGGGCGGCAGGAGATCCGTGCCGAGTTCGGCACCAAGTACCTGCCGTTCTACCAGCGTTTGATCGACCTCCTGGTCGAGAGCGGCCGGGAGAGGGACGCCTTTGACATGCTGGAGCGGTCTCGGGCGCGCACTCTCCTGGCGCTGCTGGCCGAGCGGGAGCTGGACCTCTCGATCCAGATTCCGCCCGATCTGGACCGGGCTCGGACCCGAATCGAGGCCGAGTACGATCGGCTGCAAGGCAGGCTCGGCCGCCTGAGCCGAGAGACCGAGGGCGAGCAGCTCGCGGGCCTCCTGACGCGCCAGCGCGAGCTGCGCGACGAGTTCGACCGGCTCAAGCGGCAGCTGCGCGCGGAGTCCCCGCGGGCGGCGGCGCTCCGCCACCCGCAGCCCGCGGATCTCGACGGCGCCCGCAAAGCCCTGGACCCGGGCACCCTGCTGCTGTCCTACGTGGTCGCCGAGCAACACGGCTGGCTCTTCGTCGTCCACCCGGCCACGGCTCCGGGGCCTGGCCTCGCGGTGCATCGGCTGCCGGTGGGTCGAGAGGCTCTGGCGCGCCGGGTCGAGATTTTCCTGGCGCTGATAGAGCGCCGGGGCGCAGGAGAAGAGGCCGAGACGGCCCTGCTCGAACAGGGCCGGAGGCTCTTCGAGCAGGTTCTGGAGCCGGCGACCGACGCCATCGCCGGAGCCGATCGGCTGCTGATCTCGCCCGACGGACCGCTCCACGTCCTACCCTTCTCGGCGCTGGTCCTGCCGGCCTTCGGCGAAGCGGTCGAGCGCCCACACCGGTTCCTGGTCGAGTCGAAGCCCATTCACCGGATTCTGTCGGCGACTCTCTACGCCGAGCTGCGGGCGGCGCGGCGTGAGGGCGCCGGCGCAGGCTCTAGCCGAGTCGCAGTCTTCGCCGACGCGGTGAGCCCGTCCACCGTGGCCGGCGGAGATCCCGGGCGAGGCTCGGCGCTGGGTCCGCTGCCGGAGAGCCGCGAGGAGGCTCACTCGGTCTCCGCAATCTTCGGCAGGCAGGCGCGCATCTACACGGGCAGAAAGGCCACCGAGGCTCGTGTCAGATCCGTCGCTGCGGATGTGGACATCCTGCACTTCGCCGTCCACAGCCTGTTGGACGAGCGCTCGCCCCTCAACTCCTCCCTTGTCCTGTCGGCCACCGGAGCGCCGGCCGCCGGCCAGGACAACGGACTGCTGCAGGCGTGGGAGGTCTTCGAAACGGTGCGTCTGGATGCGGATCTGGTCACCCTGTCGGCTTGCCAAACGGCTCTGGGCGCGGATCTCGGCGGCGAGGGGCTCATGGGCTTGGCGCGGGCCTTTCAGTTCGCCGGCGCCCGATCGCTGCTCGCCACGCTCTGGACCGTCTCGGATCGATCCACCGCCGAGCTCATGCGGCGCTTCTACACCGGTCTCGCCGCTGGTGACACAAAGGACGCCGCCCTGCGAGCCGCACAGCTCGACTTCATCCGGGGAGACGCGGGTCCGACCAGCACCGGCCCCTTCCACTGGGCCGGCTTCGAGCTGATCGGGGACTGGCGCTGAGGCCGATCCGTCAGTCGGCGGGCACGACCTCGAAGCTGGCGAGCTCGGAGGCCACTTCGGTGCCCGAGCCGAGGATCGCGATCACCCGCCAGTAGTGGCGCCCGGGACGTCTCTCGACCTCGGCCGGCCAGTCGAGCACGACGACTGTGCCCACGTCCGCCGCCCAGAGGGGCTCGGCGACCGCATCCAGCAATTCGAGTCGATAGCCGGTGGCGCCGTCGAGGACTTGCCACCTGAAGGCCGAGGTCCAAGCAGCCCCTTCCCCGGGCTCCAGAAGGACAGGTCGCTCGGCACCGGGCGCGCGAGTCACCTCTCGGTCTCCCTCAGGCAAGGGCGACGGACCCGGTACCCTCACCAGGAGAACCAGTGCGGCGGCTGCCGCGAGCGCCAGGCCGCCGAACAGGGTCTTCGAGTCGAACCGGCGACCTTTCTCGGGCTCGATGATCAACCCGCCGGCGGGGAGCTCGGGCTCGATCTCCCGAGCGTTCTCCTCGAGCACGACCAATGCCCGGTAGATCCTGGTGCACTCGGCGCAGGCCACCACGTGATCCAGGATCGCCAGGCGCTCGTCGCCGGATACCGCACCGGTCGCGAGCCGCTCCCAACTCTCTTCGCCCGGGTGGTCGCTCACTGCCCATTGCCAGGAGGCTCCAGGCATCAGGGACAGGCTCTTTCTTTCAGTCATGGACACCTCGCTCGATCAGGGCCCGTCGCAGCTCCGCCTTGCCCCGCGCGATCAAGTTGCGGGCTTTATTGTAAGACCAGCCGAAAAGTCCCATGATTTCGTTCACCGTGTATCCGGCAAGGTGAGCTTGGACCGCTCGCCGCCGCCTCGGGCTCAGCGTTTTGAGAGCCTCCGTGATCTGCCGCCGGAGCTCGCTCGCCTCGAGAGCCTCTCGAGGCCCCGAAGCCGCTTGTGTCGGCATGCCCTCGGTCTCTTGCTGCTCTCCAAAGTGACGCTCGCTCCTCAGCACACGAACGGTCTCTCGAACCGCCGCACTGTAGATATAAGAGGACAGGTGGCGGATCTTTTGCTCATTCTTGACCTGCCGCCACAACTGCAGAAACACCCGCTGCTCCACGTCATCGGCCACGCTCGCGGCCCGGCCGCCTGACACGCGGCCTACCGCGGCTCGGATCAACCGCGCGTAGGTTCGCACCATCTCCTCGAAGGCGAGGCCGGGCTCCGGAGACCC